>NZ_QTPU01000016.1:0-184083 GCF_003857805.1 Burkholderia sp. Bp9099
GACAACACCGCGCGGATCCTCGACGTGAAATACCACCTGCTGCTGCCGTCGGTGTCGCACGTGGGCACGATCCTCGATACCAACCACTGGGAATCGATCCTGCGGTCGGTCGAGGCAAACAACTCGTACCGCTGGGTGTACGGTGTGCAGTACAAGCCGCTGAACATCGCGGACTACCTGGTCCTGAACGGCCGCATGCCGCGCTCGCTGCGCTATTGCTACGGACGCGTCATGTCGAGTCTCAACTTGCTCGTGAAAGAACATGGCATCGCTCACGCGTGCCACGGCACCGCCGCACAGACGCTCACGATGCTTTCCGACAGTACGATCGAACGAGTCTTCAAGAACGGCCTGCACGAGTTCCTGACCGGCTTCATTCGGCGCAACCAGCGACTGGGGCTCGAAATCGCCCAGGCCTACAACTTCGATTGAGCACTGCAATGCATATCGGGATCACCCATACCCTGCGTTATGCCCTCGACGAGCCGTTGCAGCAGGTATTGCAGCGCCTTCGACTGCGACCGTCGTCGAATCCCGGTCAGACGGTCGGGCACTGGGAATTGCTTGCAAACGACATGCAGCCGGCATTGTCGTACATCGACGGATTCGGCAACCATGTCGACCTTGTGTGTCACTCAAACGACCACAAGGAGATCGTCATCGTTTCACGCGGCGAAGTGACGACGCACAACAAGGATGGGGTGCTCGGTTCTGCAGACGATCGTACGAATCCGTGGCTGTTCCTGCGCGAGTCGCCTCTCACGCGTCCCGGAGACTCGCTGATGGAGCTTGCCTCTGCCCTGAAGAGCACGCAAAACCGTCTTCTGCAACTACACGAGTTGATGGACATCGTGCACGATCGCCTTGCATCCGGGGCGGAGAATTGCGACGACGCCACCGATGCAGAAGCTGCGTGGATCAGTTCCCACGGGACCTGTCGCGATCATGCTCATGTATTCATCGCCGTGGCGCGTCGGCTCGGCATTCCCGCGCGCTTCGCTTCGGGCTATCTGATAGGCGACGACGGAATCCAGGCAATCGATCATGCGTGGGCTGAAGTCTATGTCGACCATCTCGGTTGGATCGGCTTCGATCCGGCGAACAATCTCTGTCCCGACGAACACTACGTGAAACTGGCGACTGGCATCGACGCTTGCGGCGCCGCGCCGGTCACCTGCATCCAGTCGAACTCGGGCGCTGAAACGCTGACCGCGGAGATTGCGGTCACACTGTCGGCTCGCTGAGTCGATCTTCGCTATTCAGCGAGTGAGCGACGAAGCAAATGACGTCAGAACAAGAGCCCCAGCATTGCCGCCTTGACCGCGGCCTCGGTCTTGTTGGCCGAATTCAATTTGCGCATTGCATTGACGAGGTGAAATTTCACGGTCCGCTCGTCGACAGACATGATCTTGCCAATCTCGGAGTAGGTTTTCCCCGCGGCGGACCATTGCAACGCTTCGCGCTCGCGTGCCGTCAACTCGACGGCATATTCGGGCGCAAGCTGCGCAAGCAGATGCATGCTCATCGCGCAGTTGGCGGTGTTCGCGAGCCATGACATCTGGTATCCCTTTTCCGCGAGTTCACGCTCCTCGATCGGCTCGTCCGATCGCACCATGGTCACGAGTCCGATCGCCCCGGTGCGGCTGATGGATGGCATGCACCAGCCGTGGCGCAAGCCGAAGTGCTCCGCTTCGTCCCAGAATTCGACATTTTGTGTCTGGCTGTCGGCGCGCCAGATCAGGGGTGTCAGCCGACTGAGCCCATGCCGGACCGTCGGATCGACGGCAAAATAGTTTTGGCTCACATAGCGCTCGACCCAGGTCTCCGGATAGTTGGACTGCAGCATGAACCGCGGATGACTGACCGGCAACGGAACGCGCAGACCGAACGAACAGTACTCGAATCCAAGTGCTCGCACGTCTGCCGTGAACTCCAGAAACACGTCAGCCACGGATTTTGCCCCAGCGTATCCATTCAGATACTTCTCTGTCCAGGCCTGCATATCATTACCTTTTTGGTCAATCTTGTCCCTAAAGGGGCTGTATTTCGTGGTTGGTGCGCTGATCGATTTTTTATAAATTATTCAAGGATCGTCGTCAATATTTGAAATATCGATCGGCAAACATGGTGTCGGATACTGAATTGTTATCTGGCGGCGGGTGTTGAAGTGGCGTCCAGACGCCTGCCACCTGCCCATTCGGGCAGCTTTCTTGTCTTTTCAATTTCGGGTCCAATCGCGCCTAACAATTCTGAAGATAAGAGAGAGGGCATTCGCGATGCTGACTTTATTGTCGGGAAACAGCGCTGATTTGAGTCACGAGACGATGTATCGACTTGCGAAGTTTCGGCATAAGGTCTTCATACAGGAACTCGGCTGGTCATTGCCTACGGACGATGGCATCGAATTTGACGACTTCGATCACGCGGCCCCCCTTTATGTCGTCGCTTTCGACCGCAGCGGCGAAATCGTCGGTTGCGGCCGGTTGTTGCCGACCGACGAGCCTTATCTGCTGGGTGAAGTTTTTCCGGATTTGATGGGCGGTGCTTCCCTTCCCAGTACGCGCAATGTGTGGGAACTGTCCCGCTTCGCGATGAGCATGCGGAGCGGCGAGTCGTTGACGGCGGAAGAATCGTGGCAAAACACGCGCTCCCTGATGTCCGAAATCGTCCGTGTCGCGCACGCGCATGGCGCCGACCGTCTCATTGCATTCTCCGTGCTCGGCAACGAACGGCTTCTGAAGCGCATGGGGGTCAATGTGCATCGCGCTGCGCCGCCGCAAATGATCGAAGGCAAGCCGACCTTGCCGTTCTGGATCGAGATAGATCAACAAACGCGCGCAGCGCTGAACCTCGACGCGTTGGAGTACGGCGTGCCGCTCAACATGTCGCGCAGTGCGCATGTGTCGCACGCGTTCTGACGAGCGCAGCGAATTCGCGACGCGCATCGGGAAGGTCCAGGGTCCGCCGCGAGTCGGGCGGCTCCGGCTCTCTCCTGAAGTGGCTCGGCGCAATACAGCACTACTAAAGGTGTGCCTGAAGATGAACGGCTTTAACGATGTGGGTCAGCTGGTCCTGGTCCGTGAGGGGAAGGTGAAATGACGCTTCGAGTGGTGGTAACCGGTATTGGCATTGTGTCCCCGCTGGGTTGCGGTAAGGAATTGGTGTGGCAGCGCCTGATCGGAGGCGGCTCCGGGCTTCGCCGGCTCGGTGACGACATCGTCGGTGAACTGTCCGCCAAGGTCGGCGGGACCGTACAGGGGAAGGCCGACGATCCCGACGGCGGTTTCGATCCGGAACTCTCGGTGCCGAACAAGGAACTGAGGAAGATGGACCGCTTCATCCAGATGGCGATGGTTGCGGCAGACGAGGCGCTGACGGAAGCCGGATGGGCTCCGCAAGCCGAGCATCAACGCGAGCGGACAGCGACGGTCGTGGCGTCGGGCATCGGTGGGTTTCCCGGGCTGGCGGAGGCGGTCAGGATCGGCGAGACGCGTGGCGTGCGGCGGTTGTCGCCATTCACCATTCCGTTCTTTCTCTCGAATCTGGCGGCCGGCCAGATTTCGATCAAGCATCAGTTCCGTGGGCCCCTCGGCTGTCCGGTGACGGCCTGTGCGGCGAGCGTGCAGGCGATCGGCGACGCAATGCGCATGATCCGGACCGGTGAGGCCGATGTCGTGCTGGCGGGCGGCGCAGAAGCGGCATTCGACAAGGTCAGCCTGGGCGGATTCGCGGCGGCGCGAGCGTTGTCGACCGGCTTCGGCGATCAGCCGATTCGCGCTTCGCGCCCGTTCGACCGCGATCGTGACGGATTTGTCATGGGCGAGGGAGCGGCCATGCTCGTGGTCGAGTCTCTGGACCATGCCCTCGCACGCGGCGCCCGACCGATCGCGGAAATCATCGGGTACGGAACCACGGCGGACGCCTATCACATGACCGCCGGTCCCGACGACGGATCCGGCGCCATGCGGGCGATGAAGCTGGCCCTGGCGATGGGCGAAATCGCCCCGGAGCAAGTCGACTACGTCAATGCGCATGCGACATCGACGCCGGTCGGCGACGCTGGCGAAATCGAGGCGCTGAAGGCTGTCTTCGGCGTGGGCGCCGGCCCGGCGATTTCCTCGACCAAGTCGGCAACCGGGCATTTGCTCGGCGCGGCGGGCGCCATCGAAGCGGCGTTTTCCATTCTCGCACTCCGGGATGGCGTGCTGCCCGGAACGCTGAATCTCGAGAACCCCGACGAAGCCGCTGCCGGACTTGACCTGATCGGGCCTTCCGCACGGCGCGTTCCCGTCGAGATCGCACTGTCCAACGGGTTCGGGTTTGGCGGCGTCAATGCATCGGTGCTGTTTAAACGCTACCCGCCGGATAGATCGGCAGGGTCGCATTGACTGCACACCAACAGGGTTTGCGCACGCTTCTGATTTCGTAAGTATTGCGAATAGTTGGCGTTCGACGCCATGCCATGGCGCCGCCAGCGCTCCATCGGTTCGATGGTGAGTCGCGGGCCGATCCAGCCGTGCGCCAGACGTGCTGTCCGCCCCCTCAGCCTCGCGCACCACGCCTGGATCCGCCGCAGGCGCAAATGTCGGCACGCGCTCGTGCCGATCCGGTTGGCCTTGCGCAACGTCGTTGCCAAGTGGACAGGCTCCCGGCACGCCTGGAGAAGCGTGATGCCGCAGCTTGCATTGCTTTGCCCGGAACGACTCAGCATCGGAGTCTGAGTTTTAACCCGCCTCACACACGAAATTCCGGATACCTCCCATACCAAATCACCCCGGCCGCCGTGCTGGCCGTGGCCGAGCGCTCATCTGTTCGCCGTCCTGCTGGAACGGACGCCATTGGGGCAATTGGAGCGGCCCTGAAACACCGGGAATATGGCCGGCATGTGTGCAGCGAGTGTGCACACCAGCCGTCTCGCCGTCGCGCGTCGCGACAGCCGATCGCAGGTCGGCATGGCCGCGTCGGCGAGCGAATGGGACAGGAACTGAAATCAAAAAAGGCCCCGACAATGGCCGTGAAACTTGCCGGGGCTAACGAACCATGCAAATTGCATGGGACGAGGAAGTATCGCGTCCATCGTATAGCCGCCAATGATTGAGCAGCACCACCGAGTTCCGACGAATTCTCATCGGGTTCAGCCAAGATCCTGCTCAAGGAACGCGTACGTCCTCCACCGACAAGCTAAAAAAATGCCAAAGCGTTTTGACCGCTGCCCCGCTCGCCGTTTCGACGTATCAATTCGTGCGCTTGTGTTGCGGTAGGACCCACAGCATCCGACCGACCGCTTCAGCCTGATTCCGCGAGTGGGTCTTTTCATAGATCGCACGCAACTGGCTGCGAACCGTCGCAAGCGACACGCCGGCGCTCGCCGCACATTCGTCGGGCGTCTTGCCGCTGATCAACGCTTCCGCGACCGCGGCTTCGGCGCTCGACAAGCCGAACGATTGCCGCAGCTGTTGTGCGACGACGAGCGGGGCGCCGCTGCGTCGCCTGACCGTGATCAGTATCGTCGCATCGCCGAACGTGGCATGGAGCGCCTGTCCGGACAATGCCGCGATGCCGAGAAAAATCTCGTGCGCCGCGGCCAACGTGCCGGAAAGGGCAAGACTCTCGCTCTTGCGGGTCTTCGCGACGCGCGCCAGCGCCGCCTTGAGTGCCTCGTTCTGGGGCGCGCTCGTCGCGCTCAGGTGCCCGTTCTCGAGCTTGAGGCAGGTGGTGGCGCGCAGCATCGACTCGGCCGCCTGGTTGACGAACTGGACGCGCGCGTGCCGGTCGAGCGCAAAGACGGCAAGGCCCAGCTCCTCCATCAGTTCGGCGCCGAGCGTGGCGTCGCGATGCAGCACTCGTGCGTCTTGCCACAGGTTGATCGAGCGCTGCAGATGCCCGGCCATACCGGTCAGGGTCGCGCGTTCTTCTGAAGAATAGGGTGTGCGGCCGTGCGCGCGCAGTAACCCGAGCAGAATGTTGTCGCTGCCGGGGCGCGCGAAGCGAATCCCCATCAGGTAGCGAAATCCCGACGGAATCTGATAGTCCTGGAAGAACTCGCTGCGTTCGACGTCGCGCTCGGTCAGGTGATCCTGACAACAAACGAATTCGCCGAGCGGTGCGTTCTCGACGAAGCCGCGGCGCGGATCGAGCGCGCCGTAATACTGATCGTAGAGCGCGATGATCTCGTCGAATTCCGCGCGCGGCGAATAGATCGAGAATTTCGGGGCATTGCGCGCGACGTCCCAACTGAACATGTGAAATACGTCTGCGCCGAGCGATTCGGATACCCGGTGAAAAACTTCCAGAAAACCGTCCGGATGCAGCGCGGCCTCATAGAGGTCCCCGATGAGTTGGTCTCGTTGCATGTGTTCACCCCGTCGCTTCGCGATCTTCGTATTCTGATTTTGTCTGACGATATTGCTTCGAATACCGAATTTTTTTCAGGCTAACACAGGTTATTTGCATTTCATGCCCTGTTATTTCCCGATTTTCATCCACCTGAATGATGATCGAGAAAATCGTCTTTGCGAGAATCCTCGCCATTCAGCGTGCACGCGCAATGTATGTGACACGCATCAACCAGAAGGGGCTCGGGGGAAACGCAATGAAACTCACACCTGTCGTATCCGGTATTGCAGTGCTTGTCCTGTCGGCTTGTGGCGGCGGCAGCGATTCCTCCTCGCCACCCGCACCGCCCGCCGCGCAGACGGTCAGCGGGGTCGCGGCCGCCGGCGCCGCGATGCAGGCCGCCACCGTGAAACTGGTCGATGCGACCGGCAAAGCGGTCGACTGCCCGGCCGATGCGTCGACCGGCGCGTTTCAATGCACGGTGACCGGCCTGACCGCGCCTTTCGCGTTGTCCGCATACGGCAACGTCGCCGACTCGCAGGCCACGCTGATCGCACTCAGCGCCACGGCCGGCACGCAGACGATCAACATCACGCCGATCACGAACGCGATTGCCGCCACGATCGTCGGCGACAACCCGACCAAGCTGCTGGCCGACACCGGTTTGCTGCAAAGCAAGGTCACGGCCCAGGCCGTCGCCAGCACGGTGCAAGCCTATTCGTCGGCGCTGGCCGACCTGCTGGCCGCCACCGGCAATGCGGGCGTCGACCTGATTTCCGGCCCGTTGACGGCGGGCGCGCCGGGTCTCGACCGGCTGCTCGACCAGATCAAGATCAACGTCCTGCCGGATGGCGGCGTCCAGATCAGCTCGGTGGCGGGCGCGTCCAGCGATACGCCGGTGCAGCTTCAGCTCGCGCCCGGCGTCGCGCCGCAGGCGAGCGACAAGGCCAGCCTGCCGGCCGCCGCGACCATCAATGGCGCGGTGGTGTCGAACCTGCCGAGCGCCAGCGATCTGGCGGCATTGCAGAGCGCGCTCAACCAGTGCTTCGCCGGTTCGACCGGCGCTGCGCGCACGGGCGGCAGCGTATCGGCATGCGGCCGGATCTTCGTCGACGACGTCGCGTCCGGCGCGCTGAATGCAGGCGTGCCTTCCGCGTACCTCAACAACGGGATGTCGGTCGACCAGGAGTTCGGCGCGCCGGCAGGCGGCACGCCGGGCATCGTGGCCGACGATGCGATGAACAACGCGAGCTTCAGCTTGCCGGAAGTCATCCGCGTCGTTGCCAGCGACACGATGTGGGTCAAGCTCGCGTGGACGCGCAGCGACGGGATTCGCGACGGCATGCAGCAGCATGTACAGCTCGCGGTGCGGGCGGGCAGTCTCGCGAACGGCGATACCGGCTGGCGCGTGGTCGGCAATCAGCGCGCGGTGCTGAGCAAGGTCAATGCGAACGCACAGAAGTGGGACTGGCTGAATCCGGCCAATCCGTCGACGGGGACCAACGCGTTCGTCGATTCGCTCAACCTGCAGGTGGGTGCCGTCGACGCGGCCGGCACCGCGGTGGACTTCGCGATCGTCAACGGCCCCGGCTTGCGCAACGGCGTGTTTCTCCAGCCGTCGAGCGGGACCTGCGACACGCTGAACATCCGCGCGCAGATCGCAAGCGGGCAGACGCCGGCGCAACTCGCCGCACTGGCGAAGAACCCGCAGTGCCGCAACAACTTCCGTCTGGCCGGCGTCGCGCAGGATCCGGCCAACCAGGGCCTGTTCACGTGGCCCGGCGACGCGCCGCGCAACAATACCGCATGGGCGAAGCCGCAACTGAGCACCGCGGAGCTGGCCGACATCAAGCCGTTCAGCGCCTATACGATCGACATCTACCAGAACGGCAACACGTCGACGCCGGCCCGGCACTACACGGTCCGGCTGCGTACGCCGTCGCCGTCGCCCGACGCGCTGCGCCAGTACGCGTGGCACGATCTGGCGCAGTCCACGCGCGACAAGCTGACGCCGGGCTCCGCCAACACGTTCGCGGGCGGCGCGACCTTCCCGCTGGGCTGGACGTCGAAATCGGGTCTGCCGTTCGTCAAACGCGGCAACGTGCAGATTCGCGCAACCGCGGCCGGGCAGCCGGCGGCGACGTTCGTCAACGGTTCGGCATCGGCGTCGCCGGTCCAGCCGGGCGCCTCGGTCACGCTCAACGTGCCGGGCGACCAGGGCGTCGCGTTCCCGTCGGTGGCCGGCTGGACGGGCAGCGCGGACTTCTCGTTCGTGAACTTGAGCTGGTCCGATCCGGTCGACACGCTCTTCACCGAGGCCTTCGAGTACGACCGGTAACAGGCAGCCGGGTGAATGCGTCCGGCGAGCGCATGGCCGGCGGGGCGATTCGTCGTCCCGTCGGCGGGCAACGATCGACCTGGCCGAGCGCGACGTGTTTTCGTTCGACGGAGAACGCCGCGACCGGATCGTGGGCGGCGTGCCGGCGAGAATCGGTTCGGCCTGACGCGCGGCGGCGGCGCCGACAACCGACAGGCTGCCGATCGTGTCAAATCGAACCGGACGAGATACTGCGTGACGACGGATGCCGCCGATCATGCTCGCCCGTTACGTTCCTGCACCGGGCGGCACCGGGCCGGCCGGCTTTGCAGCGCTCGCGGCTTCCATCACGCGCAGCACCGGCCGGCCGCCGACATCCTTCAGCGGGAAATACGAGCGATGCGTGCCCGGATCGACAGCGACGACGTGCGCGTTCGGCCCGAGCCGGCCTTCGCCGATCTTGGCAACGCTCCGGCCCCGGACGCTGAACATCGAAACGATGCCGGCTTCACCCGCAACATAGAGCACGTCCGACGCCGAATCGAACGCCAGCACATCCGGGCCGCCGCCGAGGTCGAACGTGCGGACGATGCGCCGTGCGCGCATATCGAAGACGAGGAGCGCGTCGTTGTCCTCGCACGCGATGAAGGCGAGGCCGGCGCGCGGCTCGATCAGCAACCCGTGATTGCCTTTCGCACCCGGCAAGTCGAACCGGTCGACGACACGGTCCGTCGCCGGATCGATTTCGACGAGCTGGCGCCGCGTCTGAACGTTCACGAAGATGTGTCGGGAAACCGGGTCGTACTGCGTGTTGCCGGCCTCGCCGTCGAGCGGGATCGTCGCGACGCGCCGGTTGCTGCGGACATCGATGACCGTCTCCGTTTTTCCGTATTCGTCGGATACGTACAGCTTGTGCAGGTCGGCCGCATAGGCCATGCCGTCGGGATAATGCCCGCCCGGCATGCGTGCGACGATTTTCAGCGTCGCGGCGTCGATCGCGACGATCTCGTCGGAGCCGGTCGCAGACGCGTAGATGCGCGACAGCGCCGGCACGGCAAGCACGCCATGTACCGACGATACGTCCGCGATCCGGGCGGTCACGCGCGATGCATGCGTATCGAAAGCGATCACTTCGCCGTCGCCGAGGTGAGCGATGAAGAGCAGGTTGCGGCTCGGGTCCAGGCTTGCGTAGTCGAGTCGTGTCGCGCGGCCCGGCAACGCGATGTCCGCGACATGCTTCAGCGGCAGGGCGCCGGTCGAGGCGCCTTCGCCCGCGGCGAAGACCCGGTGAATCGGCAGGCCCGACGTGCCGAGCCCGCCTAATAGCGCGACGAGCAGCGGCAGGCCGTAGCGCCAGCGTCCAGGATCCTTCATGATTGCCTCCCGCGACGGCCGCCACCGCATTGGCACGGCGGCGGCATCGCTTTGCATGGTTCCCCCGCTCGTCTGCTGTTCGACCGTGGCCGCGATTACCGTGCCCGGCCGTCGTCCGGTTCGACGTGGCGAAACGCTGCCAGCAGCGAAAGGTCGTACGCGATCTTCAGCGCGCCGCATGCGACCAGCGGCGCACCGAGCCAGCCGAGGCCGAACAGGCCGCCGGCCAAGGTCGGCGCGACAGCGGCCGCGAGGCTGCGCGGGACGGATGTAAAGCTGGCCGCTGCCGGTCGCTCCGCTGGCGTGACGACCGCCATCACATAGGCGGTTCGGGTCGGGACATCCATTTGCGACAGCGCGCTTCGCATCAGCAACAGTGTCAACGTCAGCGGCAACGACGGCGCGAGCGCGGCGCCGATCAGGCAGACGCTCGACGGAATATGCGTGAACACCATCGTGTTCAGCAGGCCGATCCTGCGCGACAGCGGCGCGGCCGCGAGCTGCGAGCCGGCCGAGAGCAGGCCCGCCCAGAAGAAGAACTGGCCGGCCGCGGCGATCGAGAGCCCGAAGCGCTGCATCAACCACAGCGACAGCAGCGAGTTGACGACGAGACCGCCCGCGAATGCGTCGACGCTGAACAGCATCGCCAGCCGCACGACGATCGGGCGTGACGGGCCGAGCGGCGGCGCTGCCTGCGCCGCGCGAACTGCCTGGCGCGGCAGCCGCCGATACAGCATGCAGACGACGACACCGGTGGCCGCATAGACCAGAAACATGCCGCGCATCGCGCCCAGCGTCGAGATTCCGGTATGTGACGCAACCGCGATCGGCAGGCCGGCCGCGAGGGATCCGAGCGCTGCCGATACGGCGCCGACGAGGCTGTAGCGGGCGAACAGCGCCGTGCGAGCGTCGCCGTCGGCGGCTTGCGCCAGGCGCGACTGTTCGAGCGGCAGAAACAGGCTGACGTCGCCGGAACTCGGATTGAGCGTGCCGGCGAAGGCGATGACGAACAGCGGCCACAATGTGGAGACGCTCGCGAAGCCGATGCCCGTCGCCGCCATCAATGCCGCCGCGAGCGTCAGCATGCGGCGCTGCGTGAAGCGGCTCGCGAGCATGCCGACCGCGATCGTCGCGATGGCGGAACCCGTCAACGTCGTGGTACCGATCAGGCCGACATCCAGTTGCGACAGCCCGAGCGACAGCAGATACGCGGGCAGGAGCACGGCAATGAATCCATCGCAGAAACCGCGCATGCCGCGGCTGGCGAGGATGAGCCATGCGGCCTTGTCCGCGCCCGCCGGCAGCATCCGGCTGGCGAGCGTCGACGCGCGGCGGCTGCTAGGGACGTGCATCACGCCGGCACCACGCGTAGAGCGCGTCGTACATCACCATGCCGTGCCGCAGTTGCTCGTGATCGTCGGCGAAGTGTCCGGACAGGCCGATCGAGATCGCGTACAGCCCGGCCGATTCCGGCGCGAGATCGAGCCGTCCGGTATCGGCGCCGCGCACGATCGCGGCGAGCTTGAGCAGCGCCGGGGCGTCGAGCCGGTAGCGGTCGAGAAACGCATCGAAGCTGCAGCGTTCACCATGGTGGCCAAGCTCGACGCCCGGCACGTCGTAGGGCACCGCGCCCGTTTCGTCCGCCAGTCGCAGGACGTCCGGACCCGGGACGTAGAGAAATTCCGGCGCATCGTCGATGAACCGCGCAATCAGCCACGGACATGCGATGCGGTCGACCTTCGGCCGTTCGCGCGTAATCCATTTCACGGCACGCCTCCTGTATGGCGGACGAACGTCGTCCGATGCGTCACGGCCGCCTCCCGGCAATGCGGCTCAATGATGGAGCAGCGGGTAGGCCACGAGCCCGACGAGCGCGGCAGCCGTGACGACGACCGGCTCCTGCAACTTCTTGAAACGCCACAACAGCAGCACGGTCGCGACCGCGAGCAGCGCGGTCGGCAGGTCGACGATCGAGCGTTTCGCGATGACGAGGACGGAGCCGGTGATCGCCCCGACGGCTGCGGCGGTGATGCCGTCGACGAACGCCTTGACGCCCGGACGGTGCCCGTACTTCTTCACGTAAGGTGCGGGGATGACCGTGAACAGATAGCAAGGCAGGAACGTGCCGAGTGCGGCGACGAGTGCGCCCGGGAAGCCCGCCACGAGATACCCGATGAAGCCGACCGTGATCACGACCGGGCCGGGCGTGATCATCGCGACCGCCACGGCATCCACGAACTGCTTGTCGTTCAGCCAGTGATGTTCGGTGACGACGCCGCCATAAAGGAACGGCACGATCGCCAGCCCGGAGCCGAACACGAACGCGCCGGCCTTCATGAAGAACGCGCCGATCTGAACGAGCTGCGGCAGGTCGATGCCGCTCAATATTCCGCTGGCTGCCGGCAGGTTGGCGGCAGCAACCGCGTTCAGCCCGCCGCGCTGCAGCCACTTGGGCGGGGCACGCCACAGCCAGCCGACCAGGCCCGCGACCACGAACAGCCACGCGATTTCCGATTCCGTGATGAAGGTCACGGCGGCAAGCGTGACGAAGATCGCCCAGAGCAGCTTGTCGTGGCCGACGGTTTTCGTCGTGAGCTTGTAGGCGCTCATCGCGATGATGCCGACCACCGCGGCGCCGACGCCGTAGAAGACGGCCTGCATCCAGGACAGCCCGCCGAAATGTGAGTACGCGAAGCCGAGCGCGACCACCATCAGGAACGACGGCAGCACGAACGCGAAGCCGACGAGCGTCGCGCCGAGCAGGCGGTAGTGCACGAAGCCCAGATAGATCGCGAGCTGGGCCGCCATCGGCCCCGGTGCGAGCTGGGCCAGCGTGAGCCCTTCCTTGTAGTCGGCTTCCGTGATCCAGCCGCGACGTTCGACCAGGTCGCGACGCATGTAGCCTGCGAGCGCGACCGGCCCGCCGAAGCCGAACGTGCCGAGACGCAGCATGTAGGCGACCAGCTGGCCAAGTGAGTAGGTCGGTTCGGTGGTGGCGATGGAGGTGGTCATGATCTGGCCGCGGTTTGGTTTTTGCCGTTCGACGTGAAGTGTGCGTACAGGGCGTCGAGCACGGCGCCCATCTGCTCGAGCAACCGGTCGTCGTTCTCTGCCTGCTGGCGCGTGCCGGCCATCACGGCCTCGAAGCCGATCGCTTCGGGCGCCGTGGGGCCGCCCACGTCGAGCGCATGCACGATGTCGCCGAGCCGCATCAGCGCGGGGTCGTTGTCGAGCCCGAAACTCGCCAGCAGCACCTCGAACGTCACGCGCTCGCCGACATGCGTAAACGTCGCGCCGTCGAAATCGAAGCCCAGCGCGTCGGCCGGGCAATCCGCCGGCGACGCGAGCCAGACGAAGCGGGCGCGTGCGTCGATGAAGCGGCGGATCAGCCAGGCACTGGCGACGCGATCGATCCACATTCGCTGCCGCGTCGCCCAGGTGCGGCCCTGAAATTCGCCGATCGCCAGCGGCCGGATCGCGCGGTCCGCGGCGTGCGGTTCGCCCGGCGACAGCACGGTGTCGACCAGCGCGACGAAATCCTGCAGCGCGACTTCGGCGCGGGTGGCCGAGTCGCCCGGGAAATAGTCGATCGCACGGATGGCGTCGAAATCCTTGCGCATGCGGCGCAGCAAGCGCGTCAGTTCCGAGGCCGACTGTCCGGCGAGGGTCTTGCGGGCGTCCGCAAGGGCCTGGATAAAGGCGGCGTCGTCTTCCCCGCGATCGAAGAGCGCGCGGAATTCCCGCTCCTGCGACGCATCGAGACTCGGCGCGCGCAACAGGTGAGCGCTGCCGCCGCTGTCGGCAATCGCGTCCGCGAGCTCGCGCAGCATCCGTTCATGCGCTTCCGAGTGGGGCAGCAGGTAGACGCCGTCGCGCAGCACCGCGCAGCCTTTTGCCTTGAGCGCGCGCCAGAACCGCATGCGAGCCGTCGCGTTCTGCGTGGGAAGGGTCAGCACGAGGAGCGACCATGTCGTGAGTGAATTCATGTAGCAAATGCTACTCATACGTTACGAGTTCTACAAGTTAACTTTGGCGGCGGCTGCGGTGACTGGCGGCCGGGCGGCCTGCGAGGCGCGCGTCATTCGTCTGGTTTTTCCGGAAAATACCCCTCCCCCTATATGGAAACGCGATTTGATATATAGTCCCCCCCGGTATATGAAGGGACCACCATGAGCCACACCATCCAGGAAAAGCAGAAGCTGCTGAACCGTGTCCGCCGGATCAAAGGACAGGTCGAAGCGATCGAACGCGCGCTCGAGGACGAGCGCGGTTGCAACGAAATCCTCCGCCTCATCACGAGCGGTCGCGGCGCAATGAACGGCCTGCTCGCGGTCGTGCTCGAGGATCACATCCGCAGCCATCTGGTCGACGCCGAAGGTCACGACGACGAAGGCAGCGCGACCGAACAGCTGATCGAAGTCGTGCACAGCTACTTCAAGTAACCGGAGGCGGAATGAACAGCTTCAGCAACGACGCATTCGGCGCAGGGCACGACCACATCTTTCTCGGCGCCGCGCACGAGCAGAACGAACGCCGGACCTGGATGGTCATCGCGCTGTGCGCGGCGATGATGGTGGCGGAGATCGTCGGCGGGTCACTGTTCGGTTCGCTGGCACTGATCGCGGACGGCCTGCACATGTCGACGCACGCGGGCGCGATGCTGATCGCCGCGCTCGCCTATACCTATGCGCGCAAGCATGCGCGCGACCCGCGCTTCGTGTTCGGCACGGGCAAGCTCGGCGATCTCGCGGGTTTCACGAGCGCGATCGTGCTCGCGATGATCGCGCTGCTGATCGGGTACGAGGCGGTCGCACGCCTGCTCGCACCGGTCCCGATTCATTTCGGCGAGGCGATTCCGATCGCGGTTGCCGGCTTGCTCGTCAACATCGCGAGCGTGTGGCTGCTGAGCGGCGACCATCATGGCCACGGTCATGGTCATCATCACGGGCATCATCACGGGCATGGTCATGACGATCACGACGATCACGCGCACGACCACGAAGCGGAAGCGCGCCAGATCTTCGATCGGCAGGGCGTATTCGTCGTGTCGGTGTTCGAGGAAGGCGTCCCGCCGGTGTTCCGCGTCGCGCCTGCGACGCACGAGACGAAGCTCGTCGATGCGAGCGCGGTGTCGGTGACGACGATCCGCCCGGACGGCAGCCGTCAGGCGTTCGCGATGCAAAGTCGCGGCGGCTATCTGGAGTCGACCGAAGCCATTCCCGAGCCGCATGAATTCAACGCGATCGTCCGGCTGAACGGCCGCGAGCACGAACTGGCGTTCGAGGAGCACGACCACGGCACGTCCGCGGCGGCGGCGCGCGATCACAACATCCGCTCCGCGTACATCCACGTGATCGCCGACGCGGCCGTGTCCGTCCTGACGATCGTCGGGCTGCTGCTCGCGCGGGCGTTCGGCTGGGTCTGGATGGATCCGCTGGCCGGCATCATCGGCGCGCTGGTGATCGCGAACTGGTCGTACGGCCTGATGCGCGATACGGGCGGGATCCTGCTCGACATGAATTCGGATCGCCGCCTGACGGACAACGTGCGCGGTGCGATCGAAGGCACGGGCGACCGGGTCGGCGACCTGCATGTGTGGCGGCTCGGGCCGGGACACATGAGCGCGGTCGTGTCGGTGGTGACGGACGATCCGAAGCGCGATGCGCGCTTCTATCACGGCGTGCTGCAGCGGTTCAGGAACCTGTCGCACGTGACCGTCGAAGTCGTGCCCGCGACGCGAGGGCGATGAGCATGGCGGTCAAGTCCCCTTGCGTCGACGTGTGTTCGTTCGACGGTCGCACCGGCTATTGCGTGGCATGCCTGCGAACGCGCGACGAAGCGCGCGACTGGAAGAAGATGACGGATCACCGGCGCCATCAGATCGTGAACGACCGCGCGCGGCGGCATGCGAAGCTGACGCGGGCTTGAGGTCGAGGTATGCGCGAAGTCGCGCGTACGGCTGCAGCAGATCGAACGCGCGGCGGACGGGACGAAGGATCGGGGCGATGCGCGTGCCGACCGCGTCGCTTGCATCAACCGGTCCCGCCACGCCGGTGCATGCCCGACGAACACGTTCACCGGACGATGTGCGTCGTCCGCGTGCCGTCACGCGGATCAGGACGCTCGTGATCCGGTATTGCCGAGGCGGCGGTCGGTGACGGTCGTCGATCCGCCCGGCACGCCTCGTCGGGACTGCGCCGCTTCTACATCTCGTATCGCAACGTCGCCATGACGCTGCGCGGCGCCCCCGGCATGTTGAGGTTCGGGTTCGAGCCGTGGGCCGACACGATGTAGCCCTTGTTGAACAGGTTGTAGAGGTTCAACTGGAGCGACATCGGCCCGTGCGCATACCAGGCCATCATGTCGGCCGTCACGTAACCCGGCAGCGTCACCGTGTTCTGCGGATCGGCCATGCGCGCGCCGACGAGGTTCAGGCCGCCGCCAACGCCGAAGCCGCTGCCGAGATTCTTGGTGAGCCACAGGTTGCCGGAGTGGCGCGGGGTCAGGGTGGCGCGCTTGCCCTGCAACGCGGCCGTCGACTGGGTGACGGTGGCATCGAGGTAGGCATAGCCCGCGAGCACGCGCCAGCCGTGGCCGAGTTCCGCAGCCCCGCTGAGTTCCACGCCGTCGGTCCGCTGCTCGCCGATCGGAATCAGCGCCGTGTTGCTTGCATTGGCGACCTTGATGTTGCTGCGGTCGAGCCGGAACACCGAGATCGTCGTGGTGGCCTTGCCGCCGAGCCAGTCGTACTTCGCGCCGATCTCGGTGTTGGTCGTGGTTTCCGGAGCGAGTTCGGCATTGTTGGCCGCCAGCGAGAACGCTTCGCCGGAAGGCTGGAACGAGCGGCTCCACGACACGTAGTACGACTGCGTTCGGGTGGGCTGCCAGACGAGACCCACGCGCGGGCTCCACGCCGTATCGGTGCGCGACAGGCCCGGCTGCTTCGGACGGCGGTCGAGCGTCTCCTGCTCGAAGCGATCGTAGCGGATGCCGAGCAGCGCCTTCCACTGCTCGTTCAAGCTGATCAGGTCCTGCGTGTAGAACCCGAGGGTCTTGAAGATGCCGAGGTTGTTGGCCGTCGGCGTGGTCGACGTGTGCAGCGGCAGCGTCGGAAGGGCGGGCGCGAACAGGTCGAAATTCATCGGCTTGCCGTTCGCGCCGGTGACGGGCGCCGAGTAGCTGACGAGATCCTTGTTCTGCTGGCCGAATTCCATCCCGTACAGCAACTCGTGCTTCATGCCGAACAGCGTGGCCTTCTGCGTGAGATCGGTCTGGTTGAACCAGCCGTGTTCCTCGCGATAGACGTTGCCGTGATTCAGCGTGAACGTCCGGGCCGCCTCGTTGACGCTGCCGACCAGCGTGTTGTTCCGGTCGAGCGAGTAGTGATAGTAGCGGGTGGCGTTCCGGATCGACCATTGGTCGTTGAACTCGTGCTTGATCGTCGCGGTACTCGAATAGACCCGCGATCGCGTATAGTCCACGTCGCCGGCGTTCGCCGCGCCGTAATACGCGGATGCCGGCACGTCGACCGGTCGTCCGTGATAGGCCGGAATGCCGAAGTCCGTCACGCGACGATCTTCGAGGTAGTCCGCCTGCAGCAGGACCGTCGTCTTCGGCGCGATGCGAAACTCGAACGACGGCGCGACCGCCGTGCGATTCAGGAACTGTTGCGAGCGATAGCTCTTCGCTTCCTCGTGTGCCCCGGTGATCCGGAAGGCGGCCGCGCCGTTCGCGAGGACGCGCCCGACGTCGGCTTCAACTCGGCGATCGGCCCACGAACCGTAGCTGATCCCGAAGTTGGTCACGTCGACCCCGGGTTTTTTCGTCACGCGATTGATCAGTCCACCTGACGATCCGCGGCCGTAAAGAACGGCAGCCGGGCCCTTGACCACTTCCACCCGGTCGACGTTCGAGAGATCCCGGAAATACAGGGCATCGTCGCGAATGCCGTCGACGAACTGGTCGGCAATCGCGGAGAAGCCGCGAATGGTGACCTGGTCGCGCTGGCCGTCGCCGGTCGAGAACCCGACGCCCGCGACGTTCTTCAGCACGTCCTGCAGCGAGTTCGCATGCTGGTCGCGCATCACTTCGGCCGTGACCACGTTCACCGTCTGCGGGATATCGCGCAGCGGCGCGTCGATCCTGGTGGCGCTGACCGCGTTCGTCGGGTTGTAGCCTTCCCCCGGATCGCGGAGCGCGCTGGCGCTCACCGATACGGCCGGCAACACGTCGGTGGCCGTGCCGGTCGGCGCACTTGCGTTTTCCTGTGCGAAGGCCGCGCCGACCATGATCGGCTGGCACGCGATGGCGGCCAGAATGGCCCGTCGCGCCGGGTGCAACATGTGTTTCATTTCCCAACCTGCCATGTGTAATGATTCGTAATCTCGAAACGCGACGCATTATCATTTGAAAGGAAGTAAGGGTCAACAAGTGTTGCGCGATAACCGGGATTCTTGTTTTTGTCTGATGTTTGCTGACGCCGAAGGATGCGTTCGTGCCGGATCCGGACGAGCACGGCGTGCGGCCAGGCAATGACGGCGAGTGAAGCGCCAGCGGGGCGCGTCGCGCGGGGAGGTTCGTCGGGATTGATCCGGCACGGTCATTGAACCGTTCGGTGTTGCGAGTCTGTCGATCCGACTACGAGGTGGTGACCGGCGGGGCGGCGCGCGTGCCGGTCTGGCATGGCGCGCTGTATCCTGAAATCTTCCGGCGGCCGTGGCATCTCGTCACGGTCGGTGTCACGAAGCGGTCGGATACTGCCGGCGTGCGCGGCCTGACGGAACGGGCAGCGGCCGCGCCGCGTGTCGAGGTGGCGGACGGCCGGGCAATCGGCACAGTCACGCGAGTCCTGCCGCGCGGTGTGCCGATTACCGGCGCTGACGTGTTCCCGCGCCGCGGCGCGCCTGTCCTGTCGGGACAGGGAACCCCGTGGCAAGTCGCACCGCCCGCAACCTCGATGCAGGTCGATCATGAGCGCTCCAACCCCGATTGCCGGCAAGCCTGCGATTCCACGGACCGTGTGGGCCCTGGGCCTCGTGAGCCTCTTCATGGACCTGTCGTCCGAGCTGATCCATGCGCTGTTGCCGATCTATCTGGTGTCGACGATGGGCATGAGCGTCGCCGCGCTCGGCGTGCTCGAAGGGGCGGCCGAAGCGACGGCGATGATCGTCAAGGTGTTCTCCGGCGCGATCAGCGACTGGCTCGGGCGCCGCAAGGGGCTGCTGCTGATCGGCTATGGCCTCGCGGCGCTGACCAAGCCGTTGTTTCCGCTGGCGTCCACGCCGGCCGTGGTCGTGACGGCCCGTCTGCTCGACCGCGTCGGCAAGGGAATTCGCGGCGCGCCGCGCGACGCGCTGGTGGCCGACGTCGCGCCGCCCGAAATCCGCGGCGCCTGCTTCGGCCTGCGTCAGTCGATGGATACCGTGGGCGCGTTTCTCGGGCCGATGCTCGCGATCGTGCTGATGCTCTGGTTCGAGGACCGCATCCGGACCGTGCTGTGGTTCGCCGTGGTGCCGGCGTTCGTCGCGATCGCATTGATCGTCTTCGGCGTACGTGAGCCGGAGCAGTCGAAACCGGACCGGCGCTTTCGCTCGCCGTTGCGCTGGAACGCGCTGCGCGAGTTTCCCCGCGGTTACTGGTTCGTCGTCGCGGCCGGCGCGACGTTTACGCTCGCGCGCTTCAGCGAGGCATTCCTGGTGCTGCGTGCGCAGCAGACGGGGCTCGATGCGGCGTGGATTCCGGGCGTGATGGTCGCGATGAGCGTCGCTTA
Source organism: Burkholderia sp. Bp9099 (assembly GCF_003857805.1). Lineage (NCBI taxonomy): Bacteria > Pseudomonadati > Pseudomonadota > Betaproteobacteria > Burkholderiales > Burkholderiaceae > Burkholderia > Burkholderia sp. Bp9099. The sequence continues at coordinate 19,797 of NZ_QTPU01000016.1, forward strand.
TTCGGCGTCCGCCTGGCCGGTCGGCATCCTGTCGGACCGGCTCGATCGCCGCGTGCTGCTCGCGGCCGGCATGGTGCTGCTGATCGCGGCCGACCTGCTGCTCGGCATCGGCACGTCGACGCTCTCGATGTTCGCCGGCGTGGCCGTGTGGGGGCTGCACATGGGCTTCACGCAGGGCATCCTCGCCGCGATGGTGTCGGAAACCTCGCCGGCCACGCTGCGCGGGACCGCGTTCGGCGTGTTCAACCTGGTGAGCGGCATCTGCATGCTGCTCGCGAGCAGCATCGCCGGCGCGCTGTGGGCGCGTTTCGGCGCGTCGGCCACGTTTCTCGCCGGCGCGGCGCTGGTCGTGGTGCCGCTGTGCCTGTGCCGGTTCATGCCGCGACCCGGTACGTCGCCGGCGTGATGCGTCACGCCGCGGGCTCGCCGACGCCCCGCTCAAGGCCGAACGGGCGCGCAGGTGCCCGAAGCCTGACGCCCGAGGCTCGAGGCCCGAAGCCTGAAGCCTGAAGTCTGAAGCCTGAAGCCCGAGGCCCGAGGCCCGAGGCCCGAGGCCCGAGGCCCGAGGCCCGAGGCCCGAGGCCCGAAGCCCGAAGCCCGAAGCCCGAAGCCCGAAGCCCAAAGCCCGAAGCCCGAAGCCCAAAGCTCCAGACCGGCGAAGGCCCACTCCGCCTAGTTCCGCGCGTCGCATTCCGCCCTTAGCTTTCAGATTTGAAAGATTGTCCGGCGTTTGCGATAGAATGCCTCCCCTGTTCGCCGTGGCCATGCCCACGGACGGGCTCCGGCATTCGAAAACGGCGCGCCGCGCTCGCGGAATTCCATCCCCGTTTCAATGCCGGCGATCGACCTGCCGTTGGAAACACCCATTCTGTAATTTGGATTGCTAATGAAGAAGAAGCACAACATCACCAAGTACATCGTCATCGCGATGGTGCTTGGCATTGCCGTGGGCTACGCCTGTCATAGCGCGTTTCCCGACCCGAAAATGGCCAGGGAAGTCGCCGGCTATGTGTCGCTGCTGTCCGACGTGTTCCTGCGCCTGATCAAGATGATCATCGCGCCGCTGGTGTTCGCGACGCTGACCGTCGGCATCGCGCAGATGGGCGACAGCGGGTCGGTCGGCCGCGTCGGCGTGAAGGCGTTCGGCTGGTTCTTCATCGCGTCGTTCACGTCGCTGCTGCTCGGCCTGATCACCGCGACGATCCTGAAGCCGGGCAGTCACCTGAGCCTGCCGCTGCCGGCCGCCGATGCGGCGCTCAACCTGAAGACGGGCGCATTCACGCTGAAGGATTTCGTCGTCCACCTGGTGCCGAAATCGATCGCCGAGGCGATGGCGAACAACGAGATCCTGCAGATCGTCGTGTTCTCGATCTTCTTCGGCACCGCGCTGTCCGCGCTCGGCGACGCCGGCAAGCGCCTGACCGGCGTGATCGACGATCTCGCGCAGGTCATGCTCAAGGTGACGGGCGCGGTGATGTGGTTCGCGCCGGTCGCGGTGTTCGCGGCGCTGGCGTCGACGATCACGACGGAGGGGCTCGGCATCCTGCTCACGTTCGCGAAGTTCATGGCGAGCTTCTACCTGGCGCTGGCGCTGCTGTGGGGCGTGCTGACGCTCGCCGGCGTGGCGTTCCTCGGCAAGCGCGCGTTCACGCTGATCCGCCTGATCCGCGAGCCGTTCCTGCTGTCGTTCGCGACGGCGAGCTCCGAGGCCGCGTATCCGAAGCTGCTCGACGCGCTCGACCGGTTCGGCGTGAATCGCAGGATCTCGAGCTTCGTGCTGCCGATCGGGTACTCGTTCAACCTCGACGGCTCGATGATGTACTGCACGTTCGCGGTGCTGTTCATCTCGCAGGTGTACGGGATCGACCTGCCGCTCGGCACGCAGATCACGATGCTGTTGATGCTGATGGTGACGTCGAAGGGGATGGCGGGCGTGCCGCGCGCATCGCTGGTCGTGATCGCGGCGACGCTCGGCCAGTTCCATCTGCCGGAAGCCGGACTGCTGCTGATCATGGGCGTCGACATGTTCCTCGACATGGGGCGCTCGGCGACCAACGCGGTCGGCAACTCGATCGCGGCTGCGGTGGTCGCGAAGTGGGAAGGCCAGCTCGGCGATTCGCGCGACGACACGGATCCGGACGGCGGCGGCGAGATCAGGCAGGCGGAAGTGCGGGAGACGGCAACGTCCGCGTGATTTCCCCGTTTCAAATGAAATGATCTGCACCGGCCTGGATTCGACCTGGATACAGGCCGGTGCAATGTCTGCCGGCAATACCCGCCGGCAGTTGTTCCTTTACCTGCCTCCGGCGATTTTCCCGATCCGCCGAAAAACCTTCCCATTCCCGATACGCCGCATTCCGACCCGTGGTGATATTCCCGTCGGTGAACGCCGGATTTCCTCGATATCAAGGTACGCGCGTAAGTGGTCATTCACTCTCGCGCAATCGCGCGCGCCGTCTGCGCCAGCGGTCCACAATTTTTTTCGATTTATATAACGCTATTCTCGCTGCAGCCGATTATCGAATGCGCGCGCGATGTAATACCGACTGCACCGGATGATTTAGGCGGCAGTATTTACGCACTGCCGATTTCAAACCATCCGGCCGTCCCCCTCATGTGAATGACTCCACCATTCAGGAGAGCATCAGCCATGGTCGCCGGAAAACCGATTCAGGCCGTGCTGCTCGCCGCCGCGATCGCCACGATTGCGCCGGCCGGATACGCGGCCAACACCACCGACTGGCTGGCGAACACCTACGGCACGCTCGCCGCGCACGTCGGCAACGTCGCGCGTTCGATGTGGGTCGCGCCCGAAGGCGTGATCTACACCGCGTCGATGTGGGACGAGGACGAGGGCGGCGTCGCGATCTACCAGAACGGCAAGAGCGTCGGCTCGATCGGCACGCACTCGGAATTCCAGGGCAGCGCGATCACGGGCAACGCGACGTCGCTGTTCGTCGCGCTGCAGCCCGGCAACGGGTACGGCAGCGGCGCGGTCGGGCGCTACAACCGCGCGACGCGGTTCCGCGACAAGCTGATTCAGGTCACGGCGGCGACCGACCAGCCGCGCATCGACGTCGTCACCGGGCTCGCCACGGCCGGCTCGCTGCTCTATGCGAGCGACTTCTATGGCAATCGCGTGCGGGTGTTTACGACCGACGGCGTGTGGCAGCGCGACATCGGCGTATCGGCGCCGGGCGCGCTCGCCGTCGACGGTGCGGGCAACATCTGGGTCGCGCAGAAGAGCGCGGGCGCGGTCGTCGAATTCAGCCCGGCCGGTGCGCTGCTGAACACGATCCGGCTGGCCGCCGGGTCGCAGCCGTCTGCGCTCTGTTTCGATGCGGCGACGGGGCAGCTGATGGTCGGCGACGAAGGCCCCGACATGAACATCAAGCGCTATACCGTCGCGGGCCGGCCCGCGCTGGCCGGCACGTTCGGCGTGCGCGGCGGCTATCTCGACACGACGACGGGCACCAAGGGGCAAGTCGGCGCGCAGCGCTTCACCCGCGTGGCCGGCATCGGCAAGGACACGGCCGGCAACCTGTACGTGCTCAACAACCCGTGGGGCGGCAGCTGGGATCTCGGCCGCAACGGCGCGACCGACATTCACGCGTACGGCAGCACCGGCAGCCTGCGGTGGACGCTGCAGTCGCTGAACTTCGAAGGCATCGCCGCGCCGGACCCGGTCACCGACGGCGCGCTGTTCTACAGCGGCACGCACGTCTACAGCGGCACCGCGGGCGGCACCTTCGTCGCGAACACCGTCGATCCGTTCACGTATCCGTCGGACCCGCGCATCAATATGGGCGACACGCAGCGCGACGAGCACTTCGGGCTGCTGACGTCGGTCGGCGCGAACCGGATCCTCGTCGCGGCGGGGCAGAATCCGCCGGTCTATTATTTCTTCCACTTCAACGCGGCCAGCGGCTACGTCGCGATTCCGGACGGATCGATCCCCGGGCCCGCGTTCAACACGACCCGGCGCGTGTCGGCCGGCTTCAGCCTCGACAGCAACGGCGGCGTATGGGCCGGCCTCGACAAGACCGGCGCCATTTATCACTATCCGCTGACCGGTTTCGATGCGAGCGGCAAGCCGTCGTGGGGGCCCGGCGTGCCGACGCCGGTGCCGGCCAGCATCCAGCCGCTCACGCGCATCGTCTATCTCGCCGACAGCGACACGATGGTGCTCGCGCAGGGCGTCGTCGGCAGTACCGACTGGACGTCGATCGGCACGCGCATCGAGGTGTATCACGGCTGGCGCGCGGGCAACACGACGAAGCCGAACCCGGTGATCACGCTGCCGCACAGCGGCGCGAAGTCGATCGATGCGGCCGGCAACCACCTGTTCGTCGGCTACTGGTTCAGCAGCAGCGGGCCGCTGTGGCCGAACATCGACGCATTCAATCTCGACACCGGCAATCTCGACACGACGCTCGTCAACGCGAGCCCGGCGACCGTGGATACCAGCAGCGCGATCGATGCGATGTACAGCGTGCGTGCATACCGTCGTGCGAACGGCGAGTACGTGGTGACGAAGAACAACGTGAAGGGAAACAGCATCACCGTTTACCGGTGGACGCCTTGAGAGCGAGCCCTCACGGCCACGAAGACACCGCGATGGCTGTCATCGAAATGCCTTCGCTGTAACGATGTGTAAGAAGCCGGCCCGCAACGGAGCCGGTCATCCGCTTGACATTGGGCGGCGATGTAATGCCGGCACGTCGGCGATCGTCGACGCAATGCACTCGATCGACTGGCAAGGGCCCTCGCCGCCGTGCGACACGGGCAGACAACGCCAGGATCATGCCGGACACGTCAGACGGTAATCGCCCCATCAGTACAGAGGATTCCTATGAAAAATAGCCAGGTCAAGCGCGCGCTCCGACTCGGAGCCGTCATGTCGGCCGTGTTGCTTGCGTCGCACGCGCATGCGGACGGTTTCGACGCCGCCGATGCCGCCCGCGTGCCGAGCGGTCAGTTCGTCACGCCGCTCGCCGTGCGCGGTGCAGTCCAGCAATTCCTGAATCCCGGACTGCCGGCCTATCCGCATTTCGTCGCGGGAGAAGCCGTGCGCTCGCAACTGAGCCCGGACGGCAAGACGCTGGCGATCATCACCGCCGGCCAGAACTCGCTGTACAAGCCGGACGGTTCGGTCGACACCGCGGCCTCGACGCAATTCATCTTCCTGTACGACGTCGCGGGCGCGAACAAGACGCGCCCGGTGCTCAGGCAGGTGCTTCAGCAGACCAACGCGTTCGTCGGCCTGGCGTTTTCGCATGACGGGAGCACGCTCTATGCGACCGGCGGCAGCGACGATGCGGTCTACGTCTACGCGCAGCAGGGCGGCGCGTGGGCGCTGTCGACGACGATCGCGCTCGGCCATGCCGGCAAGGGCGTCGGCATCCGCGTGCAGCCGAACGCGGCCGGGCTCGCGCTGTCGGCCGACGGCAAGACGCTCGTCGTCGCGAACAACTACAACGACTCGATCAGCGTGATCGATACCGCGACCCGCAACGTGCGTTACGAGCACGACCTGCGGCCGTTCTTCTCCGGCAACGAAGGCCGCAGCGGCGATGCCGGCGGCACGTTCCCGTTCGCGGTCGCGATGAAGGGCAACGGCATCGCGTACGTGTCGTCGGATCGCGATCGCGAGATCGTCGCGATCGACGTGTCGTCGCCGTCCCGCGGCCGCCTGCTCAAGCGCATCAAGCTGGACGGCAATGCGCTCGGCATGACGCTCGACGCGTCGCAATCGAGGCTGTTCGTCGCGCAGGACAACGCCGACCAGGTCGCGGTGATCGACACGAACACCAACGCGGTCGTGACCCGGATCGACGCGCGCGCGCCGGCCGGCGTGCTGGCGCACGGCCAGGCGCACACGGGCGCGGCGACGTACGCGGTCACGCTGTCGCGCGATGGCCGCACGCTGTATGCGACCAATGCCGGCGCGAACGAAATCGCCGTGATCCCGCTCGTCGGGGAGCGCGCGTATCGCGTCACCGGCCTGATTCCGACCGCGTTCGAGCCGCACGACGTGACGTTCAGCGCCGACGGCACGTGGATGTACGTGGTGAACGGCAAGAGCACCACCGGCCCGAACCCGGACCACCTGTTCGGCGCGACGCCCGCGCAGGCCGCCGCGTCGCGCGCGTCGAACGAATACCAGTTCCAGCTCGAGCGCGCGTCGCTCGTGAGCGCGCCGGTGCCGGCGGCCCACGAGTTGCCGACGCTGACGCAGCAGGCCGCGCGCAACAACTTCTATCGCCCGGAAGACAACGACAGGGACAACGAAGTGATGGGCTTCCTGCGCCGCCACATCAAGCACGTGATCTACGTCGTGAAGGAAAACCGCACGTTCGACCAGGTGCTCGGCGACATCGGCAACGGCGCCAACGGCGATCCGAAGCTCGCCCAGTTCGGCCGGAACATCACGCCGAACTTCCATCGCCTGGCGAGCCAGTTCGTGACGCTCGACAACTTCATGAACCCGGGCGACGGCAGCATGGACGGCTGGTCGTGGGCGCTGCAGGGGCGCGTCACCAACACCGAGACGATCACCCAGCAGATCAACTACGCGGCGGTCAATCGCGGCCTGTCGTACGAGAGCGAGGGCACGAACCGCAACGTGCCGGTGAACTGGGAGACGGTGCAGCAGCGCGATGCGGCGGCCGGCCCTGCCGGCACCACGAACTACAGCAACGCGGCCGCCACCCTGCCGGGCGGCGCGGCGAACCTGCTTCCGGGCACCGGCAACCATGCGTCGTCCGATGCGCCGTTCGGCCGCCAGCGCGGCTACATCTTCGACGCGGTGCTGGCCGGCGGCGGCACGGTACGCAACTACGGTTTCCTCGTGAACAACGTCGGCAGCATCGGCACGGCCGCGAACCCGATCGTCGATCCGCACGCGGCCGGCGTCGTCCAGGCCGCGGCGCTCGACCCGCGGCTCGCGTCGATGACGGACGTGTATTTCCGCGGGTTCGACCAGAACTATCCGGACCAGTGGCGCCTCGACGAGTGGAAACGCGAGTTCGACCAGTACGTCGTGGGCGGCAACCTGCCGACGCTGTCGCTGGTGCGCCTGTCGCACGATCACATGGGGGCGTTCGGCACGGCGCTCGCCGGCGTGAACACGCCGGAGACGCAGCAGGCGGACAACGACCTGGCGGTCGGCCGGCTGGTCGAAGCCGTCGCGAAGAGCCCGTATGCGAACGACACGCTGATCGTCGTGACCGAGGACGACGTGCAGGACGGCCCCGACCACGTGGATTCGCATCGCGGGCCCGCGTACATCGTCGGGCCGTACGTGAAGCAGGGCGCGGTGATCCGGACGCGCTACAGCCAGGTCAATGCGCTGCGCACCATCGAGGACGTGCTCGGCACGCAGCACATGAACCTGAATACCGCGTACCAGCGGCCGATGACCGACGTGTTCGACGTGCACGGCCCGGCGTCGTGGACCTACACGGCCGTCGCGTCGACGGCGCTGAAGGGCACCGGGCTGCGCCTGGCCGACGGGGCGGGCGAGAATCTCCTGCATTACGCGGCCGGGCCGGACGTCACGCCGAAGCATGACGCGGCGTACTGGGCGAAGGTGACGGCGAAGTTCGACTTCGACGATGCCGACGAGGTGCCGGCGGATCAGTTCAACCGCGTGTTGTGGAAGGGCATGATGGGATCGCAGCCGTATCCGAAGCTCAGGGGCGTGACGCAGAAGGTGGCGAGCCGCGACGACGACTGATCGTCCGGCTGGACGGTCTGCAAGCGGGCCCTCCCGGCGGGAGGGCCCGTGTTTTTTTGCGAGGTGTGCGGCGGGGGGCTGCGTCGGCGGCATTCGGTGCGCCTCGTGTGCGGCCGGCCGGGCCGCGCGGCGTCATGCGTGCCATATCAGGTTCGCGCTGCTGTCCGTTTCGGAAAGGAGCCGGAACCCGAGCCGCTCGTAGAGGCGCCGCGCCGGGTTGCCGTGCAGAACGCTGAGCGATACGGGCACGGGCTCGCGCGCGGCTTCGCTCAGCAGTTCGCGCAGCACGGCTTCGCCGATGCCTCGGCCCTGTCGCGACGGGAGGATCTGGATCTGGTGGACGTGCCATTCCCCGGCGGCGCGCGTCACCTTCAGCAAGCCGATCGAGTCGGCATCGGCGTTCGTGCCTTCGCAGACGATCAACGCATCGTCGAAATGCGTCGCGATGCGCTGGTGGTGCGCTGCGTCGTCGGTGGGTGCGCCGACGCGTTGCAGATGCTCGGTCATCGTGAGCCGGCGGAGCCTCAGCAGGAACGGCAGGTCGGCGGCAGACGCCGGGCGCAGGCGGATCGCAGGGGGCATGGTCGGAGCGCGTTCGAGAGCGGGTTCGATGGCATGCAGCGCATGATTCACGAGCGCGGCATGCCGGTCAAAGGCCGGGCAACTGGATTTGCCGCGCGGCCGGACGATGCTCGAGGACGTTCGTGACCTCGTATTCGGTCTTGGCTCCGTCGGCGGTCTGCCACTGCTGTACGCGCACGCTGCAGACGAGTACGTCGCCCTTGCTGAAGCTGATCTGGTTGTTGTCCACGCGCGTCAGGAAATTCGCATCGGTGATCGCGGCGTGGATCGTGGCGGCACCGTCGTAGAGACGCCATTTGTTGTCGTCCTTGAACGCGAGCGGCACGATCGAAAACGCCATCTTGCGATGCTCGTCGAGGATCGGTACATCGGCTTGCTCGGGTACGCGGAACCAGTCGACCTCGTTCCGGGTGACGGTCTCGAACACGTCCGTGTCGGTGCCGGCCGAGAAAATCGTCACGCCGTCGCGCGAAAGCGGCATGAGCGCACGGGTGGTCGCCTCCCGGACACTCACGTCCCGCAGCAGCGTGAGGACGGACAGTTCGATCTCGAGCGTTTCGCCATCGACGTGCAGCACGGCGGTGCGTTCGTTCATCCGAACGCGCTGGATCGGGCGGCCGCGCAACCACTTGAGTACCGCGAACAGGCCCTTTCCGACTTTCGGACCGGCAATGCCGAGCGCGGTCAGAATCGTGACGGCATTGGCGAGTGCCGCGCCTTCGCTACCGCTCAGCATGTCGCGCATTCTGCCGAGGAGCGAGGTCGCGAGCGTGAAGTCGATGCCGAAGCTGCCGGTCTTGAAGCTGCCCCGGACGTTCACCTGTGGCCGAACCTGATCTCCGCAGAGCGCCTTGGCCGAGGCCTCGAGCAAGTCGCCGACGGCGAGAAGGGCGGGGGCGAGTTCCCGCACGTCCATTTCGGACGATTCGAGTGCCGGCCCGTCATAGGTAATGCGAAAGTGGCTCATGTCGCCAAGTGTACCGGCCGCGGCGAAGCCGGCCGTGTTTCCGTTGCGGTTGATCATGCCGGATGGGTTGACTCGAAAGGCCATCGACGCGCGAAGCGCAATGCTTTCGTATACCTTTCGAATCATCCTGCGGTCAACCGGATACGTACGATTCCGGCCATCCGGCCGATGCGTCAAGCGCGCTCACGCGATCCGGTACACACGCATCGCGTTGTCATGCCAGATCGCGCGGCGCGCCGCATCGTCGAGGTCCGCCATCGCGCGGGCGAACGTGCGCAGCAGCGCCGGATACGACACCCGCAACCCCGCCACCGGAAAATTGCTTGCGAACAGGCAGCGCGGCCAGCCGAATATCGCGATCGTGTCGCGGATGAGCCGCGCGTTGTCCGCGTCGTTCCACGCCGCATCGCGCAAGCCGAGTTCGGATATCTTGACGGTCACGCGCGGCGAGGCGGCGAGCGCCTCCATGCCGCTGCGCCAGCGCGCGAGCCCCGCGCGCGAGCGGTCCCACGGCAGCCCGGCATGTTCGAGCACGACGTCGACGCCGGGCGCATCGGCCAGCAGCGCGGCCGCGTCGCCGAGATGCCAGAACGGCACGCGCAGGTCCCAGCTCAGGCCATGCGCGGCCAGGCGTTCCAGCGCAGCCGGCCAGCGTGGGTCGCGCAGCGTGCCGGGCCCGTCGACGGCCGCGTCCGGCGACGCAGCGGTGCGCGGCTTGAACCGCACGCCGCGCACACGCGGCCACGCGGCCTGTTCGGCGAGCCGCTCGTGCGCGTCGTCGGCCAGCAGGTCGACCCACGCGACGACGGCCGACGGCAACCCGTGCGCGGCCGCGACCTCGTGCAGCCAGCGCGTCTCCGCGAGCGCCTCGTCGCGCGCCCGTTCGGCCTCGACGTGCACGCTCGCGACGAGCGGCGCGCGTTGCGCGGCGTGCCGGTAGTCGTCCACGCCGAAATCGCGGCACAGCGCCGCGTAGTCGCCGAACATGAAGTGCGCCGGATCGTACCGGTCCTGCAGCCACGGGTAGTGCGCACCCGCACCGAGCCGCCAAAGGTGGTGATGCGCGTCGACGAGCGCCGCCGGCATCGCGTCGGGCGGCGGTGCGTCGTCGCGCCGCTCAGCGCGTGCCGGCGAGCACATACGACGCATCCGGTTCGCGCAGCGTCGGCAATGCACCGACGAACCGCCACGCATCGAGATCGAGTTCGCGCACGTAGTCGTCCTGGAACGACACGTACGCGACGCGCCGCGACGGATGGAACGACAGCGCGGTCGGGTTCGCGGGCAGCGCGACGCGTTCGATTTCCTCCAGCTGCCGCGCATCGAACACCGAGATCGACCGCTCGCCGGAATTGGTCAGCAGCAGCAGGTCGCGGCCGTCCGGCGCGGTGGTGCGGTAGATGCGGTTGGGATCGCTGCGGGTCTTCACGCGGCGGCCGCAGGTCATCGTGTCGGTGTCGATCTCGACGAGCGTGTCGTCGCCGCGATTCGCGACGAACAGCGTGCGCTCGTCGCTCGACAGCGCATTGCCTTCGGGACGCGGGCCGGGCATTACCGCACGCGGCGCGACGGTCGCGTCGCGCGGATGGAATTGCGTGACCGTGTTCGACAGCAGGTGCACGCCGTAGGCGCGGCTCGCATCGCGCGTGAGCGTCACGAGGTGCGTCTTCACGCCGCCGGACGGTACGGCCATGTTCGGCACGGCCTGCCGGGTCGGCGCGTCGAACACGAGCAGCATGTCGTGCGCCTCGCTCATCGCGTACAGCCGGCCGTCGCGATCGGCCGCCATCCCGTGCGGCCGGTAGTACGGCCACAGGTCGAGCATGCGCGTGTGCGTGCGCTCGACGAGGTCGATCTCGGCGATCCGGTGATCGCCTTCATGGCCGCGCGACCACGCGGTCTCGATCCCGAAGATGCCGACGTACGCGAAGCGGTCGTTCACGTCGACGGTGAACTCGTGCGGGAAGTTCGGCAGCACGATGTGCTTGAGCGCGGCTTTCGTCTCGAGGTCGTAGAAGCTGAAGGTGTGGGCGCATTTCTGCACCAGCAACAGGATGTCGTTCATGGTGTGTCTCCGTTGATTCGTTCGCGTGTCCGGTCAGTCTTCGCAGCGCCTGGGCAGCGTCAGCGCGAGCAGGCCGGCCACCGCGAGCGTGACGGCGAGGCTGTACACGCCGGCGGCCGCGCTCACGTGCTGGGTCAGCACGCCGACCGCATACGGGCCGCAGAAGCCGCCGAGGTTGCCGAGCGCGTTGATCAGGCCGCGCGCGCTGCCGGCCGTCTCGACGCTGCACAGCTTCGGCGGAATCGCCCAGAACACGCCGGCCGCCGCCTGCAGGAAGAAGCCGCAGCCGATCAGGAACGCGAACGACACGATCATCGACGCATGCGTGAGCACCGACAGCGCGAGGCACGCGGCAAAGCCGACGAGCGGCAGCAGCACGAACAGGCGCCGCTTGCCGGTCCGGTCCGACAAATACGACGTGGCGAACATCCCGATCACCATCGCGACATACGGCAGCATCGCGAGCAGGCCGACCTTGCCCATCCCGCCGTGCGTGAGGTTTTTCAGCAGCGTCGGCAACCACATCGTATAGCCGTAGATGCCGACCTGATAGCAGAAGTTGATCGCGATCAGCAGCCAGATCGTCGGGTTGCGCAGTATCGCGCCGAACGACGCGGCGGCCGGCGTGCCGGCGGCCTGCTTGCGCGCCTGTTCGTCGCGCAGCGCGTCGAGGATGTACGCCTTCTCGCGCGGCGACACCCAGCGCGCGGTTTCCGGGCTGTCGTCGGCGAACATCAGCCACGCGAACAGGCAAAGCAGCGACAGCGCACCGGCGCTGTAGAACAGGTGACGCCAGTCGTATGCAGCGAGGATGAAGCCGGACAGCGGCGCGGTGATCATGCCGGCGAGCGGCACGAACATGATGACCATCGCGTTCGCGCGGCCGCGTTCGCGGTCGGGAAACCAGTGGCTGACCATCGTCAGCACGACCGGCAGCATCCCGCCTTCCGCCACGCCGAGCAGGAAGCGCAGCGTCAAAAGTTGCCACGTATGGGTGACGAGCCCGGTCAGCACCGACAGCACGGCCCAGCTCACGAGCGACCACGCGATGAACTTCTTGCCGCTGCCGAGCGCGGCGCGCCGGCCGCCCGGAATCTGCAGGAACAGGTAGCCGAAGAAGAAGATGCCGCCGGCGAGGCCGGCCATCGTCGCGTTCATGCCGAGTTCGGCGTTCATCCCGCCTGGCATCGCGAACGCGATGTTCACGCGGTCCATGTACGAAACGATGCACGCGAGCAGCAGCGGCGGAATCACGCGCAGCCAGCGGCGGCGCGGGATGGCATCGCCGGCTTCATAGGCCGGGGTGGCGGGGTTCAGCAGAGTCATGGTGTCTCCGATCCATGTGATGAGCGGCGGCGGCCTTCTGTCGGGCCGCCGTCACGCCGATGCGCAACGCAACGCGCGTTGCGGGTACGAAACGATGGCTAGCGGCCCCAGCGCAGCACGAGCGGATCGAGCCGCCTTGCCGCGTCGAGCAGGCCTGCACGCACCTGCGGATGCAGTTCGGGCCAGGGCGCGCGCGGCCGGTCGCACGCGATCACGCCGCCTTCCTTCAGCAGCGCCTTCGCGGTCAGGAAGCCCGACTGGCGGTTCTCGTAGTTGATCAGCGGCAGCCAGCGCGCGTATTGCTCGCACGCTTCGTCGCGGCGTCCGGCGAAATACGCGTCGGTGATGCGGCGGATGCCGTCCGGATAACCGCCGCCCGTCATCGCGCCGGTCGCGCCGGCATCGAGGTCGGCGAGCAGCGTGATGCCTTCCTCGCCGTCCCACGGCCCTTCGATCGCATCGCCGCCGAGCGCGATCAGCTCGCGCAGCTTCGACGCCGCGCCGGGCGTCTCGATCTTGAAGTACGACACGGCGTCGATCTCGCGTGCGAGCGTCGCGAGCAGCGACGCCGGCAGCGCGACGCCGCTCGCGGGCGCGTCCTGGATCATCAGCGGAATGTCGAGGCCGTCGGCGACTTCGCGGAAGAACGCGCGGATCGATGCGTCGGGCACGCGGAACGTCGCGCCGTGGTACGGCGGCATCACCATCACCATCGCGGCACCGAGTGCCTGCGCCCGACGGTTGCGTTCCGCGCAGATCCGCGCGCTGAAGTGCGACGTCGTGACGATCACCGGCACGCGGCCGGCGACGTGCTCGAGCGTCGTGCGCGTGATGAGGTCGCGTTCGTCGTCGCCGAGCGCGAACTGCTCCGAGTAGTTCGCGTGGATGCAGATGCCTTGCGAGCCGGCATCGATCATGAAGTCGAGGCAACGGCGCTGGCCGTCGAGGTCGAGCGCGCCGTGCGCGTCGAAGATCGTCGGCGCGACCGGAAAGACGCCCTGGTAGCGTGCGTGCATGGCCGGCCTCACTCGACGATGTCGAACTGGTCGAGGAATTCGGTCTTCAGCGTGAGACCGAGGCCCGGGACGTCGTCGCGCAGCTGCAGGAAGCCGTTCTCGGCCACCGGCTCGCCGTCGAAGATGTAATAGAACAGCTCGTTGCCGACTTCCACGTCGAACATCGGGAAGTACTCGCTCATCGGCGACGCGAGCGTGCTCATCGTCAGGTGATAGTTGTGCATCTGGCCCGCATGCGGAATCACCGGCACGCTGTACGCCTCGCACAGCGCGTTGATCTTGTGCGCCATCGTGATCCCGCCGACGCGGTTCGTGTCGTACTGCACGACCGACACGGCCTTGCGGTCGAGCAGCTGCTTGAAGCCGTACAGCGAGAACTCGTGCTCGCCGCCCGAGATTGGAATGCTCGTCAGCCGGTTCAGCTCCGCGTAGCCGTCGATGTCGTCGGCGATCACCGGCTCCTCGAGCCAGCGCGGCTGGTACTTCTCGAGCTTCGGCAGGATGCGCTTCGCATACTCGAGGTTCCAGCCCATGTAGCACTCGAGCATCAGGTCGTTGTCGTAGCCGATCACCTCGCGGATCGCCGCGACCGACTTCAGGTTCTCCGCCACGCCCTGCTGGCCGTGCGCGGGCCCGTAGCCGAAGCGCATCTTGAACGCGCGGAAGCCTTCCTTCAGGTATTGCTGCGCTTCCTCCTGCATCGCCTTCAGGTCGGTGCGGTAGAGCTTCGAGTAGTAGCAGGGGATCTTCTCCTTGGTGCGGCCGCCGAGCAGCTTGAACACCGGCTTGCCGACGCTCTTGCCGAGGATGTCCCAGATCGCGATGTCGACCGCCGAGATCGCCGCCATGCCGATGCCCTTGCGGCCCCATGCGTGGGTCGCGCGGTACATCCGCTGGTTCAGGTACTCGTAGTCCCACGGGTCCTGGCCGATCACGAGCGGCGCGAGGTACTGGTCGATGATCGCCTTCGCGACGTGCGGCGCGAGCGCGACGTTGCCGAGGCCGACGATGCCGTCGTCGGTCTCGACTTCCACGACCGTCCACGCATGGAAGCGGAACGTGCTCATGGTTTCCTGCGGCGCGTACAGCAGGTCCATCGCGTTCGAGCAGAAGTTGCCCTGCGGCGGAACGGTCTTGCCTTTCCACTGGAATACGCGGGCGCGCACGGAGCGGATCTTCATGTTGGTGTCTCCTGGAATCGATGTTGTCGTGTGTGTGTCGTGTGCGGCTGGCGCGCGAGCGTCACGCCGAAACGGTGCGGGTGCGGCGCGTGGCGCCCATGCGGCAGGCGATCTGCAGCGCCTGCCAGGTCGCGCCGACGTCGGCCGTGCCGCGGCCCGCGATGTCGTACGCGGTGCCGTGCGCGGGCGTCGTGATCGGCACGGGCAACCCGCCCTGCACGGTCACGCCGCGCGAGAAGCCGAGCAGCTTGATCGCGATCTGCCCCTGGTCGTGGTACATCGTGACGATCGCCTGGTAGTCGCCGGCCTGCGCCTTCAGGAAGATCGTGTCGGCGGGGAACGGGCCGTGGAACGGCGCTTCGGTCGGCCAGTCGCGCGACTGCAGCTTGCGCACGGCCGGCTCGATGATGTCGACTTCCTCGCGGCCGCAGCTGCCGCCGTCGCCGCCGTGCGGGTTGAACGCGGCGATCGCGATCTTCGGCGCCGCGACGCCGTTCGCGAGCAGCGACCGGTAGATCAGTTCGGATGCCTGTTCGATTCGCGCGACGCTCAGCTGGGCCGCCGCATCCTTCAGCGGAATATGCGACGAGATGCGCGCGGTCCACAGCTCGCCGAGCGTGTTGAATTCGCAGAAGTAGCCGGTCACGCCGAGCGCGGCGGCGAAGTGGTGCAGCTCGTCGTCGTGCCGGAGCCCGCCGAGCTTCATCGCGTACTTGTTCAGCGGCGCGAAGCAGATCGCGTCGATGTCGCCGGCGAGCGCGGCGTCGAGGCACCGGTCGAGCACGGTCAGCGTCGAGCGGCCGCCGGCCGCGCCGGGCTGGCCGACGGTGACCTGCGCGCGATCGATCGTGTCGAGCGCGACGAACGCGGCGCGCGCGGTGGACGGCCGGCCGCGCACGGCGGCGAGCGACGCGACGGGCTCGATGTCGACCGTCACGCCGGCGACGCGCTGGCCGGCTTCCCACAGCCAGCGGTCGCCGATCAGCACGAGGTTCGCGCGGGACGTCGCGTCGGGCCGCGCGAGCAGCTTCGCGATCAGTTCGGCGCCGATGCCGGCGGGGTCGCCGAGGGTCAGCGCGACGACGGGCAGTGAAGCGGCGGGCAGTGCAGCGGCGGGCACGGCGGCGGCGGTCGTCATGCGGCGTCTCCGTGGCGGGCGGCGGGCGATTGCATGTTCATGCGGTGTCTCCGGTGGCGGCGTGTGGCCGTTGGTGTATGGGGTTCATGCTAGGTAGACGGAATGAGTCGGTAAATTGAAAACTCTTGATGAATCGATAACCTGGAGTAATCGAAATGGGCTCGATCGATCGACGAGACTCGACTCCCCAATTGCTGAACCGGCTGCGGATGCGGCAGATCGCGCTGCTGCTCGCGGTGGATGAATGCTCGACGCTGCGCGCGGCGGCCGGGCAGCTCGGCCTCACGCAGCCGGCCGCGACGAAGATGCTGGCCGAACTGGAAAGCGCGCTCGGCCAGCGCCTCTTCGATCGTGTCGGGCGCGGGCTCGTGCTGAACCCGGCCGGCGAGCGCGTGCTCGGCTATTTCCGCGGGATTCGCGGCAGCATGGAGGCGCTCAATCGCGAGCTCGGCGAACTGCAGCTCGGCAGCGCGGGGCGGCTCGCGATCGGCAGCATCATGGCGGCGTCGCCGGGGCGGCTCACCGAGGCGCTGGTGCAGCTGAAGGCGCGCTATCCGCTGCTGGCGATCGACATCGCGGTCGATACCAGCGACCGGCTGATGCCGCAGTTGCGCGAGGGCGTGCTCGAGGTGGTGATCGGCCGCAACGTCGGCACCGATTGCGACTTCCGCGTGGTGGACGACGAGGCGCTCGCGATCATCGCGGGCCGCGACCATCCGCTCGCGGGCGCGGGGCCGGTCGAATTCGACGCGCTGCTCGATTACACGTGGATCTTGCAGCCGGCCGGCAGCCCGGCGCGCGAGGTGGTCGAGCGCGAGTTCCGCGCGCGTCACCAGCCGATGCCGCGCGGGCTCGTCGAAACGGGGTCGATCCTGACGACGATGAATCTCGTCGACCGTTCGCGGATGCTCGGCGTGATTCCGTTGACCGTCGCGCAGCGCAACGCGGCGCACGGGCTGGTTGCGATCATCGATTACGAACTCGACCAGAAGCTGCCGTCGTATGGCAGCCTCGTGCGGCGTGATCGGCCGCTGAGCATTCCGGCGCAGCAGTTTCTGGCGCTGTTCCATCGGGAAGGCGGGCAGGGCGCGGGCGATTGATGGAAGGCGGGGCGGCTACGTTGCGGCATCACGCACCGGCGAGCTTCGCTCGCGGTGCGTGATGACGGCGATCAGGGCAGGTCGGGACAATCCGCGCCGAGCAGGACCAAGCCCGATACCGCGCGGCGAACCGCCGCCACACCGCGTCAGCGTGCCGACGGCGCGGCCGGCGCTTCGGCGAGCGACGGCGTCGATGCCGACAGAGCGCGATCCGGCCGGATCCGCAGCGCGGCGACGATGCCGATCAGCAGCATCGCGACCGACCCGACGAACGGCACCGTCCAGCTTCCGGTGTGGTCGACGAGATAGCCGAACAGGATCGGCGACAGGATCCCCGCGATCGCGGAACCCGCATTCATCATCCCGCTCGCGATGCCCGCGTGCGTCGGCGCGATATCGCTCGGCACGGCCCAGATCGGCCCGATCGTCAGTTCGAGGCACAGGAACGACCCGGACAGGCACAGCGCGATGCCGGCCGTCGAATGCACGAACGCGAGCGGCAGCATGCAGGCGAGCGCGCCGGTGAAACTCGCGACGATCACGCTCTGGCGCGACAGCGCGAGGTTGCCGGTCTTGCGGTAGATGCGGTCGCACAGCCAGCCGCCGAGCGTGTCGCCGACGACGCCCGCGAAGAACACGCCGGATGCGAACAGCGCGGTGGACTTCAGGTCGAGGCCCTTGCCGTTCAGGAAGAACGTCGGCAGCCACGTGAAGAACAGCCAGGCGGTCCAGCCGTAGCAGAAGTACACGAAGATCGTCGGCGCCATCCGGCGGAACAGCGGGCCCCACGGCGTCGGGCCCGGCGCCGGTGCCGGCCGGGCGGCGGCAGCGGTGCGCGTACGGTTGTCGCCGCCGTCGCCGAGCGGGTACTCGCGAAAGCCGGCGATCCACCAGACGAGCCACACCAGCGTGACGGCGCCGATCACGAAGAACGCCGCGCGCCACGACAGCCACGTCATCAGCGCGGCGACGATCGGCGGCGTGACCGCGTTGCCGAGCCGCGAGAACGAATGCGTGAAGCCCTGCACGACGCCGCGCCGTTCGCGCGTGAACCAGTGCGTGATCGCGCGGGCCTGCGCGGGCAGCGTCGCGCCTTCGCCGATCCCGAGCAGCAGGCGCGCGGCGAACAGCAGCGCGAGGCTGTGCACGAGCCCGGTCATGAAGGTCGACGCAACCCAGATCAGCCCGCAGCCGATCAGCGTGATGCGGGCGCCGAAGCGGTCGGCGATCCAGCCGCCGAAGATCTGGCAGATCGCGTACGAATACGCGAACGCGGAGAACGCGATGCCGAGTTCGGTGTTCGACAGCCCGAGTTCGGCCTTGATCGCGCCGGCCGCGGTCGCGAGGTTCACGCGGTCGACGTAGAGGATGAACGAAAGCGCGCACAGCAGCCACAGCGTATGGCGTCGTTGACGGTGATCGGTCGGCATGTGTCTCACTCCATTCTCGTGCGCGTCGTTGCAATGACGCCGCGTTCACTGGCCGGGCCAGCATCGCGCGCCGGAGGAGGCATCGTCTACTGAATCTTTTCGATCAATTGATAACCTGCGGTGTTCGGTTTTGCCGCGTTCGGGTGCCGGCTCGGGGCGCCATGCGGGTTTTCCACGAACGGTTGCGGCATGATGCGGGATGGCCGCGCACGGACACGACGCACGGCATGGGTCGAACGTGTTTCGACGCCGGTGCCGTCATGATGCAGTGACGCGGCGCAATCGCACAGTCGGGAATGGACGGACATGGAACAACGGCCTTCACGCCACCGGGACAACCGCTTCTGGCAACTCCAGCCGGTGAAATGGTGGATCCAGGGGCACGGCCGCGACGGCTATTCGTTCCGGCTGCTGCTGATGCCGCTGGTTGCCGCGTTCGTGCTCGAGTTCGTGTGCGTGATGCTCGACGCGCCGTTCAGCGCGCTCATCGTGATTGGTGTGATGACGCTGTTCCTCGGAATCGCCGGGTATTACGGCGCGAAGCGCGAATGGCTGGTGCCGTCCGGCCGCCGCACGCG
Source organism: Burkholderia sp. Bp9099 (assembly GCF_003857805.1). Classification (NCBI taxonomy): domain Bacteria; kingdom Pseudomonadati; phylum Pseudomonadota; class Betaproteobacteria; order Burkholderiales; family Burkholderiaceae; genus Burkholderia; species Burkholderia sp. Bp9099. The sequence continues at coordinate 38,918 of NZ_QTPU01000016.1, forward strand.
CTCGTGAAGGCGCGTACCAAGCAGGCGGCCGAGCGATCTATCGGCTCGCCATTGCCGGCTTGGCGTTCATCGCGGGCGTTTGTAAAGAAGCCACGGCGCGCGGACCGAACGACGCGTGCCCGCCCGGCAGGCACGCGTCGTCACACTCAGATGTGGCCCAGCAGCACGAGTATCACGACGATGACGACGATCAGCCCGAGGGAGCCCGATGGCCAGTAGCCCCAGCTTCGGCTGTGCGGCCACGCTGGAAATGCCCCGATCAGCAGCAGAATCAGAACGATGATAAGGATTGTACCGAGCATCGCACCCCTCCTGAATTTGTTCGACATGACGGTGCCTGCTTGCGCAATTCCCGTGCCGCGGTCAGGGCCATCGGCGCAAGCCGGCGAAAGCGCACTGTTTGGATACCGGGAATTCATGGGATGAATAGCGTCCGATTCAGAAAATAAATTTCAAAAATGCAGACCCGGTCGCTATGCTGACCCTTCGGTTTCCCCTCAGGCGGGCAGGCAATGGCTGAACTCTTTCTGGTACGGCACGGGCAGGCGTCGTTCGGCACGGACGACTACGACCGGCTATCCGCGGCCGGCGAGCAGCAGGGCGTCTGGCTCGGCGAATACTTCGCGGGGCAGGGCCTGACGTTCGATCGCGTGATCTGCGGCACGATGAACCGGCATGCGCAGACGGTCGCCGCGATCCTGCGCGGAATGGGCCGCGACGGCGTGGCGGTCGACCGCCATCCCGGCCTGAACGAATACGACTTCCACGGGCTGTTCGCGGCGGCGGCGAACGACTATCCCGAGATCGCGCGGCTCGCAGCCGGCTCGATGAAGGAGCACTTTCGCGCGCTGCGGCAGGTGCTGCACCTGTGGGCCGACGACAGGCTCGGCGACACCGCCCCCGAAACCTGGGCGCATTTCCAGCAGCGCGTCGCCGACGCGCGCGCTGCGATCCGCGGCGGCGGCAGCCAGCGCGTGCTCGCGGTGAGCTCCGGCGGCCCGATCGCGGTGACCGTGCAGCAGGTGCTTGCCGCACCGCCGTCGAGCGCGATCGCGCTGAACCTGCAGATCCGCAACAGCAGTCTTTCGCAGTTTTTCTTCAACGCCGAAGCGTTCCACCTCGCGTCGTTCAACGGCATCCCGCATCTCGAGGATCCCGAACGGCATGCGTGGCGCACCTACGGCTGACCCCACGAACGATCGCGACGATGACGAATCCTTCCCAGCCCCTCGACGTAGCCCGCCTCACGCGCTATCTGGAAGCGCACGTGCCGGGTTTCGAAGGCCCGCTCGACATGGAGAAGTTTGCCGGCGGCCAGTCGAACCCGACCTTCCTGCTGCATGCGAAGAGCGGCCGTTACGTGCTGCGCCGCCAGCCGCCCGGCGAGCTGCTGAAATCCGCGCATGCGGTCGACCGCGAATTCCGCGTGCTGAGTGCGCTGTCGGGCACCGCGGTGCCGGTCGCGCATCCATATCACCTCTGCGAAGACCGCGACGTGTTCGGCAGCCTGTTCTACGTGATGAGCTTCGAGGACGGCCGGATCTTCTGGGATCCGGCGCTGCCGGAGCTGCCGAAGGCCGAGCGCGCGACCTGCTACGACGCGCTGCTGCGCACGATGGCCGCGCTGCACGACGTGGACGTCGACGCGGTGGGCCTCGCCGACTACGGCCGCCCCGGAAACTACTTCGAGCGCCAGATCGGCGTCTGGACGAAGCAGTATCGCGCGGCGGAAACCGAGCGCCTCGACGCGATGGAGACGCTGATCGACTGGCTGCCGAAGGCGTGCCCGGCGGACACCGGCCGGCCCGCGCTGGTGCACGGCGATTTCCGGATCGACAACCTGATGTTCGCGCGCGACGGCTATCGCGTGCAGGCCGTGCTCGACTGGGAACTGTCGACGCTCGGCAACCCGCTCGCCGATCTCGCGTATTTCTGCATGTGCCTGCGCCTGCCGTCGGGCGGCCAGGTGCGCGGGCTCGCTGGCCAGGATCGTGCGGAACTCGGCATTCCTGACGAAGCGGCGATCGTCGCGCGCTATTGCGAGCTGCGCGGCATCGAGCCGATCCGCGACTGGCATTTCTATCTCGCGTTCAGTTTCTTCCGGCTCGCGGCGATCGCGCAGGGCGTGAAGGCGCGCGCGCTGCAGGGCAACGCGTCGAGCGAGCAGGCGCTGCGCGTCGGCGCGATGGCCGGCCGGCTGGCCGAGATGGCCGTCGACTTGATCGACGCGCAGCGCTGACCGCGACGGAAGCGCCGCGCGGCGGCACGACAACACATCAATGGAGGAGCACAGCAACATGGCAACGAATCTGTTCGACCTGACGGGCAAGATCGCGCTGGTGACGGGCGCGAGCCGCGGCATCGGCGAGGAAATCGCGAAGCTGCTCGCGCAGCAGGGCGCGCACGTGATCGTGTCGAGCCGCAAGCTCGACGACTGCCAGGCGGTGGCGGACGAAATCGTCGCGGCGGGCGGCCGCGCGGAAGCGCTGGCGTGCCACGTCGGGCGGCTGGAGGACATCGCCGCGACGTTCGAGACGATCCGCGGCAAGCACGGCCGGCTCGACATCCTCGTGAACAACGCGGCCGCGAATCCGTATTTCGGGCACATCCTCGACACCGATCTCGCCGCGTACGAAAAGACGGTCGACGTGAACATCCGCGGCTACTTCTTCATGTCGGTCGAGGCCGGCAAGCTGATGAAGGCGCAGGGCGGCGGCGCGATCGTCAACACCGCGTCGGTGAATGCGCTGCAGCCGGGCGACCGGCAAGGCATCTACTCGATCACGAAGGCCGCGGTCGTCAACATGACGAAGGCGTTCGCGAAGGAGTGCGGGCCGTTCGGCATCCGCGTGAACGCGCTGCTGCCGGGCCTCACCAAGACGAAGTTCGCGGGCGCGCTGTTCGCCGACAAGGACATCTACGAAACCTGGATGACGAAGATCCCGCTGCGCCGCCACGCGGAGCCGCGCGAGATGGCCGGCACCGTGCTGTATCTCGTGTCCGATGCGGCGAGCTACACGAACGGCGAATGCATCGTCGTCGACGGCGGCCTGACGATCTGAGCGCGCGATGAAAATCGACAGCTATGCCGGGCAGGCCGTGATGATCACCGGCGCCGCGAGCGGCTTCGGTGCGCTGCTCGCGAGCGAACTGGCCGCGATGGGCGCGCGGCTCGCGCTCGGCGACCTGAACGAAGCGGCGCTCGAGCGCGTGGCCGCGGGGCTGCGCGCAGCCGGCGCCGACGTGATCGCGCAGCGCTGCGACGTGCGCGTCGAAGCCGACGTCGCGTTGCTGGTCCAGGCGGCGGTCGCGGGCTTCGAACGGCTCGACGTCGGCATCAACAATGCCGGCATCGCCCCGCCGATGAAGGCGCTGATCGATACCGACGAAGCCGATCTCGACCTGAGCTTCGCGGTGAACGCGAAGGGCGTGTTCTTCGCGATGAAGCACCAGATTCGCCAGATGCTCGCGCAGCGCGAAGGCGTGATCCTGAACGTCGCGTCGATGGCCGGGCTCGGCGGCGCGCCGAAGCTGGCCGCCTATGCGGCGTCGAAGCACGCGGTGGTCGGGCTCACGAAGACGGCCGCGCTCGAATACGCGCGCCACGGCATTCGCGTGAACGCGGTGTGCCCGTTCTACAGCGCGACGCCGATGGTCACCGACAGCGACCTCGGCGAGCGCCAGGACTTTCTCGCGCAGGGCTCGCCGATGAAGCGGCTCGGCCGGCCCGAGGAAATCGTCGCGACGATGCTCACGCTGTGCGCGAAGGAAAACAGCTATCTGACCGGGCAGGCCGTCGCCGTCGACGGCGGTGTCTCGGCCTTCTGAACCGAACGAACGGAAACCGGAATCTCGAGGAGTCGATCATGGACTTTGGCTACACCCCGAAAGTGGAAGAACTGCGCGAACGCGTGCGCGCGTTCATGGACGCGCACATCGTGCCGCGCATTCGTCAGTGGAACGAAGAAGTGCATGCGGGGCAGTATCCCGTGTCGTTCATGGAGGCGCTGAAGGAGCGCGCGAAGGCCGAAGGCCTGTGGAACCTGTTCCTGCCGCACCTGAAGGCCGACGAGCCGGGCACGGCCCTGACGAACCTCGAATACGCGCCGCTCGCCGAGATCATGGGGCGCGTGAGCTGGGCGTCGGAGGTGTTCAACTGCAACGCGCCGGACACCGGCAACATGGAATTGCTGCACATGTTCGCGACGCCCGAGCAGCGCGAACAGTGGCTGCTGCCGCTCTTGCGCGGCGAGATCCGTTCGGCGTTCGCGATGACGGAGCCCGACGTCGCATCGTCGGACGCGACCAACATCACGACACGCATCGAGCGCGTGGGCGACGAGTACGTGATCAACGGCCGCAAGTGGTTCATCACGAACGCCGCGCACCCGAACTGCAAGATCTTCATCGTGATGGGCAAGACCGATCCCGAAGCGGAATCGCACCAGCAGCAGAGCATGATCCTCGTGCCGCGCGACACGCCGGGCGTGACGATCGTGCGCAACATCACGGTGGTCAATCACTACGCGCCCGAAGGGCACTGCGAGATCACGTTCGACAACGTGCGCGTGCCGGCGCGCAACCTGCTCGGCGAGGAAGGCAGCGGCTTCGCGCTCGCGCAGGCGCGCCTCGGGCCGGGCCGCATCCACCACTGCATGCGTTCGATCGGCGCGGCCGAGCTCGCGCTGGAACTGATGATCGACCGCGCGCAGTCGCGCGAGGCGTTCGGCAAGCCGCTGAACCGGCACGGCACGATCGGCGAATGGATCGCGCGTTCGCGCATCGAGATCGACCAGGCGCGCCTCCTGGTGCTGAAGGCCGCGTGGATGATCGACAAGGTCGGCGCGAAGGCGGCGCGCAAGGAAATCTCGATGATCAAGGCGCTCGTGCCGACCGTCTACACGAACGTGTGCGACCGCGCGATGCAGGTGTTCGGCGCGGCGGGCCTGAGCCCCGACACGCCGCTCGCCGACCTGTGGACCTGGGGCCGCGCGCTGCGCTTCGCCGACGGTCCGGACGAGGTGCACCTGCAGGCGATCGCGCGCATGGAGATCAAGGACGCCGTGCGCGGCTCGACCGAACCGTACCTGACGCGGCCGCCGCGCGGCTGAGCGGCGCACCGCGCGAGCCAGCGACGTGGGCGAACGGGAGACGCACGCCGTATTAAGATGCCGGCAAGGAGATCCGGCGATGCGCCTTTCGAAGATTGATCTGAACCTGTTCGTCGTATTCGAGGCGATCTACAACAAGCGCAACCTGACGCGCGCGGCCGAGGTGCTGAACCTCACGCAGCCGGCCGTCAGCAACGCGCTGGCGCGGCTGCGCAAGACGCTGAACGATCCGCTGTTCGTCAGCACGCCGGCCGGGATGATGCCGACGCCGCTGGCCGAGAACATCGTCGGCCGCGTGCGCGAAGCGCTGCAGCTGCTCGATTCGAGCGCGCACGAAGGCGACGTGTTCGACGCCGCTTCGTCCGCGCGCGTGTTCCGGTTGAGCATGAGCGACCTGACCGAAGCGCTGCTGCTGCCGGCCCTCGGCGAACTGCTGCAGACGCATGCGCCCGGCATGCACGTGCGCAGCTACACGATGGACCGCCGCGAAGTGGCGACCGCGCTCGCGAACGGCTCCGTCGACATCGCGATCGACGCGCCGCTGATCGGCGACCCGCACCTGCACCAGGCGCTGCTCGTGCGCGACCGCTACGCGTGCATGATCCGCGACGACCACCCGTTCAAGGGCGACACGCTGACCCTGGACGACTACCTGTCGATGGGGCACATCCACGTGTCGAGCCGCCGCAAGGGCAGCGGGCACGTCGATGCCGAACTGACGCGGCTCGGGCTGCGCCGCAACATCCAGATGCGCGTGCAGCACTACATGGTCGCGCCGCTGATCGCGATGCGCGGCGACCTCGCGCTGACGGCGCCGCTGCGGCTGCTGCAGCGCTACCCCGCGCGGATTCTCGAACTGCCGTTCGAGATGCCGGGGCTCGAATATTTCTGCTACTGGCATCGCAGCGCCGATCAGGATCAGGGCAGCCAGTGGCTGCGAGAGCAGCTGATGACGCTGATGGGCGGGATCGGCGAGTCGCCGTGATGTGACGGCGCGTGCGCGCCGCGCGCCGGCCCACGCCGGCTTCGCTCAAAACGAATCGTCGTCGAAGCGCGACGATACCGGCCGGCGTTTCATGTCCTTCAACCAGTCCCTGACGTAGTCCGGATCCTCGAACTCGCGCAGCGCGATGGTCAGGTCCTGGTTGCCGCGCTGCATGGCGGCGATGTCGCGCGCGAGCATGCGGATCACGGTATCGGGCGCGATCTTGACGGACGACGCGATGCCGTAAGTACGCCGGAAATCGTTCTCGACGTGCCGGATCTCCTGATCGAGCTCGCGCAGCTGTTCCTCGAGGATGCCGTTGTAGCGCGTGAGCCGTGCTTCGCTCAGGCCGTCGATCGCGCGTCGGTCGATCTGTTCGATCTCCAGCTGCAGTTCCAGCAGTTGCAGCAGATTGCCCTTCGCATACGCGTGGTTGACCCGCTGCATCAGCACGGTCTTGCGCTGCTGTTCCTGCGGATCGGTTTCGCGATCGGGATGCAGCGCGCTGGCCAGCTTGCGATAGATCTCACGGATCGACTTGCTCGATTCGGCCTGCTCGGCCTCGCGCTTCGCCTGCGCGGCCGACTGCTTCGGCGCCTTCTTGCGCTTCGCGCGCTGGGCCTCGCGGGCCGCGTGAGCGGCCATGTCGCGCTCGAACTGGGCGTCGAGTTCGGCCTGCATCCGCTCGGCGAGCTCGTCGGGTGACAGCGTGTCGAGATCGTCGGCCGGCTCCGTGGCGGGCATCGGCTGCGGCTCCCGCTTCATCGGCTCGGGATCGGCCACGGCATTGCCGGCGTCGTCGGATGCGCGATGGCGGTTGTAAATGATCTTCAGCGCCGCGTCGTCGCTGACGTTCAGCAAGTCGCGCGCCATGTCGGCGATCAGGTCGGACAGCATGCGCTGCTCGGCCTTGCTCAGGCCCTTCTGCAGGAACGCATCGTCGAGCAGATGGATCAGCCTGATCCGCAGCGCGGTCGCTTCCTGTTCGAGCGGCAGCAGCCCGTCGACGAATTTCTTCTGGAAGGCCGGCGTGACGGCTTCCCATGCGCCCAGACGCTCGCGCCGCTTTTCGATGTGCTTGACGAGCGTATTGAAGGTTTGCTGGGCTTTGGACAGGCTGGCTGTCTCGTGACCGGGCGCGATGGCGACCGCGGCACCGCGACGTGCGGTCATGATGAAGGTCCTCCGGCCGCGGCGGGAGGCGCGGCAGGCCGGTATTTTAGCCGGCATCGCCGGGTCCGGTGGCGAGACGGTCGGCGCGGGCAGCCGCGCTCGCCGCGCATCGCGCTCAGAACAATTGCCCCTGCCCGGAAATCACGCGTTCGAAATCGTCGCGCAGGAACGGCAGGATCGCATCGGCGACCGGCTGCAGCTGGCGGCTCACGTAGAACGCGTAGTCGATCGGCGAGCGCATCGTTTCGAGCGGTTCGGGGCCGGCCGTCGTCATCACGTAGCTGATCCAGCCGCCGCGCTGATACTGCAGCGGCCTGCCGCGCGCCTGGTTGAATTCGTCGGCGATCCGCGCGGCACGCACGTGCGGCGGCACGTTGCGCTGATATTCGCTCAACGGCCGGCGCACGCGCTTGCGATAGATCAGTTGCGCATCGTATTCGCCGGCGAGCGTGCGCCGCACGTAGTCGCGAATGAAATCCTGGTACGGCTCGCGCTTGAACACCCGCCGGTACAGTTCGCGCTGGAATGCCTGCGCGAGCGGCGTCCAGTCGGTGCGCACCGTTTCGAGCCCCTTGAACACGAGGTCCTCGCCGCCGTCCGCCGCGCGCGCGAGGCCCGCATAGCGCTTCTTGCTGCCTTCTTCCGCGCCGCGCACGGTCGGCATCAGGAAGCGCCGGTAATGCCGCTCGTACTGCAGTTCGAGCGCGCTTTCGAGCCCGAAGCGGTCGCGCAGGTGCGCCTGCCACCAGCGGTTCACGTGCTCGACGAGCGCGCGACCCTTCGCCCCGGCCGCGTCGTCGTCGTGTTCGCGCCCGAGCCACACGAAGGTCGAATCGGTATCGCCGTAGATGACTTCGTAACCCTGCGCCTCGATCAGCTCGCGCGTGCGGTGCATGATCTCGTGGCCGCGCATCGTGATCGACGACGCGAGGCGCGGATCGAAGAACCGGCAGCCCGTCGAGCCGAGCACGCCGTAGAACGAATTCATGATGATCTTCAGCGCCTGCGACAACGGCGCGTTGCGCTGGCGTTTCGCTTCGTCGCGGCCTTCCGACACGCGCCGCACGATGTCGGGCAGGCAATGCGCGGTGCGCGAGAAGCGCGCGCCGAGAAAGCCGGGCACCGACGTGTCGTCGCCCGGATGCGCGAGCCCTTCGATCAGCCCGGCCGGATCGATCAGGAACGTGCGGATGATCGACGGATAAAGGCTCTTGTAGTCGAACACGAGCACCGAGTCGTACAGGCCGGGTCGCGAATCCATCACGAAGCCGCCGGGGCTGTTCTGGCCGGTCACGTCGCCGAGGTTCGGTGCGACGTAGCCGAGCCGGTGCATGCGCGGCAGGTACAGGTGCGTGAACGCGGCGACCGAGCCGCCGGTGCGATCGGCCGCGAGGCCCGTGACGGTCGCGCGTTCGAGCGCGAAGGACAGCAGGTCGGCCTTGTCGAAGATGCGCGTGACGAGTTCGCAGTCCTTCAGGTTGTAGTGCGCGAGCGCGGGCTTGTCGTGGTCGAAGCGGCGCTGGATCTCGTCCATCCGCTGATACGGATTGTCGATCGACTTGCCTTCGCCGAGCAGCGACTGCGATACGTATTCGAGGCTGAACGACGGGAACGTCCACGTCGCCGATTTCAGCATGTCGATGCCGTCGAGGATCAGGCGGCCGGCCGCGCCCGCGAAGAAATGGTCGGGCTGCTGCCCGTGCGCGCGCCACTCGAGCACGCTGCCGCCGCGCCCGAGCTTCAGCGGCACGCCGTATTGCTCCGCGTGCGCATGCAGGATGCGCAGGTCGAACTGCACGAGGTTCCAGCCGATTACCGCATCGGGATCGTGTTCGTCGAACCAGTCGTTGAGCCGCGCGAGCATGTCGGGCCGGCTGTCGCAGTAGTCGAGCTTGAAGTCCGCGGCGCGCGCGTCGCCGTTCGGCGGGCCGAGCATGTAGACCTGCCGCTGCCCGCAGCCTTCGAGCGCGATCGAATACAGCTCGCCGTGGACGCTCGTCTCGATGTCGAGCGATACGCAGCGCAGCGCGGGACGATAGCCGGTCGCGGGCTTCAGTTCGCCGTCGGTCAGCGTGCCGTCGCGGCCGGCCGTGCCGCGAAACTGCACGGGCGCCGTGATGAAGCGCTCCATCGTATAGCGGTCGGGCGGCTGCACGTCGGCTTCGTAGACGTCGACGCCGGCCGCGGCGAGGCGTTTCTGGAGTCCGGACAAATGGCGGTAGCGGCGGCAGTAGAGGCCGGCCACCGCGCGCTGGCGGAAGTCGCGCAGCGCGAGCGGGCGCAGTTCGGCATCGCGCTCGCCGGCCAGCGTGCGTTCGGCGAGCGCACGCTGCTCGGCCGGCACGAACGCGACGGCTTCCTGCGGGCGCAGCCGCACGCGGCGCGGACCGTGTTCGGTTGCCAGCCAGAACTCGATCTCGATGCCGGACGCGGTGTCCCGCCAGTGGCGGGTGAGGATGAAACCCTGCTCGAACGCAGTCAAGACACTTGCTCGTCGTGGATGCCCAGGCGGCGGATTTTAGCGCTTCTCGCGCGGTTCCCGCCGAAGCGGCGCCGCTGGCATCGGGTGGCAGGACGCGGCGCCGGATCCGCCACGTGGTGCGCGTTGCATCGACCGCGTGAAGCAGTCGGCGTCGCGCGCAGGCCGGATGACGTTCGGGCGGCACGCATTCGTCTGTCGAGTGCGCGAGCGCGTCGGCCGGCAGCTGCGGCAGCGTTGCCGCGGCGCAGGCCCTAGGCCGGCATCGGCGCGAATTCCCGTTTCAGGTCTTCCGGTCGCTGCGGTCGCTGGTACAGATAGCCCTGCGCAAACTGAATCCCGACGGCATGCAGCGCGCGATGCTGCTCCTCCGTCTCCACGCCCTCCGCAATGATCTTCAGGCCGTAGTGGTGCGCGACGGCGGCGATCCCTTCGATCAGTTTCGCGTTGCCCGTCGTCAGCCGGGAGATGAACTGTCGATCGATCTTCACGTAGTCGAACGGAAAGCGCGACAGCATGTCGAGGTTGCTGTGGTGCGTGCCGAAGTCGTCGATCGCGAACTTCGCGCCTTTCGCGCGCAGCGTGGCGAACATCTCGGTGGTGCGCGGATTCTTCTCGAGCAGGATGCGCTCGGTGACTTCGAGCACCAGCGTGCAGCCCGGCGGAAGCCGGCGGATCGCGTCTTCGACGACGGACACGAAGCGCGCGCGTTCGAGATCCTTCGGCGCGACGTTGATCGCGACATGCAGCGGCATCGACGGCGCGAGCGCGGACAGTTCCGAGATGGCCGTGCGCAGCACGAATTCGGTCACCTTCGGCAGGATCGTGCTCGATTCCACCTGCGGGACGAACACCGCCGGACTGATGGGCCCCCATTTCGGATGCTGCCAGCGCAGCAGTGCCTCGACGCCGACGGTCCTGCGCGTTTCGACATCGACGATAGTCTGATAGACGACATGAAACTCGTTGCGCTTCAGCGCATTGCGAACGGCCTTCAGCAACAGCCGGCGCGGCGCCATCGCGAGCAGGTACGCGGCCGCGACGAGGCCGTTGACCAGCAGCGCGATCGTCACGCAGATCAGTCCGTAGCGCCGCTGCACCTGCGAAACGTAGGGTTCCGACGAGGTGACGGAGACCGTGAACGGCCAGGCGCCGGACGCGATCGTGCTGCCGGTGGGCGGCGCCGCGCCGAACGGCGGCACGAACGCGCCATGCTGATCGATGCTTCCGGCGCCTTCGATCGACAGCGTGGCCGTTTCCGCCCCGAAGCGGGTGCCGTGCGCGAGCATGTCCGCCAGATAGTCGCCTTCGACCACATAGAGGACGCCGGATTCGGGCGCGGTCGCACGAAACGCCGCCAGCACCGGAACGCGATGCTGAAACGGCGTTTGCCGAAGCAGCGTGATGGCCGTCATCCCCGGCTCGGGCGCGTGAATGTATGCGGCGAGCGGGACGTCGATCGCGCCCAGTGCCGACGAGCATGTGACGCGACCGTCGTTCGCCAGCCCGACGGCCCGAAGATAGCGCAGGTGAGTGCCTACTTCGGCGAGCGTCCTGAAGATCGTCATGCAGGGTCGCCCGACCAGCGCGTCCAGCTCGGCCGGGTGCCGCGAGCGAATCCCGTCGAGAATGCGGTCGACCGATATCACGATGTCGTTCGCGACGACGCGTTCGTGCTGCGCGATCGCGTCGCGCGCCAGGCGCCCGGCAACGACGAGCGCGACCACGAACACGAGGATGCAGACGATCAGGGCAAGCGGGAAAACGACGTGCGGCCACGCGCCGCTGCGCTGGAATGCGGGCTTCGGGGGCAGTGCGGGCGCGGCAGGTCCTCGGGTCGTACTTGTTGTTGTGCGCATGAGAATGCAGATCGAACCGGTCGATGGATAGACGCGATGCGTTCGCGGTGCCTGGCCGAGGCACCGCGGCTCGCGCCGATATCGGGACGCAAAGCGATTCTACGCTCGCGAAACGCACGAAGCGGCATCGCGGCGGGGCGCTGGATTCGAGGCGCTTCTCCGTAACATACCCCGACCACGCATGTATATCGGTATCGCACACGAAAAAAAACCGGCCGCATCGATGAGCGGCCGGGACAGAAGACACCGTCTCTTGGCACGAGGATGGTGCGCGGCAAGTATAAGGCGTGCAGCCCTCGATTACGAAATATTGATATTCAAAAATCGCGTAATTTCTTGATTGATGCTTGTGGGGAAATATTTGCATCGCGCGTCACTTCCGGAGATCCAGGCATCGGCGCGCCTTGAACGAGGCCCAACCCGCTTGCTGCGGGTTGTTCCAGCGCGTGCATCGGCGACAGCAGCGCTTCAGAAATCGTCGCGCATCTTGTGGAGCAGGTCGCGGGGAGATTGATGCGTGTCCACGGCGGTGAGGACGTCGGTCAGGAACCACGGCAAGTTCAGCTGCGTGTCGGGATCGCCGACGCACACGCGAATCGGCGGCGCTTTTGATGCAGCGCGGGAGCCGGGCGCCGTGCCAGCGGACGTGGAGGACGGTACGCAGTTTTTCGCTTGCTGCGGGACCGGCGACGCGGCACTGCCGGCGAGTGCCGGCAAGCTGGTGGCGGCGAGCAGGATCAGGAGGGCGAACGGGGTGGCGCGTTTCATGTGACTCTCCGGCGATGCACGTTCGACACCGTCGGCGAATCCGAGTTCGGCGTCGTCGGGGGCGATTGGATTTCAGCGTTCCGGCCCCGTGCGCGACGACATGTGCATACCGAAGCGACCGCGCGGCTGCCGCGCCGGTTCGAGCTCGCCCGCACCGGATCGATCGTTCAAACGTCAAGAATCGTTTGGATCTCCGGCAGACGCTTGCGGTGCGGAATGCGCTCCTTTATCGTGCCGCCACGACGGCGCCGATACAGGGCGTCGAGTCAGTTCCCAAAGGAGCATTCGTCATTACCGCATTCAATCGTCGCACGCATGTTCGTGCCTTTCTCGTCGCATCGGTCGCGTATCTCAACCTGGCTCATCCCGCGTCGGCGGCCTACACGGAATCGTGGATGAGCGATCACGACGTCAACGCGTACGCGCAGCAGGTCAAGCATCCGCCCGTGGCGGCGAGCAGTGCGGCGGCCGTGAAGCCGGGGCGGCAAACCGTTCGTTCGCAATCACAGTCGCAGTCGAAGGCGCCGGTCGCGGCGCATGCCGGCGCGAAACCTGCGCCGAACGCACACGCGGCCCCCGCGAAGACCGGCAAGGTTCGACATGCGGCCGGCACCGAGCCGAAGGCGCATGTCGCCGCGAAGCCGAAGGCCGCGCCGGCACACAAGAGCACAGCCGCCCGGCATTGACGCGGCGCGCACACCGGCGATAACCGTAGCATTCGACGATCGGGGAGAACTTCATGTCGCTGATGGATCGCCTGTTGTCACGCGGTGTGCAGACTCCCGCGTCGAGAAGGCGCGTGATCGTGCGGGTCTGGCTCGACGAGCAGGGGCGCGTCCGCGATCTCAAGGTCAGGCGCAGTTGCGGCGACGCCGCGCTCGACGCGAAAGCGCTGCACGCAATTGCGGTGATGCGCTTCCCCGGCGGTCACCTCGGCTCCGGCGGGAAATCGGCGAAGCGCTGGCACGATCTCGATTACCCGGTGGACTGACGGCGCGTCACGGACACCCGTAACGGCGCTTCAATCCCGCGTACCGCGTAGTCGTAGAAGTGACTGCCCGCGGCGATCTTCGCGCCGTCGCACGCCGCCTGGAATTCCATCTCGCGCTCGTTGTACAAGCATCATCTTCACGATGAGCCGCGAGCCATTGCGATACACGTCCCATCGCATGTTCGCGGCCATCGCCGACATCCGGTCGCCGGGCAGGATCGGTCGAGCCTGGAAGTGTTGCGGGCCGCCTTGACGGCGGAATGTCGGAATTCGGTCGGGCAATCGTCGGCATCGCGCCGGATCGCGACCGGCCGGCGCGAGCCGGCCCGTATGCGGTGCTCGGCTCAGTGCACGCCTGCCGATGCGATCGAGCGCATCGTGTCGGTGATGCGCACGCAACGCGACAGGCCGAACGTCTCGGCTTCGCGGCGTTCCGGTTCGCTGCTCGCGACGGCCACCGCGCGCTCGGGCGGCACGCCCAGCGCTTGCAGCGCGACGTCGAACGGATGCTGATTTGCTACGGAGTCCTGCTGATTGGCATCGGTCACGACGACCGAGAAGCGGTCGAGGTTCGCGCGGCCGAACTGGCCTTCGAACATGTCGCTGAGGCGGGCGGCCGGCAGCGTCGTGACGAGACCGAGTCGATATCCTTGCTCCGACGCGCTGTCGAGCCACTGGATGATCGCATCGCGCTGGTTGCGCGATTCGTGCGAATCTGGTGTCGCTTCGATCTGCGCGAATGCGGCGTCGAGACGGGTGACGATGGCTTCGATGACCACGGTGATTCCTCTCCTGAGACGTGACGGTCCGTTCGCGGACGGGAATGCCCGACACCTTAGCGTCGATCCGGAAATTGCAACCAATTAATATTTATAGCCGACTCATAGGGTTTGACTGATGAATCGGGCCGCGAGCCAGTACCGGCGCGGGATGCACGCGATCCATGCGTTCGGGACGAATGGCATCGTATCGATGGCGTTCGATGTGACGCACCCGACGCATGTGCGATATGAATGCACCGGATGTGTGCACATGAAAAAACGGCGTATCGGGCGAGGTGCGCCCGATACGCCGTCTTGCGATGCCGCGTGGCCGTCGACGCTCAGTGCAGCTTGATCGACGGCTGGTTGCGGCTTTGCAGCCAGTGGCTCAGCGACTGGAATAGCGCGCGCTTCAGTCCGTACACGCTGAACAGGTGCTTGCGGTACAGGAACTTGTACAGCCCGATCGCGGCGAGCCCGTCGACGATCAGCGAGCGCGAACGCACGCCGAGGTCGGCCTGATAGACGGCACCGGCCTGGCCGAGCGACACGACGGTGCCCGCGTCGCGGAACGTGAAGCCGGCCACCGGCTTGCCGGCGAGGCGCCGCGCGAGCGCTTCGCCCAGGTACACGGCCTGCTGGTGCGCGACCTGCGCGCGCGGCGGCAGGAAGCCGCCCGCGTCGGCCGACGGGCACGCGGCGCAGTCGCCGAACGCGTACACGTGCGGATCGTCGGGCGTCTGCAGCGTCTCGGTCACGATCACCTGGTTCGACCGGTTGAGCGCGATGTCGCCGAGTTCCCGCAGCATCGCGGGGCCCGCGACGCCGGCCGCCCAGATCGTGATGTCGCTCGCGAGCCGCTCGCCGGCCGCGGTCGTGACCGCGTCCGCGCCGACTTCCGCGACGCGCGTGTCCGTCAGCACGTCGACGTTCAGCGTGCGCAGTTGCGCGTGCATCTTGGCCGACAGCCTTGCGTCGAGCGCCGGCAGGATGCGCGGGCCGCCTTCGATCAGCCGGATGTGCACGTCGCGTGCGGACACCAGCGCCTTGAAGCGATACGTCGTCAGCTGCTGGATCGCATGGCGCAGCGCGGCGGCCAGTTCGACGCCCGTCGCGCCCGCGCCGATCACGTTGATGCAGATCGGCGCGGCGCGCCGCGCCGGCTGCTGCTCGGCCAGGTGGTTCGCCTTCGTGCACGCGGCGAGGAACTTGCGGCGGAAGTCCTCGGCCTGGTCGAGGTTTTCGAGCGGCAACGCGTGGCGCGCGGCGCCCGGCACGTTGAAGAAATTCGTCACGCTGCCGACGGCCAGCACCAGGTCGTCGTAGCCGAGCTCGCGCTGCGGCAGGATCTCCGTGCCGTCCGCGTCCTGCACCGCGGCGATCGTCGCCGTGCGTGCCGCGCGGTCGACCCGCTGCAGCGCGCCCTGCACGAAGCGGAAGCCGTGGCGCTTCGCCTGCGCCGCGTATTCGATCGTGTGCGAGGCCGGATCGCGATGGCCGGACGCGGCTTCGTGCAGCAGCGGCTTCCAGAAGTGCGTCGGATAGCGGTCGACGAGCACGACGTCGGCTTGCCCGCGGCGGCCGACCGTGTCGCCGAGGCGCGTGGCGAGCTGCAGGCCGCCGGCGCCGCCGCCGACGATCACGATGCGCGGCACGCGCGGTGCGCGATCCGTTGCAAGGGTAGGCGTGATGGTGTCCATGTTGTGGCTCCCGCTGATGACGATTCGGATGACATTGCTCAAGAACCGACGATATAGTTTTGAACCTACGCGAACAATTTAATGTTTATAAGCGACTCATATGTATTCACTTATAGGAAAGACCGCGACGTTCCGGCAGCTGAAGGCGCTGGACATGATCGCGCGCCTCGGCAGCGTGTCGCGCGCGGCCGAGGAGTTGAACCTGACGCAGCCGGCCGTGTCGCTGCAGGTGCGCCTGCTCGAGGAGGCGGTGGGCGCCGCGCTGCTGCAGCGGGTGGGGCGCGGCGTGCAGCTGACCGCCGCCGGTGAAATCGTGTCGCGCTATGCGCGCGAGATCCTGCATCTGTGGAGCGAGGCCGGCGACGAAGTGGCCGCGCTGACGGGCGATCTCGGCGGCACGCTGCGGATCGGCGCGATCACGACGGCCGAGTACCTGATCCCGCCGCTGCTCGTGAAATTCACCGCGACGCGGCCGCACGTGAAGACCTATTTCAAGGTCGGCAATCGCGACGACATCATCCGCATGCTCGCGACGCATGAAATCGATCTCGCGGTGATGGGCAGCGCGCCGAAGGAGCTGCGCACGCACGCGGTCGAGTTCGCGAAGCATCCGATGGTGTTCGTCGCGGCGCCCGGCCATCCGCTGATGCAGCGCAAGCGTGTCGCGCTGAAGGATCTCGAATCCGCGCACCTGCTCGTGCGCGAACGCGGCGCGGGCACGCGTTCCACGGTCGAGAGCCTGTTCAAGACGGCCGGCTACCGCTTCCACGTGGGCTCCGAGCTGTCGAGCAACGAGGCGATCAAGCAGATGGCCGAAGCGGGGCTCGGCGTCGCGTTCCTGTCGTTGCACGCGTGTGCACTCGAGTTGCGCACCGGGCTGCTCGGGCAGTTGCCGTTTCCGGGCAACCCGATCGAGCGCGAATGGTATGTGGTCACGCTCGCCGATCGGCGGATCTCGCAGGTGACGGGGCTGTTTCGCGACTTCCTGATCAAGCAGGGCGCGCCGGTGATCGATGGCGCGACCGTCGCGCCGCACGAGCGGCGGCGCAAGTAGGCCGACGCGGGCGGCGCGTGTGCCCTGTGTCGCGGCGGTTATACGATCCCGAAGTCGTCGTTGCTGTCGGGAATCGACGCGAGCAGCCGCTCGAGCCGGTACCAGCCGATCATGCGCAGGCAGCGTTCGGCGAGTGTCGCGCGGATACTGCCGGAACGAGGACGGGAAACAGCGCGGGAAGCGCGGCGGGAAGCAACGCGGGTGGCCCCGGACGGCGGCGGCGCGGCGAACGTCGCGCGAAACGGGCGGCAATCGGGCATGACGGGCTCCGTAGGTGTCGGATGAGGCGATCGTAGGCGTGTCGGCGCTTGCTGGCGCGCAGGCACGGATCGGCTGGAGCAGAAACGGATGATCTTTTTCCGCGCGCTGCGGGAACGGGCGTTCAGGCCCGGCAAGCACCGCGGAAAAGCGTCACAATGCGCGTTCGACACCCGATCTGGTGGAGGGGAACCATGAGCGATCCGATTGTTGCCGCGCCGACCGACAACGGCGTGCCGGTCAGCCTGCGCTCCAGCCGCGGGCTTGGCTGGCGCGGCTTCGGCGCGTCGCTGCTGGAGATTCGCGCGGGCACGTACCGGATTCCGGCCGCCGAGCATCACCGCATCGGCGTGCATATCGGTTCACCCGTGCGCGCGGATTGCGTGTGCGACGGCGAACGCGTGTCGCGCATCCAGGCGCACGGCGACGTCGACGTGATTCCCGCCGGCCTGCCGGGCCGGTGGACCGACAGCGCCGACTGCCGGATCCTGCACATCGCGCTCAGCGACACGTTCGTGCGGCGCACGTTCGAGCAACTCGAGCTGAAGCCATCGCAGGCGCAGATCCGCCGGCGGCTGCAGGTGCGCGATCCGCGCCTGCAGCACATCGCGTGGGCGATGGCCGCCGAACTCGAGGCGGAAGACGCGTCGGACCCGCTCTATGCGGAGAGTCTGTGCACGGCGCTCGTCGCGCGGCTGGTCGACAGCCAGCCGGCGTTCCGCGAGCGCCGGCGTACGCTTGCGCCGAAGGCGGCGGCCCGCGTGATCGACTATGTCGAGGCGAATCTCGAGCGGCGCATGACGCTCGCCGAACTCGCGGCGCTCGTGTCGATCAGCGTGCCGCATTTCAAGGTGCTGTTTCGCGAGACGCTCGGGATGCCGGTGCATCAGTACGTGGTGCGGCGCCGGGTCGAGCGTGCGAAGGCGTTGCTGCTCGAAGGCCGGCTCAGCATCAGCCAGATCGCGCTCGAAGCCGGGTTTGCGCATCAGAGCCACATGGCGAACTGGATGAATCGCGTGCTGGGCGCGACGCCGACGGAGATTGCGCGGTCAGGGGCGCGGGGCGGGCTGAGGCTCGCTTATGACGGCGACGACCGTTGATCGGCTGCCGCACGGGACTGGTGCTCCGCGCGGGCCGACGATGGGCGAGTCCACTATCCGTCGTGCGTAGGCAATGTATTGTTCCCGATGCTGCAGTTTGGTCAGCGAAATCTGGTTAGGCTCCCCGGCAATCGTCCAACAACCTGCTGGACAATTGCCGGGTGCGGCCACGCAGCGGAAAAACTCGGCAACCGCCTGATCGGTCATCCATTCCTGCTCGCGTCATCCGTCCGTGCGCGTCACGTTGGCGATGCGCACCGACAATCACATCACCTTCATCCCCCAGGAGCGGATCGTGTTCGTGATTTTCGGAGCATCAGGCAACGTCGGCTTGTCGACCGTGACGACCCTGCGCCACGCAGGCCATCCCGTGCGCGCGGTGCTGCGCGACGCACGCCATCGCGAACGCTTCGCGCAACTCGGCTGCGAAGTGGCGATCGCCGACCTGACGGACGCACGTGCGATCGCCATGGCGATCGACGGCGCGCAAGCCGTGCAGATGCTGTGTCCGGTGCCCGTCGCCGACAGCGATCCGGCCGCGACGATGGAGCGGACGATCGACATCGTGACCGGCGCACTCGCCGCGAATCCGCCGCCGGCGCTGCTCGCGTTGTCGGACTACGGTGCGGAGCGTGAGGGCAACACGGGCATCACGCGGCTCTTTCATCGTCTGGAAGAAGCGCTGAAGACGGTCCCGACGCAACTCACGCTGCTGCGCTCGGCCGAGCATCTGCAGAACTGGACACGCGTGTTGCCCGTCGCGCTCGCAACCGGTGTGCTGCCGAGCTTTCACCATCCCGTCGACAAGGTGTTTCCGACGGTGTGGGCGCCCGATGTGGGTGTCGCGGCGGCGCGGTTGCTGCTCGATGCCGTCGAATCCGGCAACGGGCCGCGTATCGTCAGCATCGAGGGGCCGCAGCGTGTGAGCGTGCGGGACATCGCGGATACGCTCGGCGCGGCGGCCGACCGCGAGATCGTCGCGCGCGAACTGCCGCGCGATGCATGGACCGCGACGCTGTTGCGCGCAGGGCTCAGCGAACGGCATGCGCAATTGATCGTCGATCTGTACGACGTGCATAACGCAGGACAGATCGATGTCGAGGCCGGCGTGTCGGAGCGGGTGTATGGCACGACGACACTGGCGGACGCGCTCGCGACCCTGGTGCGCGCGCACGCGCGGTGAGCGGGGTGGCGGCAGAAAGGATGCGCGTTACGCCTGCCGCCGCGCCCTGCCGGACACCGCATACGCGACCGACCCGATCACGATCCCCCAGAACGCCGATCCGAGCCCGAGCCACGTCATCCCCGAAGCGGTCGCGAGGAACGTGATCACCGATGCTTCGCGATGCGCCTCATCCTCGAAGATCCCGTGCACGTTCGCGCCGATCGCACCGATCAGCGCGAGCCCCGCGAGGATCGCGACGAACGCCTTCGGCAGCGCGAAGAACAGCGTGACGATGGTGCCGGCAAAGAGCCCGCCGATCAGGTAGATCACGCCGTTCGCGATGCCCGCGATATAACGCCGGTCCGGATCCTCGTGCGCGTCCTTGCCGGTGCATAGCGCCGCGGTGATCGCCGCGACCACGATCGTGATCCCGCCGAAGCACGCGACCGCGAGCGACATCACGCTGGTCGCCGTGATGATCGGCCGCGCGCTCGTGTGGTAGCCCGACACGCGCAGGATCGTCATCCCCGGCAGGAACTGGCCGGTGAGACTGACGACGACGAGCGGCAGCGCGAGGCTGAGCGTCGTGCCGAGCGTCCATTCGGGGGCGATGAAGACCGGCCGCGCGATGCTCGGCGACACGTTGCCGAGATGCGCCATCCCGAGCAGCGTCGCGAGCGCGGCGCCCGTCAGCAGCACGAGCACGATGCTGTAGCGCGGCAGCAGGCGCTTGAAGATCACGTACGCGGCGATCATCCCGAAGCCGAGCACCGGCTGCGCGGTCGCGGCGGAGAACGCGTGCATGCCGAACGGCAGCAGGATGCCGGCCATCATCCCGCACGCGATGCCGCGCGGAATATGGCGCACGAGCCGGTCGAAATAGCCGGTGATGCCGATCACGAGGATGATCAGCGCGGCCGTGATGTACGCGCCGACGGCCTGGTTCAGCGTCAGTTGCGGAAAGAGGCCGACGAGCAGCGCGGTGCCGGGCGCCGACCATGCGGTCACGACCGGCACTTTCAGTTTCCAGCTCGCGAACAGCCCCGACAGGCCCGCGCCGATCGAGATCGCCCAGACCCACGAAGCCACCATCTCGTTGGACGCATGCGCGGCCTGCGACGCCTGGAAGAAGATCGCGAGCGGGCCCGCGTAGGAAATCAGCACCGCGAGAAAGCCCGCGGTGACCGCGGAGACGGACCAGTCGTTGCCGATCGAGCGGATCGCGCCCGGCGAGGTGTTCGGTTGCATCGTCGTAGGGGAGTGCGGCGCGCGGCCGGGAGGCTGAGCCAGGGCGAATGATTGTTGGAACCCCGGACGAGCCGTCATTCTGGACATTGCCGGTGGAATTGGCAATTCGCCGATGAAGCTCGGCGTTGTCGGCATTTTGTAATGAATGCGCGCCGGGGCGGCCTTGCGCGCGTGTCGTCGCGTCGTCGGATCGGGCGGCTTCACGGCGAAGCGCGGCCCCGCTCGCGCGTTACGTACTGATCTGAAGATATCCGGCGACGGCGGCGACCTTCGCACCGCCGCCCGTCGACAGCGACGCCGTGCCCTGGTCGAACGGGTGCACGGGCGTGTCGGTGGGCGTCCACGCATGGCGCGCCAGCAGTTCGCGATACCCGCCGCGGATCACGAAGCCGCCGCATTTCTCCGCATAGGCGTCGCGCCGCATCCGGTACGCGCGCGGCAGGTCGTACCACGGCAGCCTCGGCAGGTCGTGATGCACGAGGTGGTAGTTGTTGTTCAGGTATAGCAGCCGCATCGCGAAACCGGCCTCGTTGATCGCGATGCGCGCCTTCGGATGCCGTGCGGCGCGGTGCTCGAACAGCGAACGGATCATCGCGAGCGACAGCGCGGGCCACGTGACCGCCAGCAGGTAGTACCACCACGGCACGCCGATCGACCACTGCAGCCAGGCGAGCAGCGCGACCACGCAGGCGGCGTGCGTCGCCCACATCGGCAGATAGCGGAAGTCGCCGCGCCGGAACGCGGCGAACGCGTCGGCGAACATCGCGGCGATGCTCGTCGGCGGCCCGAACACGAGACGCCCGACGAAGGTGGTGCGCGCAACTGTCAGTGCGCGACGCCAGCGCGGCAGACGCGCCCACTGCTCGCGCGACACGTAGTTCGTTTCCGGGTCGACGCCCGGCACGGTCAGGTCCTCGTCGCGGTGATGGTCGAGGTGCGTGTCGCGATAGAGCGTGTACGGGTACCAGATCGTCAGCGGCGGATAGCCGAGCAGCCGGTTCACGAATGCGGAGCGCGTCGGATGGCCGTGCAGCAGCTCGTGCTGCAGCGACATGTGCCACGCGCCGAGCAGGATCAGCGGCGGCGTCGCGGCCGCGAGCGACAGGCGCTCGGCACGCACGAGCAGCAGCACGGCGAGCCAGCCGCCGTAGATCGCGACGACCAGCAGCCAGGTCGGCCACTCGGTACGGGCAGTGAAGCGGGCGTGGAGCGCGGCGATCGCGCGCGCGTGGTCGACGTCGAAGTATTCGGCCATGGTGCTGGGGCGGATGAAGCGGGTGAAGCCGGTGAAGCGGGCGATATACGGATAACCGGTAGCGGACGATCGCGCCGGTGCGGGCTGCGATGCGGTTGGCCGATAGGCGGCGCGGCTCGCGCTCAGCCGCTGAAGCGGCATGCGACGGCGTCGCGACACTGGAACGCTAACCGGGCCGCGTAGTCAGGCCAACCAAGCAATTCGGATTTGCTTATCGCTGCGCGGCCGATAAGCATTGCCGGCCCCGGCCCCGGCCCCGGCCCCGGCCCCGGCCCCGGCCCCGGCCCCGGCCGCGTGCCGCGTGCCGGACCCCGGCGACGCCCGGGCGGACGGGCTTTCTCCAGGGCGCCGCCAATGCGTAGAATGCCCGCATGAGCCAATGGATCGCCGGACTGCCGATGTACAACGTGACGCCGCGCCACGCCGCGCTGTGGCGCGCGCTGCTGCATGACGCGCTCGATGCGTTCGCGCGCGCCGGCGGGCCGGCCGGCGTCGCGTTGCTCGACGAGCCGTTCGGGGATCTGCACGCGCTGTGGCGCCGCAACGACCTGCTGTTGTCGCAGACGTGCGGTTATCCGTACCGGATGCTCGGATTGCGCGATACCGCGCACCTGATTGCGACACCGGCCTTCGATGCCCCCGGCTGCGACGGCGCGCGCTACAGCAGCGTGCTGGTCGCGTCGGCGCGCGTGCATGCGGGCGGCGCGACGACGCTGGCCGCGTGTCGAGGATTGCGAGCCGCCTTCAACGGTGTGGATTCGCATAGCGGGATGAACGCATTCCGGCACGCGGTCGCGCCGCATGCGCATGACGGACGTTTCTTCGGTTCGGTCGTGCCGTTCGGCTCGCACCTGAACGTGCTGCGCGCGCTGGCGGCAGGCGTTGCCGATTGCGCGGCGATCGATTGCGTGACCTTCGCGTACGTGCGTGACGCGCTGCCCGAGTTGTTGAAAGAGATCCGGACCATCGGCATGACGGCGTCGGCGCCGGGGTTGCCGTTGATCGCGTCGAAAGCGCTGGAAGGGCGGCTCGTGGAGGCGTTGCAGGATGCGCTCGATCACGCGGTCGCGCTCGATCCGGCGCGGGCGAACGCACTGCGGCTGAAGGGATTCGAGCGCCTGACGCCGGGCGCGTACGACACGATTGCCGGGTTCGCGCGGGACGCGGCCGCGCACGGGTATCCCGAGCTGGCGTGACCGCGTCGTCCGCGCGGCGGCACGCTAGAACGGCAACGTACCGGGCGGCGCGTTGCGCACCACCGCGAGTGTCGTGCCGATATGGTCTTCGAGCGCGAGCGCGGCGCGCGCATCGGCGCGGCGCATCGCGGCCTCGAACAGGCACGTGTGTTCCGCATGCACGTCGCGCTTCGAATCGCCGAGTCCGATGCACACGCGCCGGTAGCGCTCGCTTTGCTGCGACAGCATGCGCAGGATCAGATAGGTCCACGGCGTCGCGGCCGCCGAGATCAGCGATTCGTGAAAGCGCCGGTTACACGCTTCCCATGCGGCGCGGTGCTCGATCGACACCGGCTGCTCCCACGCCGACAACTGCTCGAAGCTCTGCCGAACACGCTGCGCCCAGGCATCGTCGCCATGCCGCACGGAGTCGCGCAGCGCATCGACCTCGATATGAATGCGCAGGCGCGTGATCGCTTCCAGATCGTCGACCGACATCGGCGTCACGCGAAACCCGCGCTGCCCTTCCGCGACGACCAGCGCATCGCTGACGAGCCGCGTGAGCGCCTCGCGCAGCGTGCCCGCGCCGACGCCGTACACGTCTTTCAGGTGCTCGACGCGCAGCTTCGCGCCGGGCGGGTAATGCCCTTCGATGATGTGTTGCCGGAGCTGGTGATACGCGTGCTCGCTGAGCGTGCGGGCATGCGGTTCGGCGGCGTCGGCGGCGTCGGCGGCGGCCGGTTCGAGCGCCGGCGGCGGATCGTCGAACGGATCGGCGGGCAGGATGCTGTTCATGTCACGCGTCCTCCTGGTCCTGTCTGCGGTTGAGCCGATAGCTGAGCTGCGCGCGGGTCAGGCCGAGCAGGCGTGCGGCGGCCGACAGGTTGCCGTTCGCGCGGTCGACGGCTTCATGCAGCAGCGCCCGCTCGAGGCCGTCGAGCCCGCCGCCGCCTTGCAACTGGTCGAGGATCGACCCGCAGTCGATCGACATCGCGGCCGCCGGCCGGATCTGCCCGGCCCGGTCGACCGTCGCGCCGCCGGGTGAGCCGACGCCGGGGAACAGGTCCTTCGCGTCGACCGGACGGTTCGGCCGCGACAGGATCACCGCGCGCTCGATCAGGTTCTCGAGCTCGCGCACGTTGCCGGGCCAGCGATAGCCGCGCAGCGCGTCGTACGCGTAATCGGTCAGCGTGGGCGTCGGCTTGCCGTGCAGCGCCGCGAAGCGGTCGAGCATCGCGTCGGCGAGCGGTGCGATGTCGTCCTGCCGGTCGCGCAGCGGCGGGATCAGCACCGGATAAACGTTGATCCGGTAGTAGAGATCCGCGCGAAAGGTGCCGTCGCGCACGGCCTGTTCGAGATCGCGGTTGGTCGCCGCGACGACGCGCACGTCCACCTTCCGGCCGTCGGTCGCGCCGAGCCGCTCGACCTCGCCCTCCTGGAGCACGCGCAGCAGCTTCGCCTGCACGTCGAGCGGCAGCTCGCCGATCTCGTCGAGAAACAACGTGCCGCCGTCCGCGCGCTCGAAGCGCCCGGCGCGCGCGGTTTGCGAGCCCGTAAATGCGCCTTTCTCCGCACCGAACAGTTCCGACTCGATCAGCGCATGCGGAATCGCCGCGCAGTTGATCGCGACGAACGGCTTCGCCGCGCGCGGGCTGAGGCCGTGCAGCGCACGCGCGAAGCGTTCCTTGCCGACGCCCGTCTCGCCGGTGAGCAGCACGGCGACCTTGGTCGGCGCGGCCGTCTCCAGCAGCGCGTAGGCCGCGCGAAATGCGTCGGAGCGCCCGACGAGCCGCGTGCGGCCGTCGTCGGGCGTCATCTCGAGGCGCAGCGATTCGACTTCGGTCTGCAGGTCGCGGATCGTGTTGATCAGCGAGTCGGCCTTGAACCACGACGTGATTTCCTCCGCGTCGGGCCATTCGTCGGCCGGCTTGCCGACGATCGTGCAGTGCGGGTCGTTCATGCCGACACAGCCCGTTTCCTTGAACAGGATCGTGCGGCCGATGAACGCGCTGGTATAACCGGTCGCATAACCGATCAGCATCCAGCACACCGGTTCGGGCTGCGGCCCGAACGTGCGGCGGTGCACGTCGGCTTCCCATGAATGTTCCCAGCGGTATTCGCAGTAGAACGCACCCGTCGCGGGGTCGGCCTCGAACCGCAACGGGGTGACCTGCACGGCACCTTCGAGCATGTGCAGTTGCGGGCCGACGTGGAACATGTCGAACAGCGACGCGCCGCTGCGGATCTCGCGCGCGAGCGCGGCGTCGCGTTCGCCGGCCGCGAAGCCGACCCGCGTGAAGAAACGCCGCGTCTGCGCGGGGCCGACGCTTTCCATCAGTTCCTGGCGCAGCGTCGCCAGCGCGCCGGCATGCAGCAGCACCATCCGCTGTCCGGCCAGCCAGATGCGACCGTCGCTCGCCGAAAAATGGATCAGCTTGCGCAGGTCGGTGTCCGGCGGCAAAGGGGGCAGGCTGGGCCGCGTCATGTCTCCTCCGTCGAGATTTCTCGTGATTTTCAAAGTTTTCGCCAGCAGCGCCGCGGTGAGCGGATCGATTTGATCATTTCATCAAATGCGCTCGACCGAGTTGCTCAAATGATGAAAAAGGCCGCCGGATATAGGTTCCGGCAGGGTCGCCGGCGTGCGTTTGCCGTTCTGGTTAACCGCCATTGTGGATCGCGAATTCGAACTTTGCGTCAGGGCTTTCCCTGAATTATCGAGATTTTTTGAAGGTCGATCCGAACGTGGCACGGATGCTGCATTGAAGTCCGGCATGGAGGCGACACCGATCATGAATCAGCATCCGACCGATCTTTCCCCGCTCGATCCCGGCCGCAAGTGCGTCCGCGTGACGGGCACGAACGTGCGCGGCTTCGTCGAATTCGAGCTGTCGATCGGCGGTGCGCCGGAGCTGTGCGTCGAGCTGACGTTGCCTCCTGCCGCCTTCGATGCGTTCTGCCGCGAACAGCAGGTCACGCGGCTCGACGTCGAAGCGAACCCATGACATTGAGGAGCAAGAAGTGACCATCGAGCTGAAGACAGTCGACATCAAGCCGCTCCGGCACACCTTCGCGCACGTCGCGCAGCACATCGGCGGCGACAAGACGGCGACGCGTTACCAGGAAGGCATGATGGGCGCGCAGCCCCAGGCGAACTTCCATTACCGGCCGACCTGGGATCCGGACCACGAGATCTTCGATCCGTCGCGTTCGGCGATCCGGATGGCGAGCTGGTACGCGCTGAAGGATCCGCGCCAGTTCTACTACGCGTCGTGGGCGACCACGCGGGCGCGCCAGCAGGACGCGATGGAGTCGAACTTCGAGTTCGTCGAGTCGCGCCGGATGATCGGCCTGATGCGCGACGACGTGGCCGCGCACGCGCTCGACGTGCTGGTGCCGCTGCGCCACGTCGCGTGGGGCGCGAACATGAACAACGCGCAGATCTGCGCGCTCGGCTACGGCACCGCGTTCACGGCGCCCGCGATGTTCCATGCGATGGACAACCTCGGCGTCGCGCAGTACCTGACGCGCCTCGCGCTCGCGATGGCCGAGCCCGACGTGCTCGACGCGGCCAAGGCGGCCTGGACGAACGACGCCGCCTGGCAGCCGCTGCGCCGCTACGTCGAGGACACGCTGGTGGTGGCCGACCCGGTCGAGCTGTTCGTCGCGCAGAACCTCGCGCTCGACGGCCTGCTGTATCCGCTCGTCTACGACCGTTTCGTCGACGAACGGATCGCGCTCGCGGGCGGCTCGGCGGTCGCGATGCTGACTGCGTTCATGCCCGAATGGCACGCCGAATCGAACCGCTGGATCGACGCGGTCGTAAAGACGATGGCCGCCGAATCCGACGACAACCGTGCGCTGCTCGCCCGCTGGACCCGCGACTGGTCGGCCCGGGCCGACGCGGCGCTCGCGCCGGTCGCCGCACGCGCGCTGCAGGACGCCGGCCAGGCCGCGCTCGACGAAGTGCGCGAGCAGTTTCAGGCGCGCGTCGCGAAGCTCGGCATCGCGCTCTGACGACGGGCATTCACCTCACATCCCAAGGATAACCAGCATGTCCAACGTATTCATCGCCTTTCAGGCCAATGAGGACTCCAGATCGATCGTCGACGCGATCGTCGCCGACAACCCGCGCGCGGTGGTGGTCGAGTCGCCCGGGATGGTCAAGATCGACGCGCCGGACCGGCTGACGATCCGCCGCGACACGATCGAGGAGCTGACCGGCACGCGCTTCGACCTGCAGCAGCTGCAGGTGAACCTGATCACGCTGTCCGGCCACATCGACGAGGACGACGACCAGTTCACGCTGAGCTGGTCGCACTGAACGCCGCGCTACGCGCACCGACAACACGGAGACACGCATGGACACGCCAACGCTCAAGAAAAAGCTCGGCCTGAAGGACCGCTACGCGGCAATGACGCGCGGCCTCGGCTGGGAGACGACCTACCAGCCGATGGAGAAGGTCTTCCCGTACGACCGCTATGAAGGCATCAAGATCCATGACTGGGACAAGTGGGTCGACCCGTTCCGCCTGACGATGGATGCGTACTGGAAATACCAGGGCGAGAAGGAGAAGAAGCTGTACGCGGTGATCGACGCGTTCACGCAGAACAACGCGTTCCTCGGCGTGACCGACGCCCGCTACATCAACGCGCTGAAGCTGTTCATCCAGGGTGTGACGCCGCTCGAATATCTCGCGCACCGCGGCTTCGCGCACGTCGGCCGGCACTTCACCGGCGAGGGCGCGCGCATCGCATGCCAGATGCAGTCGATCGACGAACTGCGGCACTACCAGACCGAAACGCACGCGATGTCGACGTACAACAAGTTCTTCAACGGATTCCATCACTCGAACCACTGGTTCGATCGCGTCTGGTATCTGTCGGTGCCGAAGTCGTTCTTCGAGGATGCGTATTCGTCGGGCCCGTTCGAGTTCCTGACCGCGGTCAGCTTCTCGTTCGAATACGTGCTGACGAACCTGCTGTTCGTGCCGTTCATGTCGGGCGCCGCGTACAACGGCGACATGTCGACCGTCACGTTCGGCTTCTCCGCGCAGTCGGACGAATCGCGTCACATGACGCTCGGCATCGAGTGCATCAAGTTCCTGCTCGAACAGGACCCGGACAACGTGCCGATCGTGCAGCGCTGGATCGACAAGTGGTTCTGGCGCGGCTACCGGCTGCTCACGCTGGTCGCGATGATGATGGACTACATGCAGCCGAAGCGCGTGATGAGCTGGCGCGAATCGTGGGAGATGTACGCGGAGCAGAACGGTGGCGCGCTGTTCAAGGATCTCGCGCGCTACGGGATTCGCGAGCCGAAGGGCTGGCAGGACGCGTGCGAAGGCAAGGACCACATCAGCCACCAGGCGTGGTCGACGTTCTACGGCTTCAACGCGGCCTCCGCGTTCCACACCTGGGTGCCGACCGAAGACGAGATGGCGTGGCTGTCCGCGAAGTATCCCGATTCGTTCGACCGTTACTACCGCCCGCGTTTCGACTACTGGGGCGAGCAGGCGAAAGCCGGCAACCGCTTCTACATGAAGACGCTGCCGATGCTGTGCCAGACCTGCCAGATCCCGATGCTGTTCACCGAGCCCGGCAACCCGAAGAAGATCGGCGCGCGCGAGTCGAACTATCTCGGCAACAGGTTCCATTTCTGCAGCGATCACTGCAAGGAAATCTTCGACCACGAGCCGCAGAAATACGTGCAGGCGTGGCTGCCGGTGCACCAGATCTATCAGGGCAACTGCTTCCCGCCCGATGCCGACCCGAGCGCGGAAGGCTTCGATCCGCTCGCCGCGGTGCTCGACTACTACGAAGTGCAGATGGGCCGCGACAACCTCGATTTCGACGGCTCGGAAGACCAGAAGAACTTCGCGGCCTGGCGTGGCCAGGCCACCCGCAACTGACCCGCAATCGATACGCAACCTTGAACAGGACCCGCGCGCGCCACGGCGCGAACGCGGGCCGACAGGAGACAAACATGGCCGTCATCGCGCTCAAACCCTACGACTTCCCGATCAAGGATGCCGTCGGGAAGTTTCCGGCGCCGCTGCTCTACGTGTGCTGGGAAGACCACCTGATGTTCCCGGCGCCGTTCTGCCTGCCGCTGCCGCCCGACCTGCCGTTCGGCGCGTTGGCCGACAAGGTGCTGCCGCCCGTCTATGGCTATCACCCCGACTTCGCGAAGATCGACTGGGATCGCGTCGCGTGGTTTCGCTCCGGCGAGCCGTGGATGCCCGACGCAGCGAAGAGCCTGGCCGACAACGGCCTCGGGCACAAGGACCTGATCAGCTTCCGCGCGCCGGGCCTCGACGGCCTCGGCGGCGCGAGCTTCTGACCGCCACGCGGACGAGCGAACCATCATGAGCCATCAACTTACCATCGAGCCGCTCGGCGTGACGATCGAGGTCGAGGAAGGACAGACGATGCTCGACGCCGCGCTGCGCCAGGGCATCTACATTCCGCACGCGTGCTGTCACGGCCTCTGCGGCACCTGCAAGGTCGCCGTGCTCGACGGCGAAACCGATCTCGGCGACGCGAACCCGTTCGCGCTGATGGATTTCGAGCGCGAGGAAGGCAAGGCGCTCGCGTGCTGCGCGACGCTGCAGGCCGACACCGTGATCGAGGCCGACGTCGACGAGGAGCCCGACGCGGAGATCATCCCGGTCAAGGACTTCGCGGCCGACGTCACGCGTATCGAGCAGCTCACGCCGACCATCAAGTCGATCCGCCTGAAGCTGTCGCAGCCGATCCATTTCCAGGCGGGCCAGTACGTGCAGCTCGAGATTCCCGGCCTCGGGCAGAGCCGTGCGTTCTCGATCGCGAACGCGCCGGCCGACGTCGCGGCCACCGGCGAGATCGAGCTGAACGTGCGGCAGGTGCCGGGCGGGCTCGGCACCGGTTATCTGCACGAGCAGCTCGCGACGGGTGACCGCGTGCGGCTGTCGGGTCCGTACGGCCGCTTCTTCGTGCGCCGCTCGGCCGCGCGGCCGATGATCTTCATGGCGGGCGGATCGGGGCTGTCGAGCCCGCGCTCGATGATCGCCGATCTGCTCGCGAGCGGCGTCACCGCGCCGATCACGCTGGTCTACGGCCAGCGCAACGCGAAGGAGCTGTACTACCACGACGAATTCTGCGCGCTCGCCGCACGCCATCCGAACTTCACGTACGTGCCGGCGCTGTCCGAAGGCGCGCCGGATGCGGGCGGCGACGTCGCGCAAGGGTTCGTGCACGACGTCGCGAAGGCGCATTTCGACGGCGACTTCTCGGGGCACCAGGCGTACCTGTGCGGACCGCCCGCGATGATCGACGCGTGCATCACGACGCTGATGCAGGGGCGCCTGTTCGAGCGCGACATCTATCACGAGAAGTTCATCTCGGCGGCGGACGCGCAACAGACGCGCAGCCCGCTGTTCCGGCGGGTGTGACGTGGACGCGGGCCGCGTATGCGGGACGGTCCGGATCGCGCAGACCGACGAGCGCTATGCGTGCGTGTCCGGCGAGTCGCTGCTGGCCGGCATGGCGAAGCTCGGCCGGCGCGGCATTCCGGTCGGCTGCCTGAACGGTGGGTGTGGCGTTTGCAAGGTGCGTGTGCTGCGCGGCGCGGTGCGCAAGCTCGGGCCGATCAGCCGAGCGCACGTGAGCGCGGAGGAGGAAAGCGACGGCTATGCGCTGGCGTGCCGCGTCGTGCCGGACGGCGACGTCGAACTCGAAGTGGCCGGCCGGTTGAAAAAGCCGTTCTTCTGCGGCGCGTCCTGTGCAGGCGCGCCGGCGATCGACAAGTAATCAGGAAACCAGGAGGAGACACATCATGGGTGTGATGCGTATTGGTCATGTCAGTCTGAAGGTGATGGACATGGAAGCGGCGCTGCGTCATTACGTGCGCGTGCTCGGCATGCAGGAGACGATGCGCGACGCGGCAGACAACGTCTACCTGAAATGCTGGGACGAATGGGACAAGTATTCGCTGATCCTGTCGCCGTCCGATCAGGCGGGGCTCAAGCATGCCGCGTACAAGGTCGAGCACGATGCCGATCTGGACGCGCTGCAGCAGCGTATCGAAGCATACGGAATCGCGACCGAGATGCTGCCCGAAGGCGCGCTGCCGGCGGTCGGGCGTCAATTGCGGTTCCTGCTGCCGAGCGGGCACGAGCTGCGCCTGTTCGCGAAGAAGGAGCTGGTGGGCACCGCGGTCGGCTCGCTGAACCCCGATCCGTGGCCCGACGACGTGCCGGGCTCGGCCGTGCACTGGCTCGACCACTGCCTGCTGATGTGCGAGCTGAATCCGGAGGCCGGCGTGAACCGCGTCGAGGAGAACACGCGCTTCATGGCCGAGTGTCTCGACTTCCACCTGGCGGAACAGGTGATGGTCGGCCCGGGCAACTCGATCCAGGCCGCGACGTGGATGTTCCGCAGCACGACGCCGCACGACATCGCGTTCGTCGGCGGCCCGCGCAACGGGCTGCATCACATCGCGTTCTTCCTCGACGACTGGGCCGACGTGCTGAAGTCGGCCGACGTGATGGCGAAGAACAAGGTGAAGATCGACGTCGCGCCGACGCGGCACGGGATCACGCGCGGCACCACGATCTACTTCTTCGATCCGAGCGGCAACCGCAACGAGACGTTCGCGGGGCTCGGCTATCTCGCGCAACCCGATCGCCCTGTCACCACGTGGACCGAGGAGGAACTCGGGCGCGGGATCTTCTTCCACTCCGGCGAGCTGAACGAAGCGTTCACGACCGTCTATACCTGACCCGCGAAGGAGCCCAGCGCCATGAACCGAAACGATACGACCCGCAGCGTCGAGCTGCGCACGATCGACTGGCCTGCCGCCGCGCGTGCCGCGCAGGCGGCGGCCGAGGCCGCCGGGCGGCTCGGCGTGCGCGTGAACGTCGCGGTCGTCGATGCGGCCGGGCTGCTCGCGGCGTTCGTGCGCATGCCCGGCGCGCCGCTGCATTCGATCGACATCGCGATCGACAAGGCGTACACGGCCGCGAGCTTCGGTCTGCCGACCGGCGCGTGGCACGCCGCCCTGGCGTCGCACTCGGACGCCGTGCGGCAGGGCCTCGTGCTGCGACCACGCTTCGTCGCGTTCGGCGG
This sequence comes from Burkholderia sp. Bp9099, assembly GCF_003857805.1. Classification (NCBI taxonomy): domain Bacteria; kingdom Pseudomonadati; phylum Pseudomonadota; class Betaproteobacteria; order Burkholderiales; family Burkholderiaceae; genus Burkholderia; species Burkholderia sp. Bp9099. The sequence continues at coordinate 71,105 of NZ_QTPU01000016.1, forward strand.
CGGGCTGCCGATCGTCGACGACGGTGCATTGATCGGCGGCATCGGCGTGTCGGGCGGCAGCGAGGCACAGGACGCGCAATGCGCGCAGGCGGGGCTCGATGCGGCCGGCCTTGGCGGGTCGTGACGCGCGGCATGCGACACGGCAAGACACGGCACGACATCGCACGCTGACACGCTTCACGAACCCACGGATCACGGATTCACGACTATCGGTAACTCCATCATGTACGACACCGAACCCAACGCCGCGAAACGCGGCCCCGCCGGCGGGCAGCCGGAACCGCGGCGCGTCCACAACTTCATCGACGGCGACTATCGCGCGGGCAAGCGCTGGTTCGACAAGCGCTCGCCGCTCGACAACGCGGTGATCGCGCGCGTGGCCGAAGCGAGCCGTGCCGACGTCGACGCGGCGGTGCAGGCCGCCCGCGCGGCGCTGGCCGGCCCGTGGGGCGGGCTGACGGTCGCGCAGCGCGTCGAGCTGCTGTATGCGGTGGCCGACGGCATCACGCGCCGCTTCGACGATTTCCTCGAAGCGGAAGTGGCCGACACCGGCAAGCCGGTGAGCCTCGCGAGCCATATCGACATTCCGCGCGGCGCCGCGAACTTCAAGGTATTCGCCGACGTCGTGAAGAACGTGCCCGGCGAAACCTTCGAGATGGCGACGCCGGACGGCGCGGGCGCGCTCAACTACGCGATCCGCCGGCCGGTCGGCGTGGTCGGCGTGATCTGCCCGTGGAACCTGCCGCTGCTGCTGATGACGTGGAAGGTCGGGCCCGCGCTCGCGTGCGGCAACACGGTGGTCGTGAAGCCGTCGGAGGAGACGCCGCAGACGGCCGCGCTGCTCGGCGAAGTGATGAACGCGGCGGGCGTGCCGCGCGGCGTCTACAACGTCGTGCACGGCTTCGGGCCGGCTTCGGCCGGCGAATTCCTGACGACCCATCCGGGCGTGAACGCGATCACGTTCACCGGCGAGACGCGCACCGGCGCGGCCATCATGAAGGCGGCGGCCGACGGCGCGCGGCCCGTCAGTCTCGAGATGGGCGGCAAGAACGCGGCGATCGTGTTCGCCGACTGCGACTTCGACGCGGCCGTCGAAGGCACGTTGCGCTCGTGCTTCGCGAACGCGGGGCAGGTTTGCCTCGGTACCGAGCGCGTGTACGTCGAGCGTCCGCTGTTCGAGCGCTTCGTCGCGGCGCTGAAGGCCGGCGCCGAGCGGTTGCAACCCGGCCGCCCGGAAGCGGCGTCGACCGGCCTCGGCCCGCTGATCAGCCAGGAGCATCGCGACAAGGTGCTGTCGTACTACCGCAAGGCGGCCGAACTCGGCGCGACGATCGTGACGGGCGGCGGCGTGCCCGACATGCCCGACGACCTGCGCGGCGGCGCGTGGGTGCAGCCGACGATCTGGACCGGCCTCGGCGACGATTCGCCGATCGCGCGCGACGAGATCTTCGGGCCGTGCACGCTCGTGATGCCGTTCGATTCGGAAGCCGAAGTGATCGGCCGCGCGAACGCGAATGCGTACGGGCTGTCGACCGCGATCTGGACGACCAGCCTGTCGCGCGCGCATCGCGTCGCGGCGTCGATCGACGTCGGCATCGCGTGGGTCAATTCGTGGTTCCTGCGCGACCTGCGCACCGCGTTCGGCGGCGCGAAGCAATCGGGCATCGGCCGCGAGGGCGGCGTGCATTCGCTCGAGTTCTACACGGAGCTGCGCAACGTCTGCGTGAAGCTCTGACCCAACCGTTACTGACCGGAACACTCTTATGGACTCCACGTTGATTACCACGCTGGGCGACCGGCTGTACGACGCGATGACGTCGCGCGAACCGATCGCGCCGCTGACGTCGCAGCACGAGGACCTGTCGGTCGACGACGCGTACCGCATCCAGCAGCGCTTCGTGCAGCGCCGCCTCGACGCGGGCGAGACCGTGATCGGCAAGAAGATCGGCGTCACGTCGAAGGCGGTGATGGACATGCTCGGCGTGTACCAGCCCGACTTCGGCTACCTGCTGTCGGGCATGGTGTATGGCGACGGCGAGTGCATCGCGCTCGACACGCTGATCCAGCCGAAGGCCGAAGGCGAGATCGCGTTCGTGCTGAAGCGCGACCTGCTCGGCCCCGGCGTGACGAACGCGATGGTGCTGGCGGCGACCGAATGCGTGATGCCGTGCTTCGAGATCGTCGATTCGCGCATTCGCGACTGGAAGATCCGCATCGGCGACACGGTCGCCGACAACGCGTCGTGCGGCGTGTTCGTGCTCGGCGACAAGGCCGTGAGCACGCGCAGCGTCGACCTGTCGACCTGCGGGATGGTGCTCGAGAAGAACGGCGACGTGATCGGCACCGGTGCCGGCGCGGCCGCGCTCGGCTCGCCGGTGAACGCGGTCGCGTGGCTCGCCAACACGCTCGGCCGCCTCGGCATTTCGCTGAAGGCCGGCGAAGTGATCCTGTCCGGCGCGCTCGCCGCGATGGCGCCGGCCGCGCGCGGCGACAACTTCCGCGTGTCGATCGGCGGGATCGGCGCGTGTTCGGTGCGGTTCGCGTGAGCGCCGCCCGTTCTCCTTTCCACGCTAACGAGGCATTCCCCATGACCCGAAAGATCCGTTGCGCGCTGATCGGTCCCGGCAACATCGGCACCGACCTGCTCGCCAAGCTGATGCGCAGCCCCGTGCTCGAACCCGTGTGGATGGTCGGCATCGATCCCGATTCCGACGGCCTGAAACGCGCGCGCGAACTCGGCCTCAAGACCACCGCGGACGGCGTCGACGGCCTGCTGCCGCACGTGCAGGCGGACGGCGTGCAGATCGCGTTCGATGCGACGAGCGCGTACGTCCACGCGGAGAACAGCCGCAAGCTCAATGCGCTCGGCGTGCTGATGATCGACCTGACGCCGGCCGCGATCGGTCCGTACTGCGTGCCGCCGGTCAACCTGAAGGACCACATCGGCTCCGGCGAGATGAACGTCAACATGGTCACCTGCGGCGGCCAGGCGACGATCCCGATGGTGCGCGCGATCTCGCGCGTGCAGCCGGTCGCGTACGGCGAGATCGTCGCGACCGTGTCGTCGCGCTCGGTCGGCCCCGGCACGCGCAAGAACATCGACGAATTCACGCGCACGACGGCCGCGGCGGTCGCGCAGGTCGGCGGCGCGAAGGCGGGCAAGGCGATCATCGTGATCAACCCGGCCGACCCGCCGCTGATCATGCGCGACACCGTGCACTGCCTGACGGAGAGCGCGCCCGAAGAAGCGCGCATCGTCGAATCGGTGCACGCGATGATCGCCGACGTGCAGCGCTACGTGCCCGGCTACCGGCTCGTCAACGGGCCGGTGTTCGACGGCAATCGCGTGTCGGTCTATCTCGAGGTCGAAGGCCTCGGCGACTACCTGCCGAAATACGCGGGCAACCTCGACATCATGACGGCCGCCGCCGCGCGCACCGCCGAAATGTTCGCCGAGGAACTGCTGGCCGGCCGCCTCACGCTGGCATCGGCCGCGCAGGCGGCCTGATGCCCGCGGACGCGACTTCCACGACCGGACGAAAAGGAACGGAAATGAATCTCAAAGGCAAGCGAATCACCGTCCACGACATGACGCTGCGTGACGGCATGCACCCGAAGCGTCACCAGATGACGCTCGACCAGATGCGCTCGATCGCGAGCGGGCTCGACGCGGCCGGCGTGCCGCTGATCGAAGTCACGCACGGCGACGGCCTCGGCGGCTCGTCGGTGAACTACGGCTTTCCCGCGCATACCGACGCGGAATACCTTGGCGCGGTCATCCCGCTGCTGAAGCGCGCGAAGGTGTCGGCGCTGCTGCTGCCGGGCATCGGCACCGTCGACCATCTGAAGGAAGCGCACGCGCTCGGCGTGCATACGATCCGCGTCGCGACGCACTGCACCGAGGCGGACGTCTCCGAGCAGCACATCGCGATGGCGCGCAAGCTCGACATGGATACCGTCGGCTTCCTGATGATGAGCCACATGAACAGCCCGGACGGGCTGGTGAAGCAGGCGAAGCTGATGGAGTCGTACGGCGCGAACTGCATCTACATCACCGACTCGGCGGGCTACATGCTGCCCGACGACGTGAAGGCGCGCCTCGGCGCGGTGCGCGACGCGCTGCAGCCCGACACGGAGCTGGGCTTTCACGGTCACCACAACCTCGCGATGGGCGTCGCGAACTCGATCGCCGCGATCGAGGCCGGCGCGAACCGGATCGACGGCGCGGCGGCGGGGCTCGGCGCCGGCGCCGGCAACACGCCGCTCGAAGTGTTCGTCGCCGTGTGCGAGCGGATGGGCATCGAAACCGGCGTCGACGTGTGGAAGATCCAGGACGTCGCCGAGGATCTCGTCGTGCCGATGATGGATTTCCCGATCCGGATCGACCGCGACGCGCTGACGCTCGGCTATGCGGGCGTGTACGGGTCGTTCCTGCTGTTCGCGAAGCGGGCGGGCGACAAATACGGGATTCCGGCGCGCGACATCCTCGTCGAGCTCGGCCGGCGCGGGATGGTCGGCGGCCAGGAGGACATGATCGAGGACACCGCGCTGACGCTCGCGAAGGCGCGCGCGGCGCAAGCGAAGCGGGAGGCCGCATGAACCTGTCGACCGACACGATCGAGGCGCTCGCCGCGCATCTCGACGACTGCACGCGTGAAGCATGCGACACGCCGAAGATCACCGATCGTCATCCGGAGATGGACTGGGACGACGCCTACGCGGTGCAGGATGCGATCCGCCGCCGGCAGCTCGCGCGCGGCGCGCGGATCGTCGGCTACAAGGCCGGCCTGACGTCGCACGCGAAGATGCGGCAGATGGGCGTCGACACGCCCGTGTTCGGTTTCCTCACCGACGTCTACGACCTGCCCGACGGCGGCGAGTGCGACACGTCCGCACTGATCCATCCGAAGGTCGAGCCGGAAATCGCGTTCGTGACGAAGGCGGAACTGAAGGGGCCCGGCTGCCACGTCGGCGCGGTGCTCGCCGCGACCGATTTCGTCGTCGCCGGGATCGAGGTGATCGACAGCCGCTACCGCGATTTCAAGTTCGACCTGAAGAGCGTGGTGGCCGACAACACGTCGGCCGCGCGCTTCGTCGCGGGCGGCCGCCCGCTGCCGGTGGACGGCGTCGACCTGCGCACGCTCGGCATCGTGCTCGAGAAGAACGGGCTGCCGGTCGCATTCGGCGCCGGCGCGGCCGTGCTCGGGCATCCGGCCGCGGCGATCGCGATGCTCGCGAACCATCTCGGCGCGCGCGGCGAATCGATCCCGGCGGGCAGCCTGATCCTGTCGGGCGGCATCACGGAGGCGGTGGCCGTCGCGGCCGGCGACAACGTGACGCTGCGCGTGCAGGACATCGGCTCGGTCGGCCTGCGCTTCATCTGAACGTTCCGAACGCAACGGGAGGCCATCGTGCCGGTAGCTCATCTGTACATCCTGGAAGGCCGCGACGACGACAAGAAGGAACGTCTGATCGCGGAAGTCACCGAAGCCATCCATCGCTCGCTCGACGCACCGCTCGAATCGGTGCGCGTGATCATCACCGAGATGCCGAAGGCGCATTTCGGGATCGGCGGGCAGAGCGCGAAGAAACGCGGGCGCTGACGCGCCGCGCGCCATCGAAACCGACTGGAGAAGCATCATGTCAAGCAATCCCGAACTGGGCCGCCGGATCGTCGCGGCCGGTCTCGACACCAACTATCACGACCTCGGCGACGGGCCGCCGGTGCTGCTGATCCACGGCTCGGGGCCGGGCGTCACGGCCTATGCGAACTGGCGGCTCACGATGCCCGCGCTTGCCGCGCGGTTTCGCGTGATCGCGCCGGACATGGCCGGCTTCGGCGAAACCGAGCGGCCGCGCGATTACGTGTATTCGATGGACCACTGGGTCGACCACGCACTCGGCCTGCTCGATGCGCTCGACGTCGAGCGCGCGCACGTGATCGGCAACTCGTTCGGCGGCGCGCTCGCGCTCGCGCTGGCGATCCGCGCGCCCGAACGGGTCGGCCGGCTCGTGCTGATGGGCGCGGCCGGCACGCGCTTCACGCTCACCGAAGGGCTCGACGCCGTGTGGGGCTATACGCCGTCGATCGGGAACATGCGCGGCCTGCTGGACATCTTCGCGTTCGATCGCACGCTCGTGAACGACGAGCTCGCGAAGCTGCGCTACGCCGCGAGCGTGCGGCCCGGCTACCAGGAGGCGTTCGCGAACATGTTTCCCGCGCCGCGTCAGCGCTGGGTCGATGCGCTCGCGAGCGACGAGGCGAAACTGCGCACGCTGCCGCACGAGACGCTGATCGTGCACGGCCGCGAGGACCGCGTGATTCCGCTCGACAGCTCGACGCGGCTGCTGGAACTGCTGCCGAATGCGCAGCTGCACGTGTTCGGCCGCTGCGGACACTGGACGCAGATCGAGCACGCGGCGCGCTTCAACCGGCTCGTGATCGAGCACTTCAACGAATAGCCGGCGGGGGCGGCGCGCGGGACGACCATAAAAAATCAATTCAGTAGAACGAATATTGGAGACATCGATGAAACGAAAGGCTGCATTCGGACTGGTTTCGCTCGCCGCGTGCGCGGGCATGGCGCTGAGCACCGGCGCGTTTGCAACGGAGGGCGGCGGCGACACGATCGGCGAGGGCGCGGAAGCGTTCTTCGCCGGCGCGCTGCCGCCGGCCGGGCTGTACGCGCTGCTGTACTACACGCACTACCATGCATCGCGCTTCAACGATTCGCACGGCAACGGTTCGGTGCCCGGTTTCAAGCTCGATGCCGACGTGCTGATTCCGCGCGTCGTGTGGATGTCGAACCTGTCGGTGCTCGGCGGGCGCTACGGTGCGTATGCGGTGCTGCCGATGGAGCATCTGGCGCTGGATGCGGGCGGCGCGTCGTTCGACCGCACCAATCTCGGCGACCTGATCGTCAGCCCCGCGCTGATCGCGTGGGGATCGGGCGCGTTGCGCACCGTCGCGGCGATCGAATTCGTGTTCCCGACCGGCCAGTACGACATGCGTGCGGCGCTGAACACCGGCAAGAACTACTACACCGCGCGGCCGGTGTTCGGCGTGACGTGGCTGCCGAACGACAAGGTCGAGGTGTCCGCGAAGATCACGTACAGCTTCAACTCGCCGAACAACGACACCCATTACCACTCGGGCAACCTGTTCCACATCGATTACTCGGCGAGCTACGCGGTCACGCCGAAGGCGCGCGTCGGGCTGTCGGGCTACTTCGTCAAGCAGACCACCGACGACATGCAGAACGGCCAGCCGGTCGCGGGCGACGGCTTTCGCGGACAGACGTTCGCGATCGGCCCCGGTGTCCGTTACCAGTTCGGCAAGGTCAGCCTGGAAGCGCGCGTCGTGAAGGAATTCTTCGTGCGCAACCGTCCGGCCGGCGAGGCCGTTTGGGCGAAGGCCGTCATTCCGTTCTGACGGTGCCGCGCGGCGCGGACGGCCGCGGGCGGTTGCGCGCGTGACGCCGCCGCGATGGGGCGTCACGCGGCACTGCGTCGCGCGTTATCGCGCGAGTGCGGCGAGGCGCGGGAACAGCGGCAGCGCGTTCGCGCGATTGAGCGCGGCGTGCCGGTCGGCGCCCAGCGCGGCATACGCGTCCTGCGCCGCGGTGAACGACGTGCCGACGGCCGGCGGCGCATACGGGAAGTCGCTGCCGTACAGCACGCGATCCGGTTGCGCGAACGCGGTGAGGCTCGGCAGCGCGGACGGCGACGACAGCGCGGTGTCGAAGTAGAACGTGCGCAGCAGGTCGAGCAGCCCGTCGCGATCCGGCGCGTCGTTGCGCACGCCCGGCGCGAGTTCGGCAAAGCGGTACGCGGTGTACGGCAGGAAGCCGCCGGCGTGCGACAGGATGATGCTCACGTTCGGGTAGCGCGCGATCACGCCGTTGAGCACGAGCTGCAGCGCGGTGCGCGTCGTATCGAACGGGTAGTCGAGCAGCGGGCCGGGCATGCCGGGCAGCACGTCGATCGCGGGCTTGGCCGGATGAATGAACACCACCGCGTGGCGGCGATCCAGCGCGGCCCACACGGCGTCGAATGCCGCATCGCCGAGATAGGTGCCGCCGTAGTTGCTGAGCAGCACGACGCCGTCGGCCTTCAGCGTGTCGAACGCGTGATCGATCTCGGCGAGCGTGCCGTCGACGTCGGGCAGCGGCAGCGTCGCGAAGTTGCCGAAGCGGGTCGGCCGTTGCGCGACGAGGCCGGCCACGTATTCGTTGACCTGGCGCGCCATGTCGCGCTTGGCCTGGCCGTTCCAGCCCTGCACGCCGGGCGCCGTCAGCGACAGCACGCCGGTCTGGATCTCCAGCGAGTCCATGAACGCAAGCGCGGCTTCCGGGCTCCAGGTCGGGCTGCCCCAGCCGGACGGATCGCCGCCGTGCGACGGGAGGGCTGCGGCCCAGAACGGCGGGACGACATGCTGGTGAACATCGATGCGGTTGCGGTCGGACACGACGGGGCTCCTTGCAGGTGGGCTGCGACGCAGCGGATCACCATCAGGATGCGCGCGCTTGATTTTTCATTCCAATAGATTAAATTTCGAGATTAATCGTTTCGGGTGATCAATCGACCGTATGGACCTTCGCCATTTGCGCTACTTTCTCGCGGTTGCCGAAGAAGGGCATTTCGGCCGCGCGGCGGAGCGGCTCCATATCGTGCAGCCCGCGTTGAGCGCGCAGATCCGCGCGCTCGAGGAGGAACTCGGCGCGACGCTGTTCGAGCGCAGCACCCGCAAGGTGCTGCTGACCGACGCGGGCCGCTTGCTCGTGGCCGAAGCGCGGCACACGCTCGAGCAGGCCGCGCGCGCGAAGACGGTCGTGCAGCGCGCGGCGCGCGGCGAGACGGGCATGGTGCGGATCGGCTTCGTCGGCAATGCGGTCGCGACGGGGCGGCTGTCCGACGACCTGAGCGCGTTTCACGCGGCGTGGCCGGAAGTGGCGCTCGACCTGCACGAAATGGCGCCGGCCGCGCAGCAGGACGCGATCCTGGCGGGCCGGCTCGACATCGGCTATTGCCCGGCCTTCGGCACGGCGTTCGATCCGAAGCTGGCCGTGCGCACGATCGGCAGCTGGGCGTGGGACGTGATGATGAGCGACCGGCATGCGCTCGCGAAGCGGCGCTCGGTGAGCGTCGCGGCGCTCGCGGACGAACCGTTCATTTTCTATGCCGCCGACGGCGACGACGAAGGGCAGCTGGCGATCCTGCGGCGGGTGCTCGGCAAGACGCCGCACATCGCGCACAAGGTGAGCAGCACGCTGTCGGTGCTGGCGCTGACGGGCGCCGGTCTCGGCGTGGCGCTGGTGCCGGCGCCGCTCAGCCGGATCGCGGCGCCGAACATCGTGTACCGGAAACTCGCCGGCAGCGTGCCGGGGTCCGAACTCGTCGCGCTCAGCCGCAGCGGCGGGGAATGGGGCGCGGTACGGCAGTATCTGGCGATGCTGGGCGGGCGCGCCGCATGAGCGTCGCGGCGCGCGCCGGCGTCACCGCGTCACTCTTCGTCCATCAACCGGACCTTGACCCGCTTGCCCTTGATCTTCCCCGCATTGAGCTTGCGCAGCGCGTCGCGCGCGACGCCGCGCTCGACCGCGACATAGGTCGAGAACTCGGTCACGTTGATCTTGCCGATCTGCTTGCCGTCGAACCCCGCGTCGCCGGTCAGCGCGCCGAGCACGTCGCCCGGGCGGATCTTGTCCTTGCGTCCGCCGAGGATCTGCAGCGTTTCCATCGGCGGCAGCAGCGTGTCGTTGCCGGCCGGCTTCAGTTCCGCGAGCGGATGCCATTCGACGTCGCGCTTCTGCGCCTGCTCGATCGCGCCGACGCGGCCCATCTCGTCCATGCTGGCGAGGCTCAGCGCCCAGCCTTCCTGGTCCGCGCGGCCGGTGCGGCCGATGCGGTGCACGTGCACTTCGGGGTCGGGCGTCACGTCGACGTTGATCACGGCCTCGAGCTGCGCGATGTCGAGCCCGCGCGCGGCCACGTCGGTCGCGACCAGCACCGAGCAGCTGCGGTTCGCGAACTGGATCAGCACCTGGTCGCGCTCGCGCTGTTCGAGCTCGCCGTGCAGCGCGAGCGCGTGGAAGCCCTGCGCGTGCAGCACGTCGAGCAGGTCGCGGCATTGCTGCTTGGTGTTGCAGAACGCGATCGTGCTCACCGGCCGGTAGTGGTTCAGCAACTGGCCGACCGCGTGCAGCCGCTCGGTTTCCGTCACTTCGTAGAAGCGCTGGCGGATCTTGCTGTCATCGTGGCGCTCCTCTAGCTTCACTTCCTTCGGATTGCGCAGGAACTGCTGGCTCAGCTTCGCGATGCCGTCCGGGTAGGTCGCCGAGAACAGCAGCGTCTGGCGCGTCGTCGGGCACATGCGCGCGACTTTCGCGATGTCGTCGAAGAAGCCCATGTCGAGCATCCGGTCAGCTTCGTCGAGCACGAGCGTGTTCAGCGCGTCGAGCTTCAGGTTGCCGCGGTCGAGGTGATCCATGATGCGGCCCGGCGTGCCGACGACGATGTGCGCGCCGTGCTCGAGGCTCTGCGCCTGCGGGCGCATCGGCGTGCCGCCGCACAGCGTCAGCACCTTCACGTTTTCCTCGGCGCGCGCGAGGCGGCGCACTTCCTGCGCGACCTGGTCGGCGAGCTCGCGGGTCGGGCACAGGATCATCGCCTGCACGTCGAAGCGGCGCGCGTCGAGGCGCGCCAGCAGCGCGAGCGAGAACGCGGCGGTCTTGCCGCTGCCCGTCTTCGCCTGCGCGATCAGGTCCTGGCCGGCCAGCGCGATCGGCAGGCTCGCGGCCTGGATCGGCGTCATGTCGACATAGCCGAGCTGCGCGAGGTTCGCGAGCGTGGCGGGCGTCAGCGGCAGCGCGCTGAAGGGCGTGGCGGTCGGCTGGGTCATTCGAGGTCTCCGAGGTAAGGCTTGCCTTCCATCTGTTCGTAGGCGACGTTGCCTTCATCGTCCTCGAAGCGTTCGAGATAGTTGCGCGCGCCGCACAGCGGGCAGCGGAACAGCAGCCCCTGGCCTTCGTCCTTGATGACGACGTCGGACGTTTCCCACTGCGTGCCGCAGCTCTGGTTTCGGCAAGTAAACACGGTCTTTCTCCAGCTGAATTCGGTTGGTGGCGCGCCCGGGCGGGCGCGGCAACGAAGTGCGGCGCTCGCGCGGCTCGGGCGCGGGCCGCACCGGCGGTCGCGTGGACCGCGTCGATGCGGATGGTGGATCGGTGGCGACGGTGTCGCGCGTGCCCGCAATTCTAGCGGATGCGGGACGGTGGCTGGGGCGACCGGCCCCGCGCGGCCCGCAGCGGGGTCATCGGCAGCGGGTCGGCTGGCGGCGGAGGGCCGGTGGCGGACGACCGGTGGCGGACGGCCCCGGCAGCGGGCGATCGGCCGTGGTGTGGTCGGCGGTATGGCAGCCGGTGAAGCCTACGCAGGACGCAGCACGCTGCGCCGTCCGCATTCGCGATGAAAAACGGCCGCCCCGAAGGGCGGCCGTGCGATGCGGCGAAACGGGACCGGACGCGTTACAGCGCCATGTCGGCCGCCGCCTTCGCGGGACGCGCCGGAGCCGTGCCCGTCGCCTGCGACGGCGCCGTCAGGTCGATCTTCGGCGGCGGCGACAGCTGCAGCACGCCGCTCGTATAGGTCCATTCCTCGACGACCTTCGCCGGGCTGTCGTTCAGCTTCGTGCCGTAGCTCGGCACGATCTGGCGGAGCTTCTGCTGCCACTCGGGCGTCGCGACCTTGTCCTTGAACACCTTCTGCATCAGGCTCAGCATGATCGGCGCGGCCGTCGACGCGCCCGGCGATGCGCCGAGCAGGCCCGCGATGCTGCCGTCCTGCGAGCTGACGATCTCGGTGCCGAGCTTCAGCACGCCGCCCTTCTTCGGGTCGCGCTTGATGATCTGCACGCGCTGGCCGGCCTGCCACAGGCGCCAGTCTTCCTTCTTCGCGTCCGGGAAGTATTCCTTCAGCGCGTTGAAGCGGTCGTCGTCGGACAGCATCAGCTGGCCGGCGAGATACTCGACGAGCGGGAATTCGTCGACGCCCACGCGCATCATCGGCGCGACGTTGTGCAGGTTGGTGCTCTTCGCGAGGTCGAAGTACGACCCGTTCTTCAGGAACTTGGTCGAGAACGTCGCGAACGGCCCGAACAGGATGATCTTCTTGCCGTCGATGATGCGCGTGTCGAGGTGCGGCACCGACATCGGCGGCGAGCCGACCGACGCCTTGCCGTACGCCTTCGCGAGGTGGCGCTTCACGACCTCGGGGTTGTCGGTCACGAGGAACGAGCCGCCCACGGGAAACGCGCCGTAGTCCTTCGCCTCGGGGATGCCCGACGCCTGCAGCAGGTGCAGCGCACCGCCGCCCGCGCCGATGAACACGAACTTCGCGTCGACGGCCTGCGGCGGTTCATCCGAATGCAGCTTGACCCACGACACGTGCCACGTGCCGTCCGCGTTGCGCGAGATCTCGCGCACTTCGCTCGACAGCGACAGCGTGAAGTTCGGCTGCGTCTTCAGGTAGCCGACGAACTGGCGCGTGATCTCGCCGAAGTTCACGTCGGTGCCGATCGGCGTCCACGTTGCCGCGACCTTCTGGTTGCGGTCGCGGCCTTCCATCATCAGCGGCACCCACTGCTTGATCTGGTCGTAGTCTTCCGAATACTGCATGCCGCGGAACAGCGGGCTCGCCTGCAGCGCGTCGTAGCGCTTCTTCAGGAAGCGGACGTTGTCGTCGCCCCACACGAAGCTCATGTGCGGCGTCGAGTTGATGAACGAGTGCGGGTTCTTCAGCACGCCCTGCCGGACCTGCCAGGCCCAGAACTGGCGCGAGATCTGGAACGACTCGTTGATCTCGATCGCCTTCGAGATGTCGATCTTGCCGTCCGCCTTCTCCGGCGTGTAGTTCAGCTCGGCGAGCGCCGAGTGGCCGGTGCCCGCGTTGTTCCAGCCGTTCGAGCTTTCCAGTGCGACGCCGTCGAGGCGCTCGACCATCGTCATCGACCAGTCGGGCTGCAGCTCGTGCAGCCACACGCCGAGCGTCGAGCTCATGATGCCGCCGCCCACCAGCAGGACGTCGACCTTCTTCGTATCGGCGGCATGCGCGGACGACGTCGCGACGCACAGCGCGAGCGCCGACAGTATTACCCGTAACGTTTTGATCACAGCAGATCCCTTTTTCAACTTGGATGCATCGGTTTGCCATGCCGCCCGGCCGATGCGGATTCGCAACCGGATCGCGCATCCGGAGATCCGGATCGCGAATCCGGAATTCCGGACCGACCGCGTTCACCGTTGCATTTGCGCACGCGAAGCCGTTGCGAAGGACACCTTCGGATCGGCTTCATGTACGCGTGCAATCGGCTGCTTCGCAGTCGTGCGACGGGCGCGCAGGCCCTTGCTGCGGGCCTCGCCGGAAGGCGTTTCAGACCGCGTCGAAAGCGGCCGCGCGCAATGCGTTCCGCGGGGCGGGATGGCAAGGGGCGCGTAATATAACCGAACTCGATTGCCGTGTCGCTCGCGCGGAATATCCCTGATTTCGTGGGGTTTTTTGTGTGTCCGGGTTTCCGGAATGACGGTGCGCGGAACGGGAAAAACGGCGGGATCAGCGGGGCGAAACGCGCGCGACGGGCATGGCGCGCATCGCGCTTGCACTTCATCGGGGCGCGACGTTGCATCGCGACCCGGTCACATCGCATTACTTCACTTCGCTGCGCCGTTCCGGCAGAACTGCTCGTATCCCTGCGCCGAGTTCGCGAAGCCATGCGCCTTCGCAAGTTCCCACGGGCGCTCGCATTGTCGGGTCGTGTCGCACCAGGCATAACCGGCCGAGCCGATGCAGCCGTGCGCGTCGCGATCGCCGCCGACCATCGGCGGGGCGGCTTCGGTAGCCTGGGCGGTCTGCGCGCCTTGCGTGTCCTGCCCGGCGACATTGGGCGGAAGCGGGGCAGGCGGTTGCGTCGCGCACGCGCCCAATGCAAACGCGAGAGCGATCGCGGCGGCAAGCGGCGCGGAAGGAATGCAATGTTTCATGCGGTAGCGCTCCATGGGATGAAGGTCGACAGCGGATGCCCGTGCACGGGCGCTTGATCGATCACGCGTCCGGCACCGGCACGCGCGACGAGAACTTGACCTCGCGCAGCGCGAGGCTCGACTGGATCGACGACACGCCGGCCTGCTTTCTCAGCACGCGTTCGACGAATTCCGCATACGTGTCGAGATCGGCGGCGACGACCTGCAGGATGTAGTCGGCCGCGCCGGTGATCTTGTGGCACGACGTCACTTCGTCGTGACGCCGCATCACGTCCTCGAAGTGATCCGAATCCTGGTCCGAATGCATGTTGAACGTGACCTGCACAAACGCGAACACGTTCATGCCGAGCGCGCGGCGGTCGAGGTTCGCCTGGTAGCCGGTGATCACGCCTTCGTCTTCTAGCCGCTTGCGCCGCCGCCAGCACGGCGTGACGCTCAGCGCCAACCGTTCGCCGAGCGTCGCGTTGGACAGCGCGCCGTCTTCCTGCAGCAGGCGCAGCATCGCGCGATCGACACCGTCCAGCTCCACCGAAGCGCGATTTTTGCTCATTTCAGGGTCTCCGTAGACGGTTTTCTCAAAATTGTACGAAACGAAGAGTTGAAAAGCAAAGTTATTGCCGGCTGGCCTCAATAGACTGTTGCCACCCCTCACAGCCTTTCACTGCAACGGTCAACCATGCTCACGGTCTACAGCAGCGATCACCATCTGCACCGCGGCGTCGAACTGAAGGACGGCGCGATCACCGATTCGTTCGAGAACCCCCTTCGTGCCGAAACGGTGCTCGCGCAGGTCCGCGCGGCCGGCCTCGGCGACGTGATCGCGCCGCGCGCGTTCGACCGCTCGAGCTATGCCGGCGCGCACAGCGCGCGCTATGTCGACTTTCTCGCCGGCGCATGGGACGAATGGGCCGCGACCGGCCGCACCTGCCAGGCGCTGCCGCTCGTGTGGCCGGTGCGCGCGATGCCGTCGGCGGCGACGCTGCCCGACTTCATCGACGGCAAGCTCGGCTTCTTCGCGATGGATGCCGGTGCGCCGATCAACGCCGGCACGTGGGACGCGGTGAGCGCGAGCGCGAACTCGGCGCTCACCGGCGCCGACCTGCTGGCGAACGGCAGCGCGCGCGCGGCGTTCGCGCTGTGCCGTCCGCCCGGCCACCATGCGGGCCGCGAGTACATGGGCGGCTACTGCTACCTGAACAACGCGGCGATCGCCGCGCAGCACGGCATCGCGAGCGGTGCGGCGCGCGTCGCGGTGCTGGACGTCGACTTCCATCATGGCAACGGCACGCAAGACATCTTCTACGAGCGTTCGGACGTGTTGTTCGCGTCGCTGCACGGCGAGCCGGCGGTGTCGTATCCGTACTTCTCGGGCCATGCCGACGAGCGCGGCGCGGGCGCGGGCGAAGGCTTCAACCTGAACCTGCCGCTGCCGAAGGGCACGCAGTGGGACACCTACTCGGCGGCGCTCGGCCAGGCCACTGCGGCGATCGCGAAGCACGCGCCCGACCTGCTCGTCGTGTCGCTCGGCGTCGACACGTTCGAGCACGATCCGATCAGCCATTTCAAGCTGCGCTCGCCCGACTACCTGCGGATCGGCGCCGCGCTCGCGCGCCTGAACCTGCCGACGCTGTTCGTGATGGAAGGCGGCTACATGGTCGAGGAAATCGGTATCAACGCGGTGAACGTGCTGCTCGGCTTCGAAGGGCGCGCGTGAGCGCATCGCTTTGCCTGCAATCGACGATGGTACGAATCACGAACCAACAGCGACAAGGAAGGAGACGAACATGAATCGGAATCGGCATCGGAACAAGGCGGCATGCGCGGTCGCGCTGGCGTGTGCACTATTCACGCTGTCCGCGCACGCGGACGAGATCGTGCGCATCGGGCACGTCGCGCCGCTGACTGGCGCGATTGCGCACCTCGGCAAGGACAGCGAGAACGGCGCGCGGCTCGCGGTCGAGGAAATCAACGCGAAGGGGCTCGCGATCGGCGGCAGGAAGGTCACGCTGCAGCTCGACGCGCAGGACGACGCGGGCGACCCGCGCACCGCGACGCAGGTCGCGCAGCGGCTCGTCGACGACAAGGTGGTCGGCGTCGTCGGCCATCACAACTCGGGTACGTCGATTCCCGCATCGCGCGTCTATCGCGACGGCGGCGTCGTGCAGATCTCGCAGGCCGCGACCAACCCGACCTACACGCAGCAGGGCTTCAAGACGACCTATCGCGTCGTCGCGACCGATGCGCAGCAAGGGCCCGCGCTCGCGATGTACGCGGCGAAGCACCTGGGCATCAGGACGGTCGCCGTGGTCGACGATTCGACCGCGTACGGGCAGGGCCTCGCGACCGAATTCGAAAAGGCGGCGAAAGCGGCCGGGATGAAGATCGTCTCGCGCGATGCGACCAACGACAAGGCGATCGACTTCCGCGCGATCCTCACGAAGATCAAGGGCGAGAACCCCGACGCGATCATGTACGGCGGGATGGACGCGACGGGCGGTCCGCTCGCGAAGCAGGCACGCCAGCTCGGCATGCGCGCGAAGATCCTCGCCGGCGACGGCGTGTGCTCGACCGACCTGCCGAAGCTCGCGGGTCCGGCATCGGACAACGTCGTGTGCTCGGAAGCCGGCATCGCGCTCGAGAAGATGCCGGGCGGCGCGGCGTTCGTGAAACGTTACGAGGCGCGCTATCGCCAGCCGATGCAGGTGTACGCGCCGTTCTCGTACGACGCGGTGTACATCATCGTCGACGCGATGAAGCGCGCGAACTCGACGGACCCGGCGAAGGTGCTCGCCGCGATGCCGGCGACCGACTATCGCGGCGTGATCGGCGAAACGAGCTTCACGCCGCAGGGCGACCTGAAGCACGGTGCGATCTCGGTATTCACTTACAAGAGCGGCAGGAAGGCGCTGCTCGATATCGTCAGGATGTGATGCGAGCGGGGCGCACGGCGCAGCGCGCCATGCGCGGTCGTGCGCCCCGACGTCTTACGACGCCTGTACGCGGCGCGGGTCGGCCCGGCGCTGCTGTTCGGCGTCATGCACGATGTGCAGTTCGCGCGTGCGGATCGGCAACGCGCAGTCCGCATCGGCGAGCGTCTTGCGCACCTGGCGCGCGAGGCGCCAGCGCATCGCCCAGAACTTGTCGGTGTGCGTCCACACGCGCATGTTCGCGATCGCCGTGCTGTCGTCGAAGCGCATCACCATCACGTCCGGTGCCGGTTCCGTCAGCACGTCGGGATCGGCTTCGGCCAGCGCGCGTAGCGCGTCGAGCGCGCGATCGATGTCGTCGTGCACCGACACTTCCACCTCGAGATCGAGACGGCGCGTCGGATTGCGCGTGTAATTGCGGATCGCGCTGCCCCACAGCGCGCTGTTCGGCACGTATTCGCAGATGCCGTCCGGCTTCGTCAGCCGCGTCATGAAGAGGCCGACTTCGTCCACCGTCCCCGCGACGCTCGAGCCGCCGTCGATGTAGTCGCCCACCTTGAACGGCCGCAGCAGCAACAGCATGATGCCGGCCGCGATGTTCTGCATCGTGCCCTGCAGTGCGAGCCCGATCGCGAGGCCGGCCGCGCCGAGCACCGCGACGATGCTCGCGGTTTCGATGCCCAGCTGCGACAGCGCGCCGACGATCGCGACGATGCGGATGCCCCACACGGCGACGTCGCAGAGGATCGGCCGCAGCGTGTCGTCGACGCGCTCCTTGTTCGCGAGCAGCCGGCTCAGCCAGTTGCCGATGCGTTTCGACAGCCACCAGCCCGCAACGAGCAGCGCGAGGGCGGCGCAGAGCCTGAGCGACAGCGTGGACAACGCGTTCCACAGGAACGTCCAGCGTTCCGGATGAAGATGATCGAGAAACATGACGGGATTCCGGGTTGAGGACAGAAGGCGCGACGGGCGGCGCACCCGCCGTGGCCCGGCGGGCATGCGCGCGTGCGCGGGCAACCCTCGACTGTACAGCCATGCGGGGTGTCACGCGACCGAAGGGGCGCATCCCGCGCATTTTTACGGCGACTTTTGTCTTTCGTTCATGTACTAAGACAACTTCTGAACAAATCGGATTGGTCCTATTCGGCGATGTTGGTCGCGCCAGTACACTCGCCTCCAGGCTACCGGATCGCGACGCTCTTTCCTCCGCGATACCCGGTTCATTTCAAATTTTCATGGATAGCGAGTGACGACGCGATGCGGTTCGACCTGTGTTTACGTCTCGCACGCGAACAAGGTCGATCCGCGCAACGCGGCGCCATCCGCTTTCCCGTTCGCCGCGCGCTGCTGCGCGGTGTCATCGCGGCGGCGTGGCTTGCCGGCACACAGGGCGCGATGGCGCTGGCATCCTCCGGTGCCGTGCCGTCCGCGCCCGTGGCGGCGCAAGCGGCCGACCTTGTCGACGTGCCTTTCTTCAATTCCGCCCGCACCGTCTGGGGCGGCTTGCTTGCGTCGACGGTGGTTCCGCGCATCGTGGCGGATGCGCAGGCGGTGCGTGTGCGTGCGGAGGCCTATCCCGGCATGTTCGTCGTGCGTGCCGGCGCCTGTGCGCCGTACGTTGTCCTTTGCGATGCGGCACGGGGTGCGATCGAGCGGGGTTACGCAGGGCGTTTCGATTATGGTTTTGCATCGCATCTTCCCGCGATCGGCACGCCTTCGGCATTCGCATCGCGTCGGGTCGAGCTGGCGTCCGCGCAACCGTTCGTGCTCGCGGAGCGGGAGAGCGGCGCGCGGGCCGGTGCGATCACCGGCAGCCTGCATGCGTCGCTGGCGCGCGCCGAATTGCCCGACGGTGTCGTGGCGCAGCTGACGCGCATGTTGGCCGGTCGTATCGACCCGAAGCTGCACGGCGCGACCGGCGACACCTTCCGTGTCGCATTCGAATCCGATGACGATGCGGCACTGCCGGACGGCGTGCGCGTGACGGCGCTCGACATCCGCTTTCGCGGCCGGCGCGTCGCGGCCGTGTGGTTCGCCCCCGGAGCGGGGGTGCCGGGCGCCTACTACGATCTCGACGGCATGCCGTTCGACGGCACCCGGTTCGCGATGCCGGTCCGGTCGACTCGCACCAGTTCGCGCTTCGGCGCGCGCGTGCATCCGGTGACCGGCGCGCGCCACGTGCATTCGGGCGTCGATCTCGCCGCGCCGACAGGGCGCGCCGTCCATGCCTCCGAGCGCGGCGTCGTGACGTTCATCGGCACCGAGCCGCGCGGTTACGGCAAGTATGTGGTGATCCGTCATGACGGTGGCTATGCGTCGTACTACGCGCACTTGTCGGCGTTCGAGCCCACGCTGCGAACCGGTGCGCGGGTCGCCCGAGGTCAACGGGTGGGCGCGGTCGGCAGTACCGGGACCGCGACCGGCCCGCATCTGCACTTCGAGGTCCGGCGACACGGCCGTCTTGTCGATCCGATCGGCCTCGTGCAGGCGGCGAAGGCAGCGAAACTGAAGGGCGAGCAGCGTGTCGCGTTCAACCGCGTGGCCTACGCCGCGCGCACGCAGTTGGCCGCGGCCAGCTTGACGTCGCCGCTCGCGACGTCACAACGTGGCGCCCGGCGTGACGGCTGATGTCGCGACGTCGCGCGTGCTCGCCCGGCGTACCGTGTGCAGGCGCGACCACGTCATGTTTCAGGCTATCCATCTGGTGCTCGTCATGCCCGTATGCGATGTTCCCGGCGGGCATCGGAAGCAATAAAGGCAAGCGCCTGGCGAATCGGCGCCCGGCGCTTGCCTTCCGTTTGACGGTCAGCCCGTCAACCCAGCGGCCAGTTCAGGATCGCGATGCCGTCGTTGTAGTCGCCGTCCGTACCGTCTTCGGAGCCGACCAGCCCGAAATAGGTCTTCTTGAAGATGTCGACCTGGCGCGAACCGATCTTCGACGGCTTGCCGTTCGCCGTCACGACCACGCGCACCTTCCCCTTGCCCGAGTTCACGATCTGCGTGTTCAGGTTCGCGTCCTGCGTGCCGGCGCCCTGGAACGTTGCGGCCGGTTTCGGGTTGTCGTCGACGAAGACTTCGATCGTCTGCTGCGCGGACGAATTGACGAGCGCCGTCACGCCGAATGCAATGTTCGGCGGCAGGTTGAAGATGCCGTCGCGTTCGCCGCCGCCGGTCGTCGTGGTGTCCGGCTGCGTGGGTTGCGGTTGCGGCGTCGCCTTCGAGAAGTAATTGACCACCGCACCGACGCCGAACTTCGCCGCCGCGCCGGGCAGCACGCCGGGTGCGCCGGCCCACGTCACCGTGCAGGCGATCACCTGCCCGGCCGCATCGGCCTTCACCTTGTTCTGCCAGCTGCCGACATCGAAGCTGTACGGGATCGTTGCGATGTCGACGAACACATCGTATTGCGGCAGCTTCTCCACGAGCTGCGCGGTCATGAACTGACGCATCCGGTCGAGCACGGCCTGATCGCCGTTCGATTGCACGGCGGTTGCATCGTTGCCGGCAAGTTGCAGCAGGGCGTAGAGATCGTCATGGGTAAACGGTTGTGACATGTCTTCCTCGTCTTGATGGAATGTCTCGCATCGCGCGGCCGGTGAGCGGATCTCGCCGTCGTCTCGCGCGGAGCGCGGCGTGGGACTGCAAATGACTGCTCGAATGAATCGCTTCACAACGGGTGGCCGGGGCGGTTGGCCCCGTCGCCATTGCGGCTTCGACGGCGGCGCGCACGCGTTGCCGCGCCGCGCATCGCCGGGTTCAGCCCAGCGGCCAGTTCAGGAACACGATGCCGTCGTTGTAGTCGTCGTCGGTGCCGTCTTCCGAGCCGACGATTCCGAAGTACGACTTCTTGAAGAGATCGATTTGCCGCGAGCCGATGCGCGACGGCTTGCCGTTCGCCGTCACGATCACGCGTACGCGCCCCTTGCCGGAGTCGAGCACTTTCGTGCCGAGGTTCTGGTCCTGCACGCCCGCGCCCTTGAACGTGGCGGCCGGTTTCGGGTTGTCGTCGATGTAGATGTCGATCGTCTGGTCGTTCGCCGCGTTGGTGAGTGCGGTCACGCCGAACTTGATGTTCGGCGGCAGGTTGAACGTGCCGTCGCGTTCGCCGCCGCCGCCGATGTTGCCGGCACCGCCGCCGGTTTCGGTGCCCTGATTCCCGCCGCCTTGCGACGACGATTGCGCGGCCGTGTCACCGATCGCGGAAATGCTCGCGTACGAATCGATATGCATCGCGCTGCCGCGCACGCTTTTCCACTGCCCTTTCACGAACGTGACGCCGCTCCCGACGTCGATCGTCGCGACGAGCGTGAACGGCATGCGCCCAGTGCTTTCGGGCACCTTCGACGAATAGGTGAAGCAGCCGTCCGCGACGACGCCTTTGTCGGTCGCGATCGCGAAATAGATGCCGGGGAAATTGTTGCCGGTCGCGTACGGCGTCGGCACGTTGAGGATGACCTGCAGTTTCCCGTCGCGAATCTCTGCCTTGGCGATGTCGATATGCAGGCCGGGGATGTCGACGTACGTCTCGGACGTGACGACGGGTGCGCTGTTGATCGAAGCCGAAAGAAGCGGCATGGAAGTCTCCTGTGATAACGCTGTTCTGGATTGGGGGGCTGCGTGAGGCCCGCTTGATGGGCGCGAACCGCTGGCCGGCCAGACGACGGTGGGCCGGCACGGCGCGGCCGCCGATCGTGCGTCAGGTCAGCCGATCGGCCACTGCAGCACGACGATGCCGTCGTTGTAGTCGCTGTCGTGACCGTCTTCCGACACGACGATCCCGAAGTTGACCGTGAACGGCGAACCGTCCGATTTCTTGCCGCTGATCGGCGCGAGGCGCGCATCGGTGGCCGACGTCTTGCCGTTTACCGTCACTTCGAAGCGCAGCTTGCCGTTGCCCGAATTCAGCGTGGCTTCGCGCGGGCCGTCGCGCGTGGTCAGCTTGTGATAAGCGGCCGGTTCCTTGCTGTCGCCGATGAAGAGCTTGATGTGCTGCTGCTCGGCAGCATTCGCGAAGAAAATCGCGCGGAAGTCGGTGTTCGGCGGAATCGAAAACTCGCCGGCGCGATTCGAGGACGTTTGAGTTTCGGCCATGCTTTCCTCCTGGAAGTCGATGGATAAGGCACTTCACCGTGTCTCGCAAACGCTTGCAGTTTCAAACACGGTTCAGTCAGCATGGCGAAAAATAAATGAAAAAATATTCGACCGGGAATGGGAATTGTTCAGAAAATCGGAAACTGAAACAGTTCGATTTAATGGTGAATATTCAATGGAGCGTCGTTCGATATATCTCGGAAATTATATCGATGCGTGTCACGCTTTTTTGAATAATGGCGGGGTGTGCAGGCGGGAATGAAGGGAATGGCGGGAGGGATCCGGCTTCGGCGCAGACGCTCGGCGTTCGCATATGGCAGCGTGTTGTTTCAACATCGTCTTTCCCTGTCGTGGCCGCGTCCACCGGCCACCATCGAGCGCCCGCGCCGAAGCCGGCTCGCAACGAAGCGGGGTGCGGCGCCGATGAAGCTCGATGACCGGCTCACTCCGAACTTGAACAGGGCATTTCACCGGCACCGCACCCGACGAAGCATATCGGCCTGCTGTCGCGACGCCTATCGGACGAGGCTGATTTTTGCGCGCGATATTACCGGGCGCCGGCCTGATATACCTGACAGGCGATCAATTTTGAGATTAGCGGTATCGTGCAAGACGCGCGTGCGCTCGCTATTCGGCGGCATTATTCATTCAATCGGCCCGTTACCGGGCCCTCACGAGGACAGTGCGATGACGAAACCCGATAGTCTGAAAGGCGAGATCAAGGGACAGGCACAGGACGCAGACCGTCACAACCTGGCGCGGCCCGCCGTGAACGGCGCGTTGTGGGCGCGCGGCCTGACGACGCAGCGCGTGGCCGACCTGTTCAGGACCCTGCCCGGCCTCCCGGGGCACTGGATGCAGCTGCAGAACGAAGTCAACGCAGGGAACCGCTATTTCTATGGTGTCCAGAACGGTCACCAGACGACCGACGAAGGAAAGGAACTGATTCGCTGGATCGCCGATGCGGTGGTCAGCGCCGCGCAGAAGGCGGGATTCGATTTCCCGTTGCAGCAGCTCAGGTTTACCGCCGACACGGGGTGGCTGAAGCTTCAGCGCGTGTCGGGGCGGGTGATGGTGTTGTCGAGGCCGTGAGCGTCGCCGATGGTAGTCGAAGTGCCGGCGTGTCGGCGGTCGAGTCGGTCGCGGCTGCGGGAACGCGCGCTGCCATCGACGATCGATCGTGGCCTCGAGCAGGCTGCCGACGACATCACTGACCGAAACGCTGCGCCACCGCATCCTTCAAGCGCGCGGCGGTGAGCTCGCCCATGTGCGATTCGACGAGCTCGCCTTTCGCATCGAAGAACAGCGTCGTGGGCAGCCCGCGCGATCCGTACGCATGCATCGCATGCAACGACGGATCGAGCAGCACGTTGTCGAAGCGCAACCCCTGCTGTTCGAGGAACGCGCGCACGGCCTGCGCGTTTTCCCCCTGGTTGAGCATCAGCACCGTAATGCCCGGATGATCGCGTTGCGCCTGTTCGAGGAGCGGCATCTCGCGCCGGCACGGTGCGCACCACGTCGCCCACAGGTTCACCACGACCGGCTTGCCTGCAAAGCGTTGCGGCAGGACGGGCGTCGCATCGAGCGCTTCGAGCTGCAGCGCGGCGAACGGCGGCGCGGTGCGCTGCAGTGTCGCCAGCGTGCCTTGCGCGATGCCCCACGCGGCGAGGCCTGCGACGATGCCGGCCGCCACGGGTTTGCGCAGCGCGGGCAGGCGACGCAGCCGCCAGACGGCGAACGCCAGTGCGGCGGCGATGCCGATGCGCCAGTCGAAGCCGCCGTCACCGAGCGCGACGATGGCGCGCGGCGTCGTCGCGTAGTCGCGCCACCATTGCGCGACATAGCCGATACGCGCGGCGACCAGCCCGAGCAGCAGCACGTCGAGGATCAGGCTCGACGCGCTCTTGTGATGTCCGTCGGGAGGGCGGCGCTGGATGAAGCGGGCTACGAGCCACGCCAGCAGCGCGGCGGCGGCTACCGCGACGACGCGGATCGAGAAGGGACCGATGCTCAACATGGGGAGAAGAGGGTGCGGGGATCGTGGATCGACCGGCGAACGCGATGCCGTCGACGGTCATGTGACGTTTCGACCCTACGGGACGCACACGGGTTCCCTTGGCGACCGCGCGCCATGCACCGCCCGACGCGTGCGAATCGCATGCCGGGCACCGGCATTCAGGACGACGTCGTTTTCGTCGAAGTCTTGCGACGCATCAGGCCGCCGACGTTCGCGCAGGTCAGGTAATTACTGCCTGCTTCCGCTCGAGCCGGAAGGCGCACCGCCAAGCCGGTACGCGGTAAAGAATTCGTACCACGGCGAACCCTGTCCGGCCGGCACGCCGAGTGCCGACGTCCGCTGCTTCAAGGCCGTGAACACATCGTTGATGCGCGCGGCCTGTTCGGCATCACTGAACGGACGCGGCTTCGCCCTGCCGGCCGCGAATGCGCCGTAGGCGATCGCGAGCAGGCGCGCGCCGTCGTCGATCGAGGTGACGGACCCGTTGATCGCCTCGACGAAGCGCGGCCGGTCCGCTTCTCGCGATGCGGCGATGCACTGAAACACGATCGCCGACACTTCGTGCAGGTCGCTCGCGCGCAGCAATGCCGGCAGGCGCGCAGCGATCCGGTCGGCCGGTTCCTCGTGCAGCGCGGCGGCGAAGTCGAGCACGGCGGCCATCGGATTGCCGTCCTGCTGCACGCGATCGAGCGCCGATGCGGGCGCCGCCGCCGCTTGCGCGACGTCGCCGGGCGCGGCGCGCAGCACGTCCGCGACCTGCTGTTGCCACGCCGGAAAGATCATCCGCACGTTGCCGAACTGCTCGCCGCCTTGCGCGGCCGGATTCCACCGATAGACGATCGTGCCGCCGCGAATGAACGGCGAATACAGATGCTCGGGCGTCTGCGGCAGCGGCCGCCCGTTGATCGGCAGCCATGCGAGCGTGAGCCAGTCGTAGCGGCCGGTGGCGGGCACCGACGGGCTGGAACTCGCGACGACCTGCCAGGTGCCGCGGTTCGCGTAACGCCGACGCGCATCGGGCACTGCGACGGTTTGCCGTTTCGCGGTATCGAAGTAGGTATTGCCGGTCACGTTTTCGCCGCTGTCCGGGGCCGGCGTGAGGGTGGCGATGACCCAGGATGCCCCGTCGGCCGAACGATAGTCCGACGGCTGCAGCGTGGCGACGTCGTGCACCATCCGCGTTTCGGCGGCGACGGGGCTCGGCGGCAGACCGGCGGGGCCGGCGACGATACTCGGCATGGACGTTCCTCGGAATGGGGGGTGTATCGGCACGCGCGCCGAACGCGAACGATGTCCGGCGGCGCATGTCGTCCGTCGTAACCACTGTAGAACGCCGCCGCCGGAAACGGAAACCGGCCGCGGCGGCCTCGAGCCGCGCAACGCGCTCACGCGCACCGCCGCTTCGGCTTACCATGCGCATCCTGGGCCCGCACGACGAACACCGATCGGGAGCGAACATGACCGACAGCAAAACCATCACGGAACACTGGACGCACGTTGCCGACCAATGGATCGACTGGGCCGGCAGGCCGGGCCACGATGCGTTCTGGAAGTATCGCGACGGGCTGGCAGCCTACCTCGGCCGCGGCACCGGCCGCGCACTGGAGATCGGCTGCGGCGAGGGACGCGTGAGCCGCGAACTGAAGGCGCTCGGCTACGACGTGACCGCGAGCGACGCGGTGCCCGCGATGCTCGACGCCGCGCGTCGCGCGGCATCGGCGCACCGCTACGCGCTCGCCGATGCCGCCTCGCTGCCGTTCGATCCGGCCAGCTTCGACATCGTGATGGCATACAACGTGCTGATGGACCTCGACGACATGGCGGCCGCGTTGCGCGAGGCACGTCGCGTGCTGAAGCCGGGCGGGCTGCTGTTCGTGTCGCTCGTGCATCCGTTCCGCGATCGCGGCCGTTTCGCGGGGCCGCAGCCCGACGCGCCGTTCGTGCTCGAAGGCACGTATTTCGGCAGCGAGCATTTCGAGGGCGTGGAAACGCGCGACGGGCTGTCGATGCACTTCGCGGGCTGGTCGCTGCCGCTCCAGGCCTACATGGATGCGCTGGAGGCGGCCGGCTTCGCGATCGTGTCGCTGCGCGAGCCGCTGCCAGATCGCGCCGACACGGACACGCTGAAGCAGTGGTCGCGCGTGCCGCTGTTCCTGTGGATCAAGGCGCGGCCGCTGGATTGAAACCGTCGCGGCCGCGCGGCGTGCGGCACGCCGCATGATCAG
The DNA here is from genome assembly GCF_003857805.1 of Burkholderia sp. Bp9099. NCBI lineage: Bacteria > Pseudomonadati > Pseudomonadota > Betaproteobacteria > Burkholderiales > Burkholderiaceae > Burkholderia > Burkholderia sp. Bp9099. The sequence goes on from NZ_QTPU01000016.1 coordinate 97,401, forward strand.
CGCGGCAAGACCTTCCGGTAGATCACGAATCCGGTTTTTTCCGCGACGGTGTCGTAGAGCCGCATCGCCGTGCGATTCGTCTCGTGCGTCTGCCAGTACACGCGTTCGGCGCGCTGCGCCTGCGCGGCGTCGTACACGGCTTCGATCAACGCGCGGCCCACGCCCTTGCCGCGTTCGCGCTCGAGCGTGAAGAGATCCTGCAGATAGCAGGTCGGCCCGGCCAGCGTCGTGCTCCGGTGATACAGGAAATGCACGAGCCCGACGAGCCGGCCGTCGCGTTCCGCGACACGCGCATGCACGGGCTCGTAGCCGTCGAAGAAGCGCGACCACGTGAGCTGCGTGATCTCGCGCGGCAGCGCGGTATCGCCGAAGCGGCCGTAGAAGCGGTTGTAGCCGTCCCACAGCGGCAGCCAGTCGTCGAAATCGTCTTCGCGCACGGGGCGCACGGTCAGGCCGGTGTCGGTAGCGTTCATGGTCGCGAACCTTTCGAGGATGGATGGAATGAAGCGTTGCCGGCACGACCGGAAACGCGCGCAGACCTCTACGATAGAAAGTTCGTGGCACCATGTGTAGACCCATGACATCCACACATTCTGGAGCCACGATGGATTACGCGTTGCTGCTGTCGACCTTCGAGCGCGAAGCGGGGCCGCACGCGGCCACGCGGATGTCGCAGCAGCAGCGGCTGTACGCGTGCCTGCGCGACGCGATCCTGAGCGGCCGGATCGCCGAGGGAACGCGGCTTGCCGCATCGCGCACGCTGGCCGACGAGCTCGGCATCGCACGCAATTCGGTGCTGTACGCGTACGAGCGGCTCGCATCGGAAGGGTTCGTGACCGGCACGCGGCAGGGCACGGTGGTCGCCCGGATGGGGTTGCGCGGGTCGCAGGTCGCCGCCGCGGCGTCCGCCGGCGCTACGGCGGCGCTGTCGCGGCGCGTCGCGCAGGCCGAGCGCGCGACGAGCGGCCTCGACGAATCGCTGCCGTTCATGCCGGGCGTGCCGGCCGTCGACGCCTTCCCGCTCGCGCAGTGGCGGCGCTGCGTCGAGCGCGCATGGCGCTCGGCGGGGCCGGCGCAGCTCGGCTATCAGTCCGCGGAAGGCGACGCGGTGCTGCGCGACGCGATCGCCGGCTATCTGCGCGCGTCGCGCGGTGTGCGCTGCGACGCCGCGCAGGTGATCGTCACCGACGGCACGCAGGGCGCGCTCGACCTGTGCGCCCGCGCGCTGGCCGACGCGGGCGATGTCGCATGGATCGAGAATCCCGGCTACCACGGCGCGCGCAACGCGTTTCTCGCGGCCGACCTGCGCGTCGAGCCGATCGGTGTCGATGCGCAGGGGCTCGCGCCGCATCCGGACGACTGGCGCGATCGTCCGCCGAAGCTCGTCTACATCACGCCGTCGCACCAATATCCGCTCGGCGCGGTGATGAGCCTCGAACGGCGGCTCGCGCTCGTCGCGCAGGCGCGCGCTGCCGGCGCATGGATCGTCGAGGACGACTACGACAGCGAGTTCCGTCACCACGGCACGCCGCACGCGGCCGTGCAGGGGCTCGCCGACGACGCGCCGGTGATCTACCTCGGTACCTTCAGCAAGGTGATGTTTCCGGCGTTGCGGCTCGGCTTCATGGTCGTGCCGCCCGCGCTTGCGCAGCCGCTGCGCGACGCGGCGGGCGCACTGATGCTGCAGGGCCGCGCCGTCGAGCAGCGCGCGCTCGCGGATTTCATCGACGCCGGGCATTTCACGCGCCATCTGCGGCGCATGCGCCGCGTGTATGCCGAGCGGCGCGATGCACTGCACGACGCACTGGCGCGGCGGCTGAATACGCGGCTGACGGTGTCGGGCGGCGCGGGCGGCATGCATCTGTCCGCGCGGCTCGACGTGCCGGTGGCCGACACGGAACTGAGCCGCGTCGCGCAGGCGCACGGGCTGATCCTGCGGCCGCTGTCGTCGTTCTGCCTGCCGGGCACCGCGGCGGGTTACAACGGGCTCGTGCTCGGCTACGGCGGCGTGCCGGCCGAGCGGATGGACGGGCTCGCGCGGCGGATCGGCGAGATGATCGACTGTGTGCTGGCCGCGCGGTGACGGCCGTCGCGCCGTGTCGTCGCTACGTCGTTATGCCGTTACGCCGCTATGTCGCTAGGCCGTTACGCCGTTACGACGCTGTGTCTCCACGCCGCTACGTCGCTATGTCGCTATGTCGCTATGTCGCTATGTCGCCACGTCGCCACGTCGCCACGTCGCCACGTCGTTGCATCATTGCATCGGAGCGCGACGGTCCGCTGCTCCGCCTACCCGCGCATCGGCGGATTGAGCCGCGCGAACGCGTCCTGCCGGCGATACGGGAAGTGCGGATACGGCGCTTCGATCGCACTCGCCGCATCGAGCTTCGCGACTTGCGCATCGGTCAGCGACCAGCCGAGCGCACCGAGGTTCTGGCGCAACTGTTCCTCGTTGCGCGCGCCGATGATCACCGACGACACGGTCGGGCGTTGCAGCAGCCAGTTCAGCGCGATCTGCGGCACGGTCCTGCCGGTTTCCTCGGCGATCGCGTCGAGCGCGTCGACCACGTCGTACAGCCGTTCGTCGTCGACCGGCGGCCCGAAGCCGGCCGTATCGTGCAGGCGGCTGCGTTCGGGCAGCGGCGCGTGGCGGCGGATCTTGCCGGTGAGCCGGCCCCAGCCGAGCGGGCTCCACACCAGCGCGCCGAGGCCCTGGTCCGCGCCGAGCGGCATCAGGTCCCACTCGTAGTCGCGGCCGACGAGCGAGTAGTAGACCTGGTTCGCGACGTAGCGCGACCAGCCGTGCCGGTCGGCTAGCGCGAGCGATTTCATGATCTGCCAGCCCGCGAAATTCGACACGCCGATGTAGCGCAGCTTGCCCGCGCGCACCAGGTCGTCCAGCGTCGACATCACTTCCTCGACCGGCGTGGCCGCGTCGAACGCATGGAGCTGCAGCAGATCGATGTAGTCGGTATCGAGGCGGCGCAGCGCGTCGTCGACCGCGCGGATCAGCCGTGAGCGCGACGTGCCGGCGTCGTTCGGGCCATCGCCGGTCGGCAGGCCCGTCTTGGTCGAGATCAGCACCTGGTCGCGCCGGCCGTGGATCGCGGCGCCGAGCACGCGCTCGGATGCGCCGTCCGAGTACACGTCGGCGGTGTCGAACAGGTTGACACCGGCTTCGAGGCAGATGTCGACCAGGCGGCGCGCTTCGTCGACGTCCGTGTTGCCCCAGGCGCCGAACAACGGGCCGGTGCCGCCGAACGTGCCTGCGCCGAAGCTCAGCGCGGGAACCTTGAGGCCGGAGCGGCCGAGCGTGCGGTATTCCATGGCGGGTGTCCTTTCGTCGTCGAGGCCGGCGCGAGCGGGCGTCGGCAAGGTGAGCGTTCACTCTAGCGCTTGCGGTTCATCCGGATAATTGGGCAGACTTCGAAAATATCCTTCGGAGGAAGCGAAGAATGCTGCTCGACAACCTCGCGCTGTTCCTGCGCATCGTGGAGAAGGGCGGGCTGGCCGCGGCCGGCCGCGAGGTCGGCCTGTCGCCTGCCACGGTTTCCGAGCGGCTGACGGCGCTCGAGCGCCACTACGGCGCGGCGCTGCTCACGCGCACGACCCGCGCGATCAGCCTGACCGACGAGGGCCGCACGCTGGTCGCGGGCGCGCGGCGCCTGCTCGCCGAGGCCGACGAACTCGAAAGCCGCGTGCGGCTCGGCGCGCAGACGCTGTCGGGGCCCGTGCGGCTGAGCGCGCCGGCCGATCTCGGGCAGGCGCGCGTCGTGCCGGTGGTCGACGCGTTCCTGGCCGAGCACCCGGGCGTCACGGTCGACCTGCATCTCGGCGACGGCTACGTCGATCTCGTCGGGCAGGGGCTCGACTTCGCGATCCGTCGCGGCCAGCTCGCGGACAGCGCGCTGCGCAGCCGCTCGCTCGGCCGCTCGCGCCGCGTGGTGTGCGCCGCGCCTGCGTATCTCGCCGCGCACGGCACGCCGCGGCATCCGGCCGAGCTTGCCGCGCACGACTGCATCGTGATGCGCTTCGGCCAGGAGCTGTATGCCGAGTGGCCGTTCCGTATCGACGACGAACCGAAGCGCGTGACGGTGCGTGGCCGGCGCGTCGCCAACGACGGCGCGCTCGTGCGCGCGTGGTGCGTCGCGGGGCACGGGATTGCGCTGAAGTCGCTGCTCGACGTCGAGCAGGATCTGGCGTCCGGCGCGCTGGTCGAGATCCTTCGCGAATTCTCGCCGGGCGAAGTCGACCTGCAGATCGTCTATCCGGGCGGTGCGGTGCAGCCGCGGCGCGTGCGGGCGCTGATCGAACGACTGGCGCAGGCGTTGGCGGCGGGGTGAGCGCAACCGGATCGCGCCGCGGCGGACGCGGTTGCGCGTCAGCGTCCGACGCGATGACGCCAAATACGGCGTAGTAGCGGAACGGGGCCGCTTCCCCCGCGACAGCGAACGCAAGATCGCCCGCGAAGCGGGTTGTCCACGTTTCGTCATTTAGCTAATATTCAAAACGTCAAACGAGACCGGAACCATGGACGACGTCACCCGCATCAGCGCACTGGCCAATGAAAGCCGTCTGGCCGTGATGCGCTGGCTCAAGCAGCCGCGCAAGCATTTCCCGCCGCAGCCGCACGGCGACTTCGACGAGCTCGGCGTGTGCTGCACGTACATCACCGAGAAGCTCGGCATCGCGCCGGCGACGACCACGCGCCACATGCGGATCCTCGCGGATGCCGGGCTCGTGCGGGCGACGCGCGTCGGCAAGTTCACGTACTACAAGCGGATCGACGATGCGCTGCATCGGTTGGGCCGCGACCTCCTGCAACTCTGATCTTCACAGAGGCAATCGACATGGATGAACTCGCCCTGCTGGCCGATGCCGACCGGCGCGCGCAAGCGTATCTCGCCGCGACCGACGAACGGCGCGCCTATCCCGACGCCGCGGCGCTCGCGGGTCTTGCGGCCTTCGACGAGCCGCTGCCCGATGCGGGCCGCCCGGCCGACGACATGCTGCGCCTGCTCGACGACAAGGGCACGCCCGCGACCGTCGCATCGAACGGCCCGAACTACTTCGGCTTCGTGATCGGCGCGACGCTGCCGGCCGCGGCGGCCGCCGAGCGGCTGATGCTCGCGTGGGACCAGTGCGCGTCGTCGTTCGCGAATTCGCCGGTGGCCGCGACGATCGAGCGGCAGGCCGCGCGCTGGGTCGTCGACGTGCTCGGGCTGCCGGAAGGCAGCGCGGTCGGCTTCGGCACGAGCGCGACGGCCTGCACGCTGGTCGCGCTGGTGGCCGCGCGGCGTGCGCTGCTCGCGCGCAAGGGCTGGGACGTCGACGCGGACGGCCTGATCGGTGCACCCGAGGTGAAGGTCGTGCTCTCGGAGCTCGCGCATATCACGGTGAAGAAGGCGCTGCGCGTGCTCGGCTTCGGGATGAAGCGCCTGATCGTCGCGCCGGTCGACGCGCACGGCCGCATCGACCCCGCGCAATTGCCGCCGCTCGACGACATGACGATCCTCTGCGTGCAGGCCGGCGAAGTGAACACCGGCGAATTCGATCCGTTCGCGGCGCTGATTCCGCGCGCGAAGGCCGCCGGCGCGTGGGTGCACGTGGACGGCGCGTTCGGGCTGTGGGCGCGCGCGTCGTCGAAGCGCGCGCTGACCGACGGCATCGACGGCGCGGACAGCTGGACCACCGACGGCCACAAGTGGCTCAACACGCCGTACGACGGCGCGATGGTGATCTGCCGCGACGCGGCCGCGCTCGCGACCGCGATGAACAGCGATGCCGTCTACCTGAGCGGCGCGCAGGATGCGCAGAAGAACCTGAACCTCGAATTCTCGCGGCGTGCGCGCGGCATTCCGGTGTGGGCCGCGCTGCGTGCGCTCGGCCGCGCCGGCGTGGCGACGATGGTCGAGCGGCATTGCGCACAGGCCCAGCGCGTCGCGGACGGCCTGCGCGCGGCCGGCTACGACGTGCTGAACCGTGTCGTGCTGAACCAGGTGCTCGTGCGCGCCGGCACCGACGACGAGACGATCGCGATCCTTCAGGCCGCGCAGGATTCGGGCGACGTATGGTTCGGGCAGACCGTATGGCAGGGGCGGCCGGCGTTCCGGATCAGCGTGTCGTCGTGGCGCACGGAGGACGAGCACGTCGACCGTCTCGTCGCGTTGCTGACGACGCTGCGCGGCGTGCATGTGGGTTGAGCGGCGGCGGCGAATGCGTCGCGCGCGTGCCGCCGCCGCCGGCTATCCGTATCTGGAGATGTGCAGCTCGTCTGCGTGAAAATGTCGGACAATAACGCGGCATGCGCGCCGTGCCGGCCCGGGCGGCGCGCTCAACCGCAGCATTCACGCCGACGAGATCCCCATGTCCACGACACCTCCCCGGGAGCTGCTGAAAGCCGCCGACATCGCGAAGATGGAACCGACGCGCGCGGTGCATTCGCTCAATCCCAATGCCGTTCGCCTCAAACGACAGCTCAGCGACCTGACCGGCCTCACGCAGATCGGCGCGCACCTGCTCACCCTGATGCCCGGGCACGAATCGGCCGAGTATCACCGCCACCTGTACGAGGAAGAATGCGTGTACGTGCTGTCCGGCACCGGCTCGGTCACGATCGGCGAACGCACGTGCGAAATCGGGCCGGGCGATTTCCTCGGTTTTCCGCGCGGCGGCGACGCACACACGTTGCAGAACACCGGCGAGGTGCCGCTGGAACTGTTCATCCTCGGCCAGCGCCTCGAACACGACGTCTGCGAATACCCGAGAATCGGCAAGCGGCTTTATATCGCCGGCGAGCTCGAGGATTTCGTCGACCTGCCGAAACGGCCGTAGACGGCACGCATCCGCATCGGCCGTCGTCATGCTTATGATGCGGGAACGCCACTGACAGGATTCCACGCCATGGACGCGCCGCATCCGCCGATCAACGCCCCGATTTCCGAAACGGAACCTGAAACCGAAACCGTCGCCGAGCCGCGCGCGTCGCGCGTGCATCGGCCTGTCGCGCTCGTCACCGGATCGACGTCGGGAATCGGCGCGGCCATCGCGCGACGCCTGGCGGCGGACGGCTACGCGGTGATCCTCCATTCGCGCAGTTCCGCCGACACCGGTCGTGCGATGGCGCGCGAACTCGGCGCGACCTACGTGCAGGCCGATCTCGCCGACGATGCGGAGCGCGTGCGGTTGATTCGCGACGCGCTGGCGGTGCATGGCCGCCTCGACGTGCTGGTCAACAATGCGGGCGTCAGCCGCGTGATTCCGCACGACGATCTCGCCGCCGCGACGCCCGACGTGTGGCGCGAGATGCACGAGATCAACGTGATCGCGCCGTTTCGGCTCGTCGCCGAAGCGCAGCCCGCGCTGCTCGAGGCGGCGTCGGGCGGGCGTGCCGGGTGCGTCGTCAACGTCAGCTCGCACGCCGGCGTGCGGCCGAAGGGGGCGTCGATTCCCTATGCGGCGGCGAAGGCCGCGCTGAATCACACGACTCGCTTGCTGGCGCGTACGCTCGCGCCGGCGATTCGCGTCAATGCGGTGGCGCCGGGGCTCGTCGATACGCCGCTGACCGCGGACTGGACCGACGCGCAGCAGCTCTGGCGCGAGCGCGCGCCGATGCGCCGTGCGGCGACGCCGGACGACGTCGCGCAGATGGTTGCGATGCTCGTCGCGTCCGATTATGTGACGGGCGAGATCGTGATGCTCGACGGGGGAATGAACCTGACGTGACCGGTAAAGGCTCTCCAGGTCAGCCGAGGTTCGACCGCAGCCGCGCGAGCGCCTGATCGTGCGTGCGTTCGAACTTCAGCGGCGTGACCGCGATATAGCCTTCGCCGAGCGCGGCCGTTTCCGAATCCGCATCGTCGTCGCGCGGTGCGCGCGCCAGTTTCAGCCAGTGGTATTCGATGTCGCGCGGATCGCGCCCCGACACGATGTCGACGCCTTGCAGCGTGCCGGCGCCCTGGTTCGTCACCTTCAGGCCGCGCACGTCGTCGGCCGGCCGCGCCGGGAAATTCACGTTGAGGCAGGCGTCGCTGTCCCAGCCGGCCGCGACGAGCCGGCGAATCACGTCCGGTGCGTGCGTGAGCGCCGTATGCCACGGCACCGCGTTGCGATCGACGAACGCCTGGCTCAGCGCGATCGCCGGTACGCCGACCAGCATGCTCGTCATCGCGGCGCCGACCGTGCCGGAGAACACCGTTTCGGTGCCGAGGTTCGCGCCGCGATTGACGCCGGACAGCACGAAGTCGGGCCGCGCGTCCTTCATCAGGTGGCTGACCGCGATCGCGACGCAATCGCCCGGCGTGCCGCGCACTGCAAAACGGCGCTCGCCCTTGCGATGCACGCGCAGCGGTTCGTGCAGGCTCAGCGAATGCGACGTGCCGCTCTGGTCCTCCGCCGGCGCGACGATCCAGACTTCGCGCGCCAGTTGCGTGGCGACCTGTTCGAGCACTTCAAGGCCGGGGGCGTCGAATCCGTCGTCGTTGGTGAGCAGGACGCGGTCGAACAGCGGGCGGGTTTCTTGCATCGGGACGATCCTCGCAGGTAGGCAATGAGAGGGGAAAGGCATCGCGGGTACACCCGCAAGGCTAGCATCCCGTTGCGGCGCATGTTGTGTCGTGTCATGCCGCACCTCAGCGCACCGCACCCCGCACGCGGATGCGAAAACGGGCGCATCGCGCGCCCGTCTTCCGGTTCGATGTGCCGCCCGCGTGATCCGATTACCCGAGCAGATGCCGCAGCAGGCCGGCCGACACGACGCCGACGATCACGGTCGGCAGGATCGACAGGCGGGTCGCCGCGATCAGCGTGACGGCGAGCGCGAGCAGGTCGGCCGGGCGCGTCGACACGAAGGCCGGCGCGATTACCGAGATCAGCACGCAACCCGGCACGTTTTCCATCACCGATGCCATTCGCGGGCTCAGCGTGCGGTTGCGCAGCAGCACGTAGCCGAGCACGCGCGACAGGTAGGTGGTCGACGCCATCAGCACGATGGTCGCGACCGTCGCGAAATCAGGCAGCATCGCGCGGCTCCCACAGCAGCGCGGCGATCAGCCCCGCGCACGCCCCGGCCGCGACGTACCACGCGCCGGGCACGGCCAGGTGCGTGCCGGCTGCGACGACAAGGCTCACGAACCACGGGCGGCCCGCTCGCATGCCCTTCCACATTCCGCGCAGCAGCACCAGAAACACGGCCGTAAATGCCATGTCGAAGCCGTACTGCTCGACGTTGCCGATCGTCGGGCCGACCGCCGCGCCGAGCGTCGTCATCGAGATCCACGTCAGGTACAGCCCGGAACAGATGCCCGCGTAATAGGGGACACTGATGTGCGAGGCCGAGCGCGAGCGCGCGTCGGCGAGCGACATCGCCCAGCTTTCGTCGCACATGAAGAACAGCGCCGCGAACGCGCGGCGGCGCGGCAGGCGCCGGATGTATGGCGCGAACGCGGCACCCATCAGGATGTGCCGCGAATTCACGAGGAACGACATCGCGACGATCAGCGCGATATGCGGTGGCGACGTCCACAGATGGATCGCCGCGAATTCGGAGCCGCCGCCGAAGTTCAGGCCCGTCATCATCGGGACCTCGAGCAGGCTCAGCCCTTTTTGCGCGGCCTGTGCGCCGAGCACCAGCGCGAACGGCACGAAACCCAGCATGACGGGCAGCGCCGCGCGCAATCCGCGGCCCATCTCGGCGACATAGGCGGGCTTGTCGCGAAGCCCGGACGACGTTGAAACGCTACTGCTCATTACTCCTCCTTCGGGGGAGTAGGATTGTCTGCTTTTTTGACTCGAATCGGGTTGCGTTGCGGACCAATATTCCTGAGAATTTGGCATTGAACGAGTGATTTGCGATTTTTTTGGAATTTGATGCCAATGAAGCTGGATGCTATCGACCGGCGGATCCTGAGCGCGCTGCAGCGTGACGGCCGCATGCAGAACGTGGAACTCGCGCACGAGGTCGGGCTGTCGCCGTCGCCGTGCCTGCGGCGCGTGCGGCTGCTCGAGGAAGCGGGCGTGATCGAGAAATACGTGGCCGTGCTGAACCCGGCGAAGGTCGGCAAGGGGCTGACGATCTTCACTCGCGTGTGGCTGAAAGGGCAGGACGCGGAATCCGTGAACCGCTTCGCCGAGGCTGTCCAGCAGATGCCGGAAGTGGTCGAATGCCACCTGATGGCCGGCGACTGCGATTTCCTGCTGCGCGTGGTGGCCGCCGACATCGACGACTACCGGCGCTTCCAGATGGAATACCTGACGCGCATCCCGGGCGTGCTGAGCGTCAAGACCGACATTCCGATGCAGAAGGTCAAGCTCACGTCGGCGCTGCCGACGTAACGCGGGCGGTTGCATGACGACGATTCGGCAAATCGTCACCGGTCGGTGACATTCGGCCGATACACTGGCGGGACGAGCCGCATCGCCGCGCACCGGCTGCATCACGGTGCGGCTTCGATGCGCAAGCAACTAACGGTCAACCGCGAGGCAATCGACGAACACGCGCGCCGTGCGCGATGCGATCCGCCGGGCGGTGCGTCTTTCTTGTCGAGCCATTCATGCAGCCATTCAACAATCCGTGGAATTCGCTGGAAATCGTCAAGCTCGTGCTCGGCGTGCTGACGCCGCGTGTGATACAGGTCGTCGTGTTCGAGCGCGTGCGGACGCGGGCCGACGACGGACATCTCGCCGCGCAGCACGTTGATGAACTGCGGCATTTCGTCGAGGCTCGTGCGGCGCAGGAACGCGCCGATGCGGGTCACGCGTGGATCGTTGGGCGTCGCTTGCCGCACGCCGCCGTCCGTGTCGACATGCATGTGCATCGTGCGGAACTTGTAGATCGCGAACGCCTTGCCGTTCGCGCCCTTGCGCAGCTGGCGGAACAGCACGGGGCCGGGCGAAGACAGCCGGACGGCCAGCGCGATCGCGAGCAGCAGCGGCGCCGTGCCGACCAGCACCGCCGCCGCGAACAACCGATCGAAAATCGCTTTCTGAAGCAGCGCGCGGGGCGACAGCGGAGAGGCGACAAGGTTGATCGCCGGTGCACCGACCAGGTCGACCATCGCGCCGTCGAACATCGCGAGCTGGCTGACGTCGGGTACGAGGCGGACGTCGACGAGGTCGTGCCGGAATGTATCGAGCACGCGAACGATGGCGCTGGTTTCAGTGATCGGCAGCGCGATCCAGACTTCCGGGATCGCATGCGCCCGCACGTGCGCGGCGAACGCGTCGAGCGTGGAAAAGGCTTCGATGCCGTTCGCGCCGGGTTGTGCGGAGCGGTCCGGATCGAGCACGGCTGCCGCGCGATAGCGCGCCGACGGCGATTGCGCGATCCGTTCGAGCACGGCGACGCAATGTGCACCGCCGCCGACGATCGCGACTGGCCTGGTGCGTTCGCCCACGTGGACGATCCGTTCGACTGTCGCGCATACGGCGAGCCGAAACGCGACGAGTGCGATGCCGCTTGCCGCCGCCCAGAGCAGGAATCCGCTCGGCGGCACCGGCAACGCGCCGCGCATCGCGAACATGACGATTGCCGAGCCGGCGAGCGCGAGCAGCCATGCCACGACGGTAAGGAATACGATGCGATGGGTCGCGCGATCGCGCGGTATGCGCGCCACGCCGAACGCCGGGAACAGGATCATCGCGAATACCGCCGTGCTCGCGACGATCGCCACGTTGTCGGACGGATCGATGCCGTCGCCGGGAGAAAACCAGGCTGCCGCCGCGGCGCCGAGCGCGATCAGCGTGATGTCGACGATGCGCGTGAGGAAGCCATGGATCGCCGACGGAGCGGCGGCGCGTTGCTGTTCGAGTGCCGTGTGCATATACCTTCGCTACCGATGTATTCGATGCGGCGTCCGTCGCCTCGCGCAGGACGCAACGAGCCGTACCGCGCCGGGATAAATCCGGGCGGTGCCGTTGCTTCCGTTTCACGGGAGTGGTTGACGAGGGGAAGGGACGCTGCCTGCCTTAGAGGTCGATCGCGTGCATCGCATTGGCCGGATTCTTGATACGGACGGGTCCGTGCCGGGGAGGGCGATGCGTTGGATTCGACTCAACCCATGGCAATTTTGGGTAACCTGGGATGCGATTTAAATGGGACGTGTATTAAATGCGGTCGGCAGCAATTGATACATGTACTAATGCGATGTGAGGGCGTTTCGCGATGCGTGCATTGCGAACGACCGGGCATCGATCGCACGGGTTGTCGGCGCCGTGTTTGCGCGAGCATGCCGGCATGCTCGATGCATGGACGATATGCGGTGCCGCGATGGGCCTACATGCTTGGCGGGCGGTGGGATGTGTCGCGAGCGCTTCGGCGTCTTCGAATGACGGACGACGTGATTTGCCGTCGAGATGGCCGGCGATTTTCGCGGAGGAGGGTTTGAGTCAGGACATCAAATCGTGAAAATGACGGGGGGCGAGGCCGTCATCGATCGCGTTGAACGCGGGCACGGGTGTCCCGGCCGGTGCGGGCGGGACGGCGATCCTGCATACACCCGCGCTCATTGGCGAGATGCATGTGCGTGCCGCGCATCGACGCGCGGCATCATTGCCCCGGCCGTCGCTCAGCCCTTCGCGACGACGTCGATGCGCAGCGCTTCGCCGCCGGCGACGATCGCGAGCAGGCGATCGACGTTCGGGTGTGCGCCGGGGCGGTTGCGCGCATCGGCGGTGTGCTCGGCGAACACGGCCAGGCCATGCTCGGCAGCCTTCGCGTCAAGCGTGCCGAATGCCTGCTTCAGGTAGTGGTACACGGCGAGCGAACCCTGTTTGCCGGGCTGGTTCTCGATGGTGGCGACCACGTCGCCGTTCGCGCCGACGAGATCGATGCGTGCGATGCCGTCGATGGCCGGCAATTGCGCGAGGTTGTCCTTGAATACTGGGGTAGCTTGAATCACTGAAAACACTCCGTCGGTTCGGTCATGGGCCAATGAGGGTGGCCGGCCGTATCTTATCCGATCGGCTGTGGCGTACCGGCCGGCGCGGCCGCGTCGCGCGAGCGCTCGATGTCGGGGCTGCGATACGCGCGCTCGGGAATCTCGGCGAGCCGCGACGCGTGTACCTGATGCGGCGCGAGTCCATAGAACTTCTGGAAGCTCATGATCAGCGGCGACCATTTGTCGGGATCGATGCGGTCCGGATGGCCGTCCATCAGCAGGTCGGGGTGCACGTGCACGCGCTGGATGCGCAGCTCGAACAGCGTGATCTTGCCGCGCAGGTCGGGTGTTTCGTCTGCGAGGCCGTGCGCGGCCGCGACGACCGCTTCCAGGTGAACCGGGCATTCGAGCGCGCGCGGCGGCGACACGGTTTGCGATGCCGCCTCGGTAAGCCCGGCCGTGCCGAACTTGTCGGGTTCGTAAACATAACCCTTGGCCCGTTTCCCGTCGGGCACCGGACAGGAGCCTGTCGTGCGCGCGATCCGGTCCACCGCGTGCGCCTGCGCCGGCGACGGCAGGTTCAGCACGCATTCGCCGGTGTGCAGCAGGTTGCGGGTGGTCTGCGAGCTGGCGGCGATGCCGATCACGGCGCGCCAGCCGAGCCAGAATGCAGACGAGATCGGCGCGAGATTGGCCGTGCCGTCCAGGTTCAGCGTGCTGACCAGCACGACGGGCGTGCCGAAATAGAGGATGTTCGGTTCGGTGACGCGATGCGGAGCGTTCATGGTCGGGGTCTTCGTTTCGTTGACGGATCAGTCCGCATGCTGATCCCGTCGCGGCCGCGCGGCGCTCCGATTCTTGTCGTGTCATCCGGAGGGGCGGCGCGACGGAGGAACGGGAATTGCGCGTCGTGCGCAGGCGGCGCACGGAAGGCGTCGGCCATTGCGACGGCGGGTTTGCGCGTCCGCGCGCCGGCATCCCGCCGGCTTTTCCGCTACAGTAGGACATCGCCGATCGCACCCGCCGACCCGGCGCGATCACGTTCCAGAATCGCACATGAGGGCACCGATGCACACCCCGCAACGCTATTCCGAAGAAGCGCCCACGCGCGCGGAAGTCGACGCACTCGCCGGCGCGACCGTCATCGAATTCGGCGCGAACTGGTGCGGGATCTGCGCGGGCGCGCAACCCGCGATCGTGGCGTCGTTCGCGGCGCACCCCGCCGTGCGCCACCTGAAGATCGAGGACGGCCCGGGCCGCCCGCTCGGCCGTTCGTTCCGCGTGAAGCTGTGGCCGACCCTGGTGTTCCTGCGCGACGGCGTCGAGGTCGCACGCGTCGTGCGCCCCGCCGATGCACGGCAGATCGAAGCCGACGGCTTCGCCGCGCTGGCCTGAAGGCATCGCCATGCAACAGGCCATCACGCACATCGCCATCGACACGCGCGGCAGCGGCCTCGTCGAATTCACGCCGCAGGTGCGCGCGTTCGTCGACCAGCAGTCGATTCGCACCGGCCTGCTCACCGTGTTCTGCCGCCATACGTCCGCATCGCTGCTGATCCAGGAGAACGCGGATCCGTCGGTGCAGCGCGATCTCGAACGCTACTTCGCGACGCTCGCGCCCGAGGACGACACGCGTTACGAGCACGACACCGAAGGCGCCGACGACATGCCCGCCCATTTGCGTACGGCACTCACGCAGGTGCAGCTGTCGATCCCGGTCGAGCACGGACGCATGGTGCTCGGCACGTGGCAGGGCATCTATCTGTTCGAGCATCGTCGCGCCCCGCATCGTCGCGATATCGTGCTGCATCTGATCGGCGAGTAGGCGCGGAACCGCGCCACGGGCGGTCAGAGGGTCCGCCCGTCACGCGTCGCGGCCACGCTCAGCCGAGCAGCTTCTCGACGAGCGCGCCAAGTTCGCGCAGGTGAACAGGCTTCGGCAGGAATTCGTCGAACACCCGCTGGTTCTCGCGCAGCGCGGCCGATTCATATGCGCTGACACCGACAATGGACGGAAACTTTCCGTCGTCGTCCGGTTGCGCGACCATCCGCATGCGGTGCGCGACTTCGAAGCCGCTCAGGTCCGGCAACTCGAGATCGAGCACGACGAGGTCGTAATGCGTGTCGCCGAAACGGGCGACGCCTTCCTGGCCGGTGCCGCACAGATCGGCGTCGAGGCCGAGCGCCGACAGCATCGCGCCGAGCGTTTCGCGCGCGTTGTCGTTGTCGTCGACCACGAGCGCGCGGCGGTTGCGGTGCGTGGCGGCGGCCGGCCACGCCGGCGCGTCGCCGGCCGTTTCGCCGGCATCCGGCACCTCGGCAGGCAGCGTCACGACGAACTCGCTGCCCTCGCCGACGACGCTGCGCACGTCCACGTGGCCGCGCAGCGTCGTCACGATCTCGCGCACGACGGCGAGCCCCATCCCGATGCCGTCCACATGCAGGCCGACCGCGTCATTCGCGCGGTAGAACGGCTCGAAGATCTTCGACAGGTGCTGCTTCGCGATGCCGGCGCCCGTGTCCCGCACGACGAGTTTCAACTGCCGGCCGGCCGGTGCGTCGACGAGCATGACCGATACGTCGATCGATCCGTCGACGGTGTATTTCACCGAATTCTCGATCAGGTTCGACAACACCTGACGCAACAGCTTGCGATCGGAGCGGATCGCGAGGTCGCGAGGCTCGACGCGCTGTGCGACGGCGATCCGCTTGGTCGCGATCTTCTCGCGCAGCGGATCGAGCACCTCGGCGAGCAGCGACGCCATGTCGACCGTTTCGGTTTCCGCGAGGCGCTTGGTCGAGCGCAGCTTGATGTAGTCGGTCAGGTCCTTGACCAGCGCTTCGAGCGACGACGCGGAATTCTGCAGCCGCCGGATCGTCTTCAGGTTCGCGTCGGATTGCGGCCGCGCGAGCAGGATCTCGATCGATCCGCAGATCGCCTGCAGCGGGGTGCGCAGTTCATGGCTGACCATCCCGAGGAACGCGTTCTTCGCCTCGATCATCTCGAACGCGCGATCGGATGCCTTGCGCTCCGCATCGAGCGCCGCGTCCTGTCGTTCGAGCAGGTCTTCGCGCGTGCGCATCGTATAGAACAGCAGCAGGAACAGCGCGCACAGGATCACGCCGAGGATGATGCCGAGCGACAGGATCGCCCGCTGCTTTTCCTTCAGCTGATGGAACGTGAAGTCGCGCTGCGCCATCTCGATCGCGCGGAAGTAGTTCGCGAGGCCGTTGACCTTCGGCCAGTACGCGTTGACGTCGTCGATCACGTGTGGCGCATCGTTCCGCGCATCGCGCAGCAGCGGCACGTCGTGCTTCAGGCGCGCCATGAATGCGCCGAGCACCGCGATTTCGGCACGCGCGCGCGGGATGCGCAGCCAGTATTCGGACACTTCGGACGGCCGCTGCAGGAACCCGAACGACACCGACAGGCTGTCGAGCTGCATTTGAACGTGGTCGAAGTCGTCGTCCACGTGCGTCGAGTAGAGGATCAGTTGCCGGTCGAAGCGCGCATACGCGTTCCGGTATTGCGCGGCGGTCCAGAACACGCCTTCGCGCGGCCCCTCGAGCACACCCTCGTTGACCGACGTCGCGAGCAGGTCCCACAGCAGGAATGCCCACGCGGCGAATCCCAGGATCCACAGCGATCCCAGGACCAGGATGATTTTTCTGTTCTTCCACCGCCCGCGCATCATGCCGCGCGCTTACTTCACGGTCAGGCCGATGATCTGCCACGCGAACTTGGCTTCGCCGAGCGGCGTCTTCAGCTCGTCGGGGTACTGGTCGCGCGGATACATGATCCACAGCGGGCCGTAGTTGTCGTTGCCGAGCACCTTGCCGTTCATCGTGCGCGCGAGGATCACGCCGTACTTGTCGGCATCGGACACGGGGATCGTGAACGTGTATTCGTCGATGCAGCGGAACTCGATCTGCGTGCCGTGCGCGTCGACGGTCTTCAGCACGTCGGACAGGCGCGGGCCGGTGAAGGTCGCCTTCGGCGTCCAGCTCGTCGACGTGACGATCGTGTGCTGCGGCAGCGCCATCAGCGCCTGCTCGGTAAAGACGAACACCGTCTTGCCGGGCTGGTTGCTGCGGCCGATCTTGCCGTCGACGGTGAACGTGAACGACGCGGCCCAGCTCGCGGCGGCGATGCCGAGCAGGCCGGCGGTGAGCAGGCTCTTGATCCAGATGGTCGAAATTCGCATGTCGGTCCCTTCGTTCGTGTGCGCGTGGTGATGGGTTTTCGGGGGGCTCTCAATTCGCGGCGGCGACCGCGGCCGGCGCCGGCTGCGTGAGCTTCAGTTCGCGGGCGACTTCGGCGAACAGGATCGGCAGGCGCACCGGCTTCTCCTCGCAGCGCGCGTTGTAGTGCGACACGATGTGCGCGATTTCGTCCTCGCTCGCCTCGCCGGTGGAGATCTTGCCGGTCAGCAGGAAGATCGGCGCGCCGCCGTTTTCGCTCGACCGGATGCCGCGCACGAGCTCGGCCGCGGTCTCGTCGCCGAGCATCCAGTCGAGGATGTAGGCGTCGAAATCCTCGAGCTCCAGCGCCTTGCGGAACGACGCGCCGTCGTAGTACGGAATCGCGTTCACGCCTTTTTCGAGGAAGTATTCGCATACGGTTTCGGCGACGTCCTGCGAATCGTCGACCACCGCGATCCGCGCCGCGTAGACGGTCGGCTGGCTCGAGCGCAGTTCGATCACGTCGACCGGATAGAGGCGGCCTTCGCGCGCGTGCTGGCGTTCGGTGACGATCCATTCTCCCTGCCACTGCAGCGCGACGAAATCCGTGTCGATCTGGCTGCTGGCCTTCGCCGAGATCGCCGCACGGCAGCGAAAGCGGCGCGACTCGATCACGAGCGTCGCATCGATCATCTCGGCGGCGGCCGGTTGCGTGCCCTTGTCGTCGAGCAGGATCGCGGGCGGCACGCCGAAGTGCGTCGCGATGTCCTGCAACTGCGACAGGTTCCACGGGATCAGGCCTTTCATCTTGCGCGTGACGACCGAGAAACTGAGGCCGAGCACGTTCGCGATCGTGGTGTTGTGACTGCGCGGCGGAATGCCGTTGCGCGTCAACAGATCGTGCACCTTGGTGGCGGTGATGAGATCGACGTTGGCCTGCTCGCTATTGGGCATCTCGATGGGGTCTCCTGGGTTTGAGCGACGAAGAGCATATTCAAAAGTGACGCAATACGCAAACTTTGAAAATGCGAATCACCTTGACATGCCATTTTTCTCCATTATTATTGCTCACCGCGTCACTATTGTTTGCCGCGTCAGGTTTGGGGGCCGGTGTCGACACATTCGGCCCGGCGAAACGCGGCAGCCAGCGCGTGACTGAACTATTCGAAGAGAGCCACAGAGAGCCTGAGAGAGCCTTGGACTGCGCGTCGGCGTGGGTGAATTGTATTCGCCTCGCCGCGCGCAAGCCGGGTACGCGCCCGCGCGGGCGGGATAGCGCGAAGCAGTGCGGCGCAAATAAAACATGAGGAAAGTGGAAACGGTTCGCCGTTTGCCGGCGCCGCGGCTGCTGCTGTCGGCCGCGTGCGCGCAGGGGCCGTCCGTCATTGGCAGCACGATGTCGTGGATCCACGTGAAGGACCAGACGCAGTCGTCGACCTTCACGTACCGGTCGGTCGCGATTCAGCTCGGATCGAGGCGGCTTTCCAGTGGGAATCGACAGGAGGCGGCCCACCCGCGAGGCAGTGCCGACCTCACGCAAGCCTCGCCGGTCTGCTGCGTCGCCAGATCAGCCTTCCCGAAAAATCCCGCTATACGCGCTCAACGCCGGTACCCCGCCAAGGTGCGCATACAGCACCTTCGACCCTGGCTCGAATTCCCCGCGCCGCACCTTGTCGATCATTCCGTGCATCGATTTCCCTTCATAGACGGGATCGGTCAGCACGCCTTCCAGTCGCGCACACAGACGAATCGCGTCCAGCGTGCCATCGTTCGGCAGTCCGTATTCCGGCCCGGCATAGCGCGTGTCTAGCACGACGTCCTTCTCTTCGATATCGCGCCCCAGGCCGACCAGTTCGGCCGTATGCCGCGCGATGCGCGTGATCTGTTCGCGCGTCTGCTCCGGCTTCGCCGACGCGTCGATGCCGATCACGCGATCCGCGCGCCCGTCGGCCGCGAAGCCGACGACCATCCCCGCCTGCGTGCTGCCCGTGACCGAGCAGACCACGATGTAATCGAACTTGAAGCCAAGCTGTGCTTCCTGCTCGCGCACTTCTTCCGCGAAGCCGACGAACCCGAGTCCGCCGAGCGGATGCTCGGAACACCCGGCCGGAATCGGATACGGCTTGCCGCCCGCCTGCCGCACGCTCTCCATCGCTTCTTCCCAGCTGCGGCGAATGCCGATGTCGAAACCGTCGGCGACGAGCCGCACATCGGCGCCCATCATTCGCGACAGCTGGATGTTTCCGACGCGGTCGTACACCGGATCCTCGTAGTTGACCCAGTGCTCCTGCACGAGCACGCACTTCATCCCGAGATGCGCGGCGACGGCCGCGACCTGGCGTGTCTGGTTCGACTGCACACCGCCGATCGACACGAGCGTGTCGGCGCCTTGCGCAAGCGCGTCGGGGATCAGGTATTCGAGCTTGCGCGTCTTGTTGCCGCCGAACGCGAGGCCGCTGTTGCAGTCCTCGCGCTTCGCGTACAGCTCGACCTTGCCGCCGAGATGCGCGCTCAGGCGCTTGAGCGGCTGGATCGGCGTCGGGCCGAACGTGAGCGGATAACGGGGGAAACGTTGCAGGTTCATCGACAGTCTCCGAAAGACGGTGGGCAGGAAATCGGATCGGTCGCGTGCGGCCGGTGCGCCGTGTCCCGATGCAAAGATGATAGGCAGGACGCCGGGAAATGAGCTTGCGAAATAAATGATGAACGCCTACGTTATCGATGTAGAAAAGCAGAGGCAGATAATTTTGGTTCGCAGAATCAATCGGAGACGCAATGAAATTAGATCGCAGCAGCGCCGCCCCCGCCGATGCCGCGCCGGCGCTCGATCGCATCGACCGCGCGATCCTGCGGCAGCTGCAGCAGGACGCGTCGATCTCGAACGTGAGCCTCGCCGCGAAGGTGAAGCTGAGCGCGCCGGCATGCCTGCGGCGCGTCGAGCGGCTGAAGGAGATGGGGTTGATCCGCGGCATCGTCGCGTTGCTCGATCCGAAGCCGCTCGGTGCCGGGATGCTGGTCGTGATCGGCTTCGTGCTCGATCGTTCGACGCCGGAGGCGTTCGCCGAATTCGAGAAGGCTGCCCAGAAGGTGTCAGGGTGCGTCGAGTGCCACGTGGTGACCGGCGAATTCGACTACTTCATGCTGGTCCGCACGCGCGACAACGAGAGCTTCAATCGCTTGCACGCCGAACAGCTGCTGTACCTGCCCGGCGTGCGGCAGGTGCGCTCGTTCATGGTGCTCAAGGAGATTTTGTCGACGCATGCGCTGCCGGTTTAGTGCAGCGGGATGTGGATGGCCGCGCATGCTGCGTTAGCGGCAAGCGGGAGAAGCGAAGTGAGTACGACCGGCACGCGGACCTCGCCGGTGACGCCGCATAACCAAGGGCCAATCTTCACGTGATCAAACAGAGGGGCAGGCATAGCTTTCCTTGCCGGCGTAACGAATCGACTCCTATCGCTTGCGCTGTCTGGGGTCGATGCCGTTTTGCTCGAGTAGCTTTCGCAGTCGTGCGTTATCGCCCCACAACGTTGCGAACGCGATCACTATCATCAGGGTGGGAAACCATTCGCCGGTCGCGGCGATGATGGTCCATCCTACGGCGGTGCAAATCAGCGCCGTGACGATGAGGAGCAAATGATCCACAATCCACTTCATCGTGTACTCCGGATTGCAGTGTTTGCCTTCAACCCGAGATAACTATGCGGGCCGGGCGCGAGAACTTCAGGATGCCGCAGGATTTGCGCCATGATCAATGGATGAACCGCAAGGCGATGGCGCGCGCCCCATTGCGCAACCGCCAAGGACAGGTCGGTTCCCCGTTTGCCGATGCCGCATGCCGACGCAGCATCTGTCGCGACCATCAGGCTACCAATGACCGCGCCCAGATAGACGCTGCCGAGGATCACCCCAACGACGGTTGCTACTTCGAGTTTCGTGGTCGCGCCAAACAATTCCGCGACCGTCGCATCCGGACCTAGTGTCTTGAGCGCGCCCATCATCGTGCTGACACTCGCCACCGCGGTTTGCAGGGTCGCAAACAGCGTTGTGGGAACGGGCATATGCAGCGCGGTCATGTTTGCTTGAAACGCTTCGGAAAAGCTCGAACATCTCGGTGTTGGCACGGGCAATTCTCCTGACGAATGGACTTATTCTACCTATTCGTCTTCGCCCGCCATCTCGAAAATGGGCGCTACATGGCGCGCTCAGCGTTGCCACGGCGCCGCGCCCGGCTGCTGCCGCACCGTCTTGCCGAGCCGTTCGCGCGCAGTATCCAGCGCCGCCGCATCGAGTTCCCCGTCATTAGCCAGCGCCTTCAGCGCGGCGAGCACGATGCTCGCGCGATCGACTTCGAAGAACGCGCGCAGCGCGTCGCGCGTGTCGCTGCGGCCGAACCCGTCGGTGCCGAGCGTCACGTAGCGGCGCTGCACGTACGCGCGGATCAGCTCGGGCACCGCACGCACGTAATCGGTCGCGGCGATTACCGGGCCCTGCGTTCCATCAAGCATCCGCGTGACATACGACGATGCCGATCCGTCGCCGAGCCGAGACAGCCGTTCGGCTTCCATCCCGTCGCGCTGCAACTCGCTGAAACTCGTGACGCTCCACACGGCTGCATCGATATTCCAGTCGTCCTTCAGCATCCGCTGCGCGGTGAGCACTTCGCCGAGAATCGCGCCCGCGCCGAACAACTGCACGCGCGCGGTCGCGTTCACTGCGGACGGCAGCCGATGCATGCCCTTCAGGATGCCTTCGCGTCGTGCGGCCGGATCGTCGTCGGGCATCGACGGCTGCGCATAGTTCTCGTTCATGACGGTCACGTAATAGAACACGTCACGCTGCTGTTCGACCATCTCGCGCATGCCGGCATCGATGATCGTTGCGACTTCGTACGCGAACGCCGGGTCGTAAGCGCGGCAGTTCGGAATCGTCGACGCCGTGAGATGGCTGCTGCCGTCCTGGTGCTGCAGGCCCTCGCCGCCGAGCGTCGTACGGCCCGACGTCGCGCCGACGAGGAAGCCGCGCGAGCGCTGGTCGGCAGCGGCCCAGATCAGGTCGCCGATGCGCTGGAAACCGAACATCGAGTAGTAGATGTAGAACGGCAGCATTGGCAGGTCGTGCACGCTGTACGCGGTCGCGGCGGCGATCCACGACGACACCGCGCCGGCTTCCGAAATCCCTTCCTCGAGAATCTGGCCGCGCGTGTCCTCGCGGTAATAGAGCATCGAGCCGAGATCCTCCGGTTCGTAGCGCTGTCCGAGCGGCGAGTAGATGCCGACCTGCCGGAACAGGCTCGCCATGCCGAACGTGCGCGCCTCGTCGGCCACGATCGGCACCACGCGCGGACCGATGTCGCGATCCTTGATCAACGCGGCGAGCATGCGCACGAGCGCCATCGTCGTCGACATCTCGCGGCCGGCCGCCTCCAGCGCGAACGCACCCCAGGCCGGCATCGAAGGGACGGTCAGCCCCTTCGATGCCGCCATCCGCCTTCTGGGCAGATAGCCTCCCAGGGCAGCCCGGCGTGCATGCAGGTAACGCATTTCCGGGCTGTCTTCCGCTGGTTTGTAAAACTTCAACTGCTCGACGTCGCCGTCCGACAGCGGCAACCGGAAACGGTCGCGGAACGCCTTCAGGTCGTCGACGTCGAGCTTCTTCTGCTGGTGAGTGGTCATCCGCCCCTGGCCGGCCGTGCCCATTCCATAACCCTTCATCGTCTTCGCGAGGATCACGGTCGGCTGGCCGCGATGGGCGAGCGCGCGCGCATACGCGGCGTGCAGCTTGCGCGCATCGTGGCCGCCGCGGCGCAGGCGGTCGATTTCCGCATCGGTGAGCTGGGCGGCCAGCGCTTCGAGCGCCGGGTCGCCGCTGAAGAAGCGCGCGCGGTTGTACGCGCCGTCGTTCGCGGAGAAGGTCTGGAACTGGCCGTCGACGGTGTCGGCGAACGCGCGCGCGAGGGCGCCCGCGTGATCGCGCGCGAACAGCGGATCCCAGTCGGAGCCCCACAGCACCTTGATCGTGTTCCAGCCGGCGCCGGCGAACAGCGCTTCGAGCTCGTCGATCACGCGGCCGTTGCCGCGCACCGGGCCGTCGAGCCGCTGCAGGTTGCAGTTGATCACGAACACGAGGTTGTCGAGCCCTTCGCGCGCGGCGAGCGACAGCGCGCCGAGCGATTCGGGCTCGTCCATCTCGCCGTCGCCGAAGAAGCCCCACACGGTGCGGCCGGCGGTGTTCGCGAGCCCGCGATGCTGCAGGTAGCGCATGAAGCGCGCCTGGTAGATCGCGTTGATCGGACCGATGCCCATCGAGCCGGTCGGGAACTGCCAGAAATCCGGCATCAGCCACGGGTGCGGATACGAACACAGCCCGGGCCCGGCGATTTCACGACGGTAGTGCTTCAGGTGATCTTCAGTGAGGAAGCCTTCGAGATACGCGCGCGCATACACGCCCGGCGACGAATGCGGCTGGAAGTACACGAGGTCGCCGCCCGGGCCGCTTTCATGGCCTGCGTCGACCGGCGCCGCACGGAAGAAATGGTTGAAGCCGACTTCGAACAGGTCCGACGCCGACGCGTAGCTCGCGATGTGGCCGCCGAGTTCGCCGTATGCGCGGTTCGCGCGCACGACCATCGCGAGCGCGTTCCAGCGCAGCGCGGCGGACAGCCGTTCCTCGAGCTCGGCGTCGCCCGGATACGGCGGCTGTTCGTGCGCGGCGATCGTGTTCAGGTACGGCGTGACGGGGCCGCGCGGCGCCGCGAGCCCGCGGGTGTGCGCATGCGCGGCGAGCCGGCCGAGCAGGTACTGCGCGCGTTCCTTGCCGACGTGCGCGACGACGGCGTCGAGCGCTTCCAGCCATTCGGCGGTTTCTTCCGGGTCGGCGTCGGCGTGAGCCGCGCCCGCGCGCCGTGTGGCGTCGATTCCGTTCGACAGGTCCGTCATCGCAGGTCTCCCCGCGCGCCGGTTCGGAGCGGCGCGCAATCAGTGGCAATCGGTCGGATCATGCTACCCGCCGATCCGCAAAATATGCGTCTGATTTCATTGGGATTTCGCTCACGGATAGTGTAAATATTCCGGTTGTGGCCACTCTTCCGGAATATTTCGACCATGAGCGCAAACCCGCGTCGGCTCGACCGCATCGACATCGGCATCCTGAACCAGCTGCAGCAGAACGCGCGCATCACGAACGCGGAGCTCGCGCGCGCGGTGAACCTGTCCGCCACGCCGTGCTTCAATCGCGTGCGCGCGCTGGAGAAGCTCGGGTTGTTCCGCCAGCAGGTCACGCTGCTCGATCCCGAGCCGCTCGGGCTGCGGATCAACGTGTTCATCCAGGTCAGCCTCGAGAAGCAGGTCGAGGATGCGCTGCAGCGTTTCGAGGAGGCGATCTCGCAGCGGCCCGAGGTGATGGAGTGTTACCTGATGTCGGGCGACGCCGACTATCTGCTGCGCGTCGTGATGCCCGACATGCGCACGCTGGAGCGCTTCATCATCGAGCGGCTGACAACGATTCCCGGCGTGTCGAACATCCGGTCGAGCTTCGCGCTGAAGCAGGTGCGCTACAAGACCGCGCTGCCGCTGCCGGCGGCCGGGCTGACGCTCGTCGATCCCGACGAGTCGGCGTCCGACTGGGGCTGAGCGCGGGGCGCCGGCGCCCCGTCCGGTTTCAGGTTTCAGACGAAACGGCGACAACGCGCCGACGATTGCCCGACGCCGTCGAAAGGGGCGGACTGCCGCAGATCCGGTCGCTGCGCGTCGCTGCGCCTTGCCGCGCGGGGCGCCCGCGTCTTCACGACGCCGCGCGGCACGATCGCGTATGCTCGTTCGGTCAGCGGCGAAGGCGGCTGCCGGAGCCGATTCAATCGTGTGACGACCGATCAACGAGCGAGGGCATGATGGCTAGACAGACGATGGCGGAATACCTGGCGAAGACGCTGGCGGCAGCGGGCGTCGAGCGCATCTGGGGCGTGACGGGAGACAGCCTGAACGGCCTGTCGTTCAGCCTGGGCCAGATCGGCTCGATCCGCTGGATGCATACGCGGCACGAGGAAAGCGCGGCGTTCGCCGCGGGCGCGGATGCAGCGTCGACCGGACGGCTCGCGGTGTGCGCGGGCAGCTGCGGCCCCGGCAACCTGCACCTGATCAACGGGCTGTACGACTGCCACCGCAATCACCAGCCGGTGCTCGCGATCGCCGCGCACATTCCGTCGACCGAGATCGGCCTCGGCTACTTCCAGGAAACCCATCCGCAGGACCTGTTCCGCGAATGCAGCCATTTCGCGGAACTCGTGACGAACGCGTCGCAGTTCCCGCGCGTGCTCGCGCGCGCGATGCGCACCGCGATCGAGGAACGCGGCGTCGCGGTGATCGTGCTGCCGGGCGACATCGCGCTCGGCGACGGCCCGGAGGAAGCGCCCGCGTGGAGCGACTCGGCGCCACCGTCGATCCTGCCGGCGGACGCCGATCTCGATCGGCTCGCGGCGCTGCTCAATGGATCGGACGCGGTCACGCTGCTGTGCGGCAGCGGCACGCAGGGCGCGCACGACGAAGTGGTCGCGCTGGCCGACACGCTCGGCGCGCCGGTCGTGCATGCGCTGCGCGGCAAGCCGTTCGTCGAATGGGACAACCCGTTCGACGTCGGGATGACGGGGCTGATCGGCTTCAGCTCCGGCTATCACGCGATGGAATCGTGCGACACGCTGCTGATGCTCGGCACGGACTTCCCGTACCGGCCGTTCTATCCGACGAATGCGAAGGTCGCGCAGATCGACTGGAAGGGCTCGCAGCTCGGCCATCGCGCGCCGCTCGCGCTCGGCCTCGTCGGCACCGTGAAGGAAACGGTCGCCGCGCTGCTGCCGCGCCTCACGCGCAAGACGCAGCGGCACTTCCTCGAGAACGCGCTGAAGCACTACGCGGCCGCGCGCAAGGGCCTCGACGATCTCGCGGTGGCCGAGCCGCCGGGCCGCGCGATCCATCCGCAATACCTGACGAAGATCGTCGACGAAGTCGCGGCCGACGACGCGATCTTCACGGCCGACGTCGGCACGCCGACGCTGTGGGCCGCGCGCTACCTGACGATGAACGGCAAGCGCCAGCTGCACGGTTCGTTCAATCACGGCTCGATGGCGAACGCGATGCCGCAGGCGCTCGGCGCGCAGGGCGCGCACCCTGGGCGGCAGGTCGTGTCGCTGTCGGGCGACGGCGGACTGTCGATGCTGCTCGGCGATCTTCTGACCGCGCGCCAGCTCGACCTGCCGATCAAGATCGTCGTCTACAACAACAGCTTGCTCGGCTTCGTGTCGATGGAGCTGAAGGCGGCCGGCTATCTCGACACGAACGTCGACCTGAGCCCGACCGACTTCGCGGCGATCGCGAAGGGCGCGGGGATCTTCAGCGTGCGCGTCGAGCATTCGGAGAACGTCGAGCACGCGCTGCGCACCGCATTCGCGCACGACGGGCCGGCGGTCGTCGACGTCGTGACGTCGAAGTACGAACTGGCGATGCCGCCGAAGATGGAGTTCGCGCATGCGAAGGGCTTCAGCCTGTTCATGCTGCGCGCGATCCTCAGCGGGCGCGGCGACGAGATCGTCGAGCTGGCGCGGACCAATCTGCGGTGAGGCGGCGGGGCGGCGCGAACCGTCGAGCGGCGAACCGTCGGCGATCGAGACGGCCCTGCGGCAGGTCACGATCGTCGGCGCGCGGTATCCCGCGCAGCTTCGGCGGCGCGTCGACCGCCGAGCGGGAAGCCGTCGATTGCACGGCCGGCAGTGGCGGCGCAATCAGGGACAATCTTCACGTCGCCTTAAGTTTGCATTTCCTAGAATCGATGGAGCGCCGCGCGTGCGTGGCGGACGGATTTGTTCAGGAGGATGCACGTGAAAGAGCCCCGTGGCGTCGTAGCCCTGTTACAGGCAGTCATTGGCACGCCGAAGCTGATGGCGCAACCGCGCAAGGTTGGCCGATGATCTGGCCGAACGCGTTGCGTGTCTCGGCACTGTTCGTGCGAGAGTGGGTCGGCCGCCCGGCCGCGGTGGGCGCGTTGTGCCCGAGTTCGCGGCATCTGGCGCGCGAGATGGCCGATGCGGTGCCGGACGGCGACGGGCTCGTCGTCGAGCTCGGCGGCGGCACCGGTGCGATCACCGCCGCGTTGCTCGAACGCGGCGTCGCGCCGGGGCGCCTCGTCGTGGTCGAGCGGGCGCCGGCGTTCGTGCAGCACCTGCGGCGGCGCTTTCCCGGGATTTCGATCGTATCGGGCGACGCGCGGCAGCTCGAGCGGCTGCTGCCGCCCGATGCGCGTGTCGACGCGATCGTGTCCTGCCTGCCGCTGCGCACGTTGCCGCGCGAGGACGTGACGGCGATCGTCGGGCAGTGCGAGCGTGTGCTGTCGGTCGACGGCGTGATGATCCAGTTCACCTACGACCTGCGCGTGCCCGAGCGTCACCCGCTGCGCGATCCGGCATTCGTTGCCGATGCCAGCCGGATCGTGTGGGCAAATATTCCGCCCGCGCGCATCGTCACGATGCGCAGGGCCGCCATCGGACAGGTGGCGTGATGCCCGCATCCTGACACGCTACCTTTCATCGACCCTGCGGAGGCCGTCGGTCGCGGCTCATGTTGCGGCGTCCGGCACGCGCGCCGCAGGCCGCGATGCGACCCGCCTGATGAAGCGGTCGAGCGGCGTCGCGTAGCCGCTTCATCACGCACGATCTCGACGACGCATCGCGGATCGGCGACCGGATCGCGATCCTGCGCGACGGCACGCCGGACGACATCCTGTCGCGTCCGGCGGACGATGATGTGCGGCGGTTCGTCGAGAAGCAGAGGAATGCGAACCGATCTGCCGGGAGCGGGCCAGCGAAGCACGGGGGCGTTTCTCCTGCGTTTTGAGCGGCAGCCTGCCGGTACCCGCACGCGGTTGCACCGCAGGCAGCCCGTGGGTCACGTGCGGCGCATCTCGGGGGGATGTGCGTCGCCATTCCACGGCGCTTGCCGTCAGGAATCCTCGTTCCGGCCGATAACCGGACTCGCGCGCGCCCGTGCTCGTCGCGGACAGGATCCGAGGAAAAAGCGCCGAATCATAGTCGAAACATTTCTAAATGGCACTCCATGCGGGATTTTGATGCCTCATCGGAATGAATTCGGCGGGCGTCCTTGCCGGGCCTGCGTTTGCGATTGGGATTGAATATCCGGTGCTACGGGCATACCCATATGGGCCGGCCGCGGCCGTTCAAAAGTGAAACATTCCGCGCTTGCAGGGACCTTCTTCGGAAGATCGGACAAGCGTTTGAATACAGAGAGAAATCCATCCGCGGGTCGAGGGTGTCCCGGCCCCGTGCCGATCGACACGTTTCAGACCTGAAACATAAATCGCATGCCGGAATCGGGCGAGGCGGGTTATGTCGCGCAAAGCATCCAACCGGCTCCCTGTCGTCAGGCAGCTGGCTGGGATTGGCATCGCCGATGCGTGTTGTCCTCCGGATTGGTGCAGTTGGCCAAGCCGTTCCTCGTTACTTCAGGAGGATTTCATGCGCAAAACTCTATTGGCGTCTGCTGCGCTTCTCGCCTTGGGATGCAGCGGCTACGCAATGGCGAATCCATGCAGCAGCGATACCAGTTCGACATGCAGTCAGAAAGCCGATGACGGATCGAACACTCTCAGCAACGCAGTCAGCTCAACCCAGACCAGCTCCACCGGGTCCAATGCGAATGAAGTTTCGCCTGGCGCGAGTGTCTACCAGGATTCGTACAACAGCACCAAGATCGTCGCGATCAGCAAACTCGACGGGTACGTGAGCAATGTCCAGGTCTGGGGCATCGGCAACAACGCGACCAACTCGGGCAGCGCGGCCGGCGGAAGCGGCGGCAAGGGCGGCAACGGGTATGGCTACGGCGGCATCGGCGGTAATGGCGGAAGCGGCGGTGCAGGCGGCGCCGGCGGCAAAGGCGGCAGCGCGCATAACGGCAGCGCCACGGCGGGTAACGCCAGCAATGGCAGCGCGACGGCCGGCACCGGCAACGGCGGCGGCGGCGGAGCCGGCGGCTCACCTGACGCCAGCGGCGGGGGCGGCGGCAATGCCACTGCGAGCGGCGGCTCCGGCTCCGGCACGGGCGGCGGCGCGATCGCGGCCTCGGTCGGCGTAGGCGGTTCCGGCAAGGGCAGCGGCACAGGCTGGGGCGGCGGCACCGGCACAGCCAATCCCGGCTCCGCATGGGCCAGGAATCATGGCAGCGGAAGCGCGTCGGCATCGGCCGGCAGCGGCACCGGCACCGGCACGGGTACCGGCACCGGCTCGGGCAGTGGCTCAGGCGGCGCAGGGTCGGCGGGTACGTCGACCGCTTCGGGCGGATCGGGCGCGGGCATCGGCGGCGCGGGTGCGGCCGCGGGCGGCACCGGCGGCGCGGCGGCGGCCACGGCGGGCAACGGCGGTGCCGGCGGCGCGGGCACGGGCGGCGGCGCGACGAACGGCGGCGCGACGACGACGGCCAGCAACGGCGGCGCAACCGCGGGTAGCGGCGCGGTGGGCGCGATGGGCGGCGCGGGCGGCGCAGGCGGCACGGGCAACGGCGGTGTCGGTAACGGCGCGGTCGGCGGCGCGGGTGGCGCAGGCGGAGCCAATGCGGTCAACGCGGGGACGTTCAACATGTCCAACGCGATGGCGAGCGTCGGCCAGACCGCCGCGGGCATCATGGTCGCCAACCAGAACAGCGGCATGGCGTCGTTGGTTCAGCAGGCTGTGACCGTGCAGGCGAACCTGTCCGTAGGACGTTAGCCGGCCGGCCGGTCCTGGCGAGCCGGATGCATTGACGCGGGCGCAGGCGAGCCCGCGACTTGCGTTCCATCGCCGATGGACAGGACCGCCGGCGAGGGCGGGATGGCCGAACGGCCGTCTCGCTCTCGTTGGCGCAGGCCGGGCTGATTTCCGTCGATCGACGGTCACGCGGATTCCGCTCCCTGTGCGCCGGTTTCGGGCCGGCTCGCGCAGGGACCAAGGAGACAGCCATGCGAATCCGAACGGCACTTTTGCTGGTGATATTGCCTGCGGCGCTGCTGCCGGGCCTGATGGCCCATGCCACGGCTGACGGGTCGCGAACCGTTGCGGCGGAGGCCACCGCCGATGTTGCGCCGGCAGCCGCAGCTTCCCCACCCGCCGAGCGCGCGGATCACGCCGATCCGGCCGCGGCCGTCGCGCCCCCTGCGGCAGCCATACCCGCTGCGACCGACACCGCGACCGCTCAAGCGGGCAGCTTCGGTGTCGCGATGACGCCTGACCAGCTCGATGAGCATCGGGGCGGCGATGCGCTGATCGGCCAAAACTATCTGACCGGCGCGGTGACCGACAACGTGGCGAACCGCGTGTCGACCGGCTCGAATTCGATCGCCGACGGCTCGTTCGCCAATGCGAGCGGCCTGCCTACGGTCATCCAGAATACCGGCGCCAACGTGCTGATTCAGAACGCGACGGTGCTCAACGTGCGCTTCGGGAACTGAGCGATGAGACCGGTTGCCGCAGCATGCATCGCGGCGCTCGCTTACGCGCTGTCCGTCCCGGTTGCATGGGCGGACGAGATGACGGTCGTCGATCCGGCGGGCGCCGGCTATGCGATGCACGTCACGAGTCTCAAGGAGGCCCGCTTCAAGCGCACCGTCAAGCAGCAATTCGATTTCAGTTGCGGGTCGGCTGCCGTCGCGACGCTGCTGACTTATCAGTACGACTATCCGATGACCGAGCAGACCGCCTTCGCCCAGATGTGGGAGAACGGCAATCAGGAGAAGATTCGCCAGCAGGGCTTCTCGCTGCTCGACATCCGGCGGTTTCTCGACGCGCACGGCTTCGTCGCGGACGGCTTCGAGCTGCCGTTGCAGACGCTCGCCAGGACGCACACGCCGGCGATCGTGTTGATCACCGAGCACGGCTATCACCATTTCGTGGTCGTGAAGGGGCTGCGTGACGGGCGTGTGCTCGTCGGCGATCCGGCCACCGGCACGCGCCCGATGTCGCTGGCGAGCTTCGAGCAGAAGTGGGAAGACCATGTGATTTTCGTGATTCACAACCGGCCCGAGCTGGCGGTGTTCAACGACCCGCGTGACTGGCGCGTCGCGCCCAGCGCGCCGCTCTACACCGGTATCGCGCGCGACGGCCTGTACAACGTCGTGATGCCGAAGCACGGCCCGAACGACTTCTGAGGACCGTCATGAGATCCCAGACCAGGAACATCGCCGGCATCGCCGTGATGGTGTGCGGCGGGGTGACGTCCGTGAGTGCGGCGGCGATGCAGGACGACGCGCTGGCCGCGGCCGACGTGCCGGTCGCGCAGACGAGCGGCGTCGTCGAGGCATCCGCCGCGAACGCGGGCGCCGATATGGCGCCTGTGGAGTCGCGGGCCGGCGAGGTGCCGATCCTGCGTGCCGTGCCGCTCGCGATGGGTGAGTGCGCGGCAGGGACGCCGGCCGCGGAGCCGGGCGGCGCGCAGGAACGGAACTGGCCGGCAGCCGGCGCGATCGCGCTCAGCGACGCGCGCCTCGATGCGATGCGCGGCGGCTTCGATATGCCGAGCGGTCTGAAGGTTTCGTTCGGCGTGTCGCGTGTCGCGTTCGTGAACGGCAATCTGGTCACGACGACCAGCTTCAATATCCCGGACATCAGTCATATCACCGCGCAACAGGCGCAGGCGCTGGCGGCCGCGAACGCGGGCGCGCTGATCCAGGTCGGCGCCGGCAACGCCGCGCAGCCCGCCGCGCTGCCGGCGCTGACCGGCGCGGTAATCCAGAACACGTTGAACAACCAGCAGATCCAGGCGGTGACGACGATCAACACGACCGTCAACACACTGTCGACGTTCAAGAACCTGAACGTGATGTCGACGCTGAACAATGCGTTGATCGGCGTGTTGCCGGGGCGATGAAGGCTCGGTGAGCGACCGAGGAATGGCAGATGAGCGCGCACTGGCGCGCCGGGGCCCGCGTGCGGCGCGCAGCCCGCCGCACGCGCACGCTTGCGATCAGAATGCAATCGGCACGCGCAGCGTCATGACCACGTCCGGCGTGTCGCGTGTGAGGCCGGCGCCGATCGAGAGATTCAGCGTGGTCTTCGGCGACAACCGGTACGAGTAACCGAGGAGCAGTGAGCCGAGGATCACGCGCACCGAACTGGGCACCGTCTGGCCGTTCTGTTTCGTCGGCAGTACGATGCTCTGGTCGTAGCCGAGGCTCACCGACGCCTTCTCGTTCAGCGCGAGGCCCATGCCGATATTGAAACCCCAGATGTCGCCGGGCTGCACCTTGCCGATGAAGTCCTTCTGTCCATCGCGAATCGTGAGGCTGAGATTGTCGCGGCTGAAGCTGTGCAGATAGCTCAGGTTGCCGAAGAACACCACCGGGTCGGACGGAAAGAGCCACGTGAGGCCAGGCTGGATCGCGTAGAAGCCGGAGCCCGTCGGCTGCTCGAGCGGCAGGCCGGTGCCGGTGGCATTGCCGACGCAGCGCGTGACGCAGTCGGTGACGACGTCGAACGGGCTCTTGCCGGTGGCGCTCTTGAAGCGCAGCCAGCCGATGTAATAGAACTTGTCGGGGCCGCCGGTATTGAACTGGTAGCGCAGCGTCATTTCGACGTCGCCGAGGCCTTTGCCGTGGCTGTTGAACGCGTTGTCCTGGGCGGTGCCGGTGAAGATCTCGCGGCTGATCGTGTCGTTCGTCGAGTACACATAGGGGACGCGGACTTCGACTTCCATCCGGTTGGTGATCCCGTAGCGCACCGCGACCGCGCCCGTCAGCGTGGTCGTCTTGACTTCCCGCACGTCGACCAGGCCGATCAGCAGCGCCGGGATGATCGTGTAGCCGACGAGGGCGACGCGGTTCGACGACGAATAGCTGAACTGGAACGACGGCTCGACGACGAACTTGTTCTTCGGCGTCAGCACGCCGGGCTGATCGAAGATCGGCGCGACAGGCGGCGGTGCGGTTTCCGCCACCGGCGCCTGGCCGACCGGCCGGCTCGGCGGCGCGGCGGACCCGGCCGAAGATTGCACGTTGCCGGGGGCGTTGCCGGCCGCGTCGGGCGCGCCGCCCGGGGAGCCGGTATCGGCCTGCGTCGCCGCGTCGCCGGAGCCGCCGGCATCGCCGGTGCCCGCGCCACGCCGGGCCGCGAGTTCGCGGTTGTCCAGCGCCCGGCTCAGGCGGGAGAGATTGGCTTCCTCGTCGGCCAGTTTGCGCTTGAGCGCACTCAGTTCCTGCAGATGGCGATCGACTTCCTGGCGCAGCGCGGAAATGTTCTCCTGCGTCGACTGGGCGTCCAGCGACTGCGCTTGCGCCTGGGCCTGAAAGAGCAGCACGCTTGCATAGCTGATGGCATGGATGCAGCGAAATGGCATGCGCTTCACGGTGCGTCTCCACGATCGGGCCTGCGGTTCCCCGGTGCACACCGACGGCTGGCCGGCGCGCGTGTTGCCCCGGATCGCCTCGCGTCACATCGCGCGCGAGCCAGAGGATGTTTCTCCGGCGGCAACGACATGCGTGATCGAACGCAATGAAACTTCGGCAGCGAGGCCGCGCGCCGACACTCGATTGTCAATGTGCACGACGTCATGTCCCGCCGGCCGAACGACGCGGGGGCAGACCTCACGAGGCTAGTGCAGGCGGGCATCGAAAGCCAACCAGACAAACCCTTGCCCGCGTACGGTGGACGACGGACGTCACGGTTCTCCCTGTTTCACGGGGGCTTGCGTCAAAACCGAATGCACGTTTCGAGCCCGTGCGCGCAGGCTGCGCGGCGGATTCATGGCAGTGTTTTCCCGTGTTCCGGCGGGCGTTGTTCCGATCAGGCGATGCAGGGGGGCGACCGCCGTTGCCGGAGAGGCGATCGCGCGGAAGTCGCGCGTTCCCTTCCATCCGTGCGGCGCGTCGGTTGCGCGGGAAACGATTCGACGCGAGCGCGATCGTGCCGCGGCTCGTCGGCCGGCACGGGTTGAACGCGATCAGGTATCGGGAATACGGCTCGGGCTTGATGCCCGCGCGATACGTCGCGCTCGTCGTGCGGCATGGGCGGTGCCTGACGTCGAGGTGGCACGCAGCGTACCGGCGAATCGTGGGCGGTTGTCCTGTCAGCGTTGACCGGGCACACGCACGACCTGCGCCGAATCACGTTGCCTCGCGTCGTCGCGGCGCGAAACAAAAAACCCGCCGGCAGGCTGGTGCTTGCGGGCGGGCGAAGACACCTCGGGCCGAGCGGCGCGGGTGTCGCGTGAAGAACGGAGAACCGGGGTGCGTCAGAACTTGTGGCGCAGCGCGAGACGCACGGCCACCTGGTTCGACGTCGACGACGGCGCGTCGGTGCCGGGGATGAACGCATTGTCGAGGATCGAGTTCGTCTTGTCGCCGGCGATGTGCTGGTACGCGGCCTGCACGTACACGTCGGTACGCTTCGACAGGTTGTAGTCGGCCATCAGTCCGACCGAGTGGATCTTCGGCTTCGCGTCGCCGGTCGATGCGTCGTACTTCTCGAGCGACAACACGTACTGCGCGCCGACCATGAACGCCGGCGTGATCTGGTACGAACCGTTCACCTCGAAGTTCTGGTACTTGATCGCGCTGACGGTCGCACCCGGTGCGATGATCGCGCCCGGCGTGCCGAGGTAGCCATTGCCGGTCGGATTCTTGTAGTTCGAGTTCGTGTACGCGAAGCCGACCGTCGCGGGTCCGAACGTGTAGTTGATGCCCGCGCCGAACACGCGCATGCGCTCGGCGATGTAGCTCGCGTCGTTCGCGGTGATCGCACCGGCCGAGCCGTCGCCCGGACGGTTCGCCTGCAGGTAGGCGGCGCCGATCAGCAGGCCGTTGTTCTGGTATTGCGCGCCGAAGCTGTACGCGCGGTTGTCCGAGAAGTTCGTGCTGTTGCTGAAGCTGTATGCACCGCCGAACTGGAAGCCGCCGAAGTTCGGGCTCGCGTACTTCACCGTGTTGTCGAGGCGGAACGAGTTGTCGGTGTTGTCGTTGTCAAACGGGTGCGCGAGCAGGTAGCCGCCCCAGTTGCCGTTGGCCGTGGTCGGCGCGAGATAGTCGACCACGGAGTCGTACTGGCGGCCGAACGTCAGCGTGCCGTACTGCGTCTGGCTCAGGCCGACGTATGCCTGGCGGCCGAACATGCGGCCGCCCTGGTTGAGCCGGCCGGTGTTCACGTCGAAGCCGTTCTCGAGCTGGAAGATCGCCTTCATGCCGCCGCCGAGATCCTCGCTGCCCTTCAGGCCCCAGCGGCTGCCTTGCGCGTAGCCGCTCGCCATCTCGTAGACGTGGCCGGTGCCGACGTTGTTCGTGTAGTTCAGGCCTTCGTCGATCACGCCGTACAGCGTGACGCTGCTTTGCGCGAACGCGGGGGCTGCGAAGGTTGCCGTTACGGCGAGCGCCGTCAGGGTCTTTTTCATTGAGAGATCTCCGGGATATCCAGCTTCTTGTATCGGTTGTCGTGAGCGCGTCCGGCGAGGCGCGCCCCGTCATCCGGGGCGACCCGGCGCAGCGCGCGCGGCGCCGGAAGCGCGCGATGCGCGGCGGCGCGGCGACCGGCTGGGTCGGGTCGTGTCTCCTCCGATGACACCGCGCATTCTTCCCAAGCCGAAACGGATTCGAAAGCGAGTAATTTCGATGGATGGGATCGGGTTCGCCAATGGGGCGCGGCGGGTCGTTTCGACGGTCGAAACGGTGTGCGCGGCGCCGCGCTTCAACGCGGGGCGAGCGGTGCCCGAACAAGGCTCGACGCAGCCCGTTCCGGGCCGCGCGCGGGCCCGGTGAATCGGCTGAGAGGCCCGTCCGGCGGGCCATGCGAGGCACCCGACGATCGATTGGCGCTGCCGATTGCAATGATCGGAATTACTCGTTTCCCTAAACATATTGGTGGCTCGACCATGCAGCCTGACCGGACGTGGCTGGCTTCGCGATTTGCCGGTCGCCGCGCATGCCGCGACGCACAAACAACAGATTCGATTTGGAGACGACCCACCATGCAGATTCGACGACTGAAAACGGTCCTTCTCGCCGCCGCGGCGATCCTGTCCGCGCCCGCGGCCCATGCGGCCGGCGGCGCGTGCGCCGACGGCAAGACGGTCCATTTCGCGGGCATCACGTGGGAGAGCGGGTCGTTCGCGACCGAAGTGCTGCGGCAGATCATGGAGAAGGGCTACGGCTGCAAGACGGACGTCGTGCCGGGCAGCACGGCCGCCACCGAAACGGCGCTCGCGCGCAACGACCTGCAGATCTGGGCCGAGCAGTGGACGGGCCGCAGCGAGATCACCGCGAAGGCCGTTTCGTCGGGCGCCGTGAAGCTGATCGGCGACACGCTGCCGGGCGGCACGACCGAAGGCTGGTTCGTGCCCGACTACGTGGTGAAGGGCGATCCGGCGCGCAACATCAAGCCGGTCGCGCCCGGGCTCGTGTCGGTCGACGATCTGCCGAAGTTCAAGCAGGTGTTCGCCGACGAGGAGGAACCGGACAAGGGCCGCTTCCTGAACTGCCCGACGGGCTGGGACTGCGAGCGCGTGAACACGCGCCTGCTGAAGGTGCTCAAGCTCGACCAGTCGTACACGAACTTCCACCCGGGCACCGGTGCGGCGCTCGACGCGGCGATCGCGTCCGCGTACCAGCGCGGCGCGCCGATCGTGTTCTATTACTGGGGCCCGGCCGCGCTGATGGCGAAATACAAGTTCACCGCGCTGAAGATGCCGGCCTATAACGAAGCATGCTGGAAGACGTTGCGCGACGAGAGCAGCACGCACCAGTGCGCGTCGTCGTACATGGTGTCGCGGCTGACGGTCGGCGTGTCGAAGCCGTTCGCCGATGCGAATCCCGATCTCGTCGGTGTATTCGGCAAGGTGCGTTTCCCGATGGACTTCCTGAACCAGACGATCCTCGAGATGACGACGAGGAAGATCGACGGCGCGGCGATGGCCACGCAGTTCCTGAAGACCCGCCAGGACATGTGGAAGCAGTGGGTGCCGGCCGACGTCGCGCAGAAGATCGCCGGCAGCCTGAAGGGCGCGTAACCTGCGCGCGGCGGCGGGCCCGCGCCCGCCGCCGCCGTCACGCGCCTTCGCGGCGCGACGGAGAATCAACATGAACGGCTTCTTTCTGCACCTGTCGATCGCCGACTGGGTGAACAGCGCGCTCGAGACGTTCGTCGCGCAATACGGCGACAGCTTCCATCACTTCAGCGCGCTCGTGTTGCGCTACCTGCTCGTGCCGCTCGAAGGCGCGCTGCGCGTCGCGCCGCCGTGGCTCGTGCTGCTGGTCGTCGGCGCGATCGCGTGGAACGCGACGCGCCGCATCGGCCTCGGCGCGCTCTTCATGCTGCTGCTCTACGCGATCGGCTGCTTCGGCCTGTGGGACAAGCTGATGCAGACGCTCGCGCTGATGCTCGTCGCGACGGTGCTGTCGGTTGCGATCGGCGTGCCGGCCGGCATCCTCGCGTCGCGCAGCGCATGGCTGCGCCGGATGCTGCTGCCCGTGCTCGACGTGATGCAGACGCTGCCGAGCTTCGTGTACCTGATCCCGGTGCTGATGCTGTTCGGCCTCGGCAAGGTGCCCGCGATCCTCGCGACGATCATCTACGCGCTGCCGCCGCTGATCCGCCTGACCGATCTCGGCATCCGCCAGGTTGATCCGGACGTGACGGAAGCCGCGCGTGCGTTCGGCACGACGCGCTGGCAATTGCTCGTCAACGTGCAGTTGCCGCTCGCGCGGCCGAGCATCATGGCCGGCATCAACCAGACGACGATGATGGCGCTGTCGATGGTCGTGATCGCGTCGATGATCGGCTCGCGCGGGCTCGGCGAGGACGTGCTCGCGGGCATTCAGACGCTCGACGTCGGCAAGGGCACGCAGGCCGGCCTCGCGATCGTGATCCTCGCGATCGTGATCGACCGGATCAGCCAGGGCTTCGGCCAGGAGCGGCGCGCGCGCCGCCGGCTCGCACAGCAGCGCCGACAGAAGGGCGCGTCGCGCGTGCCGTACCGGCTGCCGCGCAAGGCGGAGTCGGCGGGCGTCGATTCGAATCAGGCGACGCAATCGTCGCGCGCATAGGAACGGAGGCAGACATGGCGACCATCGACGTCAAACACGTGTACAAGCTGTTCGGGCCGCAGGCCGCGCATGCGCGCGTGCTCGACCTGCTGCGCTCGGGCAAGCGCAAGGCCGACGTGCTGGCCGAAACGGGCTGCAACGTCGGGCTCAACGACGTGAGCCTCGGCATCGAGTCGGGCGAGATCTTCGTGATCATGGGGCTGTCGGGTTCCGGGAAATCGACGCTCGTGCGGCACTTCAACCGGCTGATCGAGCCGACGGCCGGCGAGATCGTGATCGACGGCAGCGACGTGATCAAGCTCGACGCGCACGGGCTGCGCGAGCTGCGCCGCTTCAAGGTCAGCATGGTGTTCCAGAACTTCGGGCTGCTGCCGCACCAGACCGTGCTCGACAACGCCGCGTATGCGCTGCGCACGCGCGGCGAGAAGCGTCACGACGCGGCCGAGGCCGCGCGCAACTGGCTGACGAAGGTCGGGCTCGACGGCTACGGCGATCATTATCCGGACGAGCTGTCGGGCGGGATGCGGCAGCGTGTCGGGCTGGCGCGCGCGCTGGCGGCCGATACCGACGTGCTGCTGATGGACGAGGCGTTCTCCGCGCTCGATCCGCTGATTCGCACCGAGATGCAGGATCAGCTGCTCGAACTGCAGGCGACGCTGTCGAAGACGATCGTGTTCATCACGCACGATCTCGACGAGGCGCTGCGCATCGGCGACCGGATCGCGATCCTGCGCGACGGCACGCTCGTGCAGGTCGGCACGCCGGACGACATCCTGTCGCGTCCGGCGGACGATTACGTGAAGCGGTTCGTCGAGAAGCGCACGAGCGTGAACTGACGCGTCGTGCCCGGTCAGGCCGCGCGGTGCGCGGCCGTCGTCAGCACGATCTTGCCGACGTGCACACCGGAGTCGATCAGCACGTGCGCGCCGCGCGCGTCGTCGAGCGGGAAGGTGCGGAACACCTGCGGTCTGACCGTGCCGGCTTCGACGTGCGGCCACAGGTGCCGTTCGAGTTCGGCGATGAGTGCGCCCTTCTCCTCCGGCGTGCGCGAGCGCAGCGTCGAACCGATGTGCGTGAGGCGCTTGGTCATCATCGGCCACACGTCGAGTTCCTTCGCCGGCCCGTTCAGCGCGCTGACCTGCAGGATCCGCCCGTTCATCGCCGCGGCCCGGTAATTGCGCGCGACGTAGTCGCCCGCGATGATGTCGAGGATCACGTCCACGCCCTTGCCGGCGGTGATCCTGTCGACTTCGGCGACGAAATCTTCTTCCCGGTAATGCACCGCGTGATCCGCGCCGAGCCGCAGGCTCGCGGTTCGATGCGCTTCCGAGCCGACCGTCGTGATGACGGTCGATGCGCCCATCGCCTTCGCGATCATCGTCGCGGTGGTGCCGATGCCCGACGCGCCGCCGTGGATCAGCACCGATTCGCCCGCCTGCAGCCGCCCGCGCTGGATCAGGTTCAGCCAGACCGTCAGGAACGTTTCCGGCAGCGCCGCGGCTTCGATCATGTCGAGGCCGGGCGGCAGCTTCATCGTCGTGAGGTGATGGGCGACCGCGTATTCCGCATAGCCGCCGCCCGTCACCAGCGCGCTGACCCGGTCGCCCGGCGCGAAGCCGCGCACGGCTGCGCCGGGCGCGACGACTTCGCCCGCGATTTCCAGGCCCGGGATGTCGGATGCGCCGGGCGGCGGGTTGTAGTGCCCCTTGCGTTGCAGCACGTCCGGGCCGTTCACGCCGGCGGCGTGAACCCGGATCAGCACTTCGTCGGCCTTCGGCCGCGGCACGGGGCGACGTGCGGTCGCCAGGACTTCGGGGCCGCCGGGGCGCGTGATTTCGACTGCCGCCATGTCGGCGGGAACGGGGGAGAGCGTATCGGACATGTTTGCCTCGAAAAGACTGGTGAGTGGTCGGTGAAAAAAGTATAGGCTTGGGCCTTGATGAATTCGCGCAGCGATTTTCACGACCACAGATGCAAATTTGCATCACACCGGAGAAACCGCTTGAACTGGGACGACGCACGCATTTTTCTCGCGATCCACCGCGAACGCAGCCTGCGCGGCGCCGCGCGGGCGGTCGGGCTCGACCAGGCGACGGTCGGCAGGCGGCTCGCGGCGCTCGAGCGCGCGCTCGGCGCGACGCTGTTCCTGCGCACGTCGGCCGGGTACGTGCCGACCGCGGTGGGCGAGGTCGCGCTGCGCAACGTGGAGAAGATGGAGCAATCGGCGATCGACCTGGTGCGGCAGACCCAGGGCGTCGACCGGCGTCTTGCCGGCGACGTGCGCGTGACGACGACCGATACGATCGGGCTCGAATTCGTGATGCGCGCGATGCGCGACCTGCACGACGAGCATCCGGACGTGCGCGTGCTGCTCAACACGTCGACGCAGGTGGAGAACCTCGCAAAGCGCGAGGCGGACATCGCGATCCGTACGATCAAGCCCGACAATCCCGATCTGCTCACGCGCCGGCTTGCCGCGTGGCCGACGGGGTTGTACGCGTCGGAGGAATACCTGGAGCGGCATGGCGAACCGGTGCCCGGCACCGGCTTCGAAGGACATGACCTCGTGTGCTTCCTGCCGCACCTGAATGCACGCGGCCCGCTCACGGTGGTCGGCGAGCCGGTGCGCGCGGGGCGGATCGTGTCGGGGCTGAATTCGAATCTGATGTTGCGCGCGGCGGCGCGCGCCGGGCTCGGGCTCGCCGAGCTCCCGGTGCCGATCGCGGAGCGCGACGCGCTGGTGCGCGTGTGGCCGGCGCGTACGTCCGCGCGTCCTTACGAAGTCTGGATGGTGACGCACAAGGACTTGCGGCATACCGCACGGATGAGCGCGATGATCGATCACATCGTGCGGGTGTTCGACGAGGTGGGCGTGCGGAGCGGGGCGCGGGATTGGAGGTGAATTGAAGTACGAGATGCGGTTCACTGCAGTGTGTCGACGATCTGCGGGATCGGCCCGGGCGGGTGTGACCTGTTCGATGCCGGCGAACCGGCCTTCGGGGCGTGAAAAACGAACGGCGGTAGTGATTTTCCGATGAACGAGAGGGCTCGATGAACCGATTCAGCGTGGACGGAAAAGCGCTTGGCGATTGGGCGAAGTTTCACGACTACTTCGCGAGCGAATTCGGATTTCCGGGTTACTACGGCCGGAACATGGATGCATGGAACGATTGCATGAGCGACTATTGCTACGAGCACGGCATAGTGTCGCTGCGGATCGACGATGCGGGAGCGTTGAAGGATCGCAATCCGGAGATATTCGCCGCGCTCGTCGAGTGCAGCGCGTTCATCAACTGGCGAGCAACGAAGGAAGGGGGCGACCCGTTGATCGTGTTGTCCTATTGGGCGTAGTCGTGGCGTTGACGTTGCGTTGAGTTGAGTCGCATCGTGAAGCCGATCGCCGGGCCGGCACGCAACCGCATCGCGCGCGCCTGCCCGCATCGTCGAGAACGCAGCCGCCTTAATGCGTGACCGTTTCCCGTTCGCTTGCTCTCACGGCAGCCGCGTCGCCACGCCCCGCATCCGCCAGAACCAGATCCGCGCCTTTCTCCGCGACCATCATCGTCGGCGCGTTGATGTTGCCCGACGTGATGTTCGGGAACACCGATGCATCGACGATCCGCAGCGCCTGCAGCCCGTGCACGCGCAACGACGCATCGACCACCGACGTCGCGGCGTCCGGCCCCATCGCGCACGAGCCGCACAGGTGGTAGATCGAACCCGACTGCTCGCGGAAATACTGCAGCATCGCTTCGTCGGAATCGACCTGCGGCCCCGGCGAGATTTCCTCGACGGTCATCGACTTCAGCGCCGGCGCGCGCATCAGCGCACGAATCACCTTGCTGCCCTGCACGGCCTCGTCGAGATCCTTCTGCGTGGTCAGCGCATTGATGTGGATCTTGGCGGCATCTTCCGCGCGGTTCGAGGCGATCTCGATCGTGCCGCGGCTCGTCGGCCGGCACGGGTTGAACGCGATCAGGAATCCGGAGTAAGGCTCGGGCTTGATGCTCGCGCGGTCGCTCTTCGGGATCCGGTACGACAGCGGGTTGAAGTAAAGCTGGATGTTCGGCTCCTGCGCATCGGCCGTGCCGCGGAAGAAGCCGCCCGCCTGGTTCACGCTCATCGCGAGCGGGCCGCGCTTCGTCAGCAGGTAGCGCAAGCCGATCTTCATCTTGCCGAGCAGGGTGCCCATCTCGTCGTTCAGCGTCGGCCGGTTCGCCTTGAAGTAGAAGCTCACGCACAGGTGGTCCTGCAGGTTGCGGCCGACGGCCGGCAGCGCATGCACGAGCGGCACGCGCCGGCGCGCGAGCAGCGCCGGATCGCCGACGCCCGACAGTTGCAGCAGCTTCGGCGTATCGACCGCGCCGGCCGCGAGGATCACCTCGCGCGCGGCGACGAGCGTTTCGTCGCCGTGCCCGCCCGCGATGACCACGCCGGTCGCGCGCGTGCCGTCGAACGTCACGCGCCGCACGAGCACGCCCGAGCGCAGCGTGAGGTTCGCGCGGTCCAGCGCGGGACGCAGGTACGCGAAGCTGCTTGAACAGCGTTCGCCGTGCTTCGTGTTCAGGTCGTAGATGCCCGCGCCCTCGAACTGCGCGCCGTTGAAATCGTCGGTGCGCGGCAGGTTCAGTTCGCCGCAGCCCTTCAGGAACTCGTGGACGATCGGATGCACGTCGGCCTTCATCGACGTGATGTGGATCGGCCCCGTCGCGCCGTGATGCTGCGGATCGGTCGCGCCGGCCGCGTGGGTTTCGAGCTTGCGGAAGTACGGCAGCACGTCGTCGTACGCCCAGCCCGGATTGCCGGCGGCCGCCCAGTCGTCGTAGTCGCTGCGCTGGCCGCGCACGTAGACCATCGCGTTGATCGAGCCCGAGCCGCCGACCACCTTGCCGCGCGGGCAGTACAGCTTGCGATCGGCGAGCTGCGCCTCGGGCTCGCTGTAGTACATCCAGTTGTAGCGGCGGTTGTAGTAGGTCTTCGTGAAGCCGACGGGCACCTTGAACCAGAACGACGCGTCGCGCTCGCCCGCTTCGAGCAGCAGCACCGAGTGCCGGCCCGATTCGCTCAGGCGGTTCGCGAGGATGCAGCCGGCCGAGCCCGCGCCGACGATGATGTAGTCGTAGCTCATGTCTGTCCTTTGCGCTCAGCCCTTCGCGGGAGCGAGATCCTTCACGTCGACGGGGCGTTCGCCCATCTGCAGGTGCAGCCGTTCGCCGGTGTACGGCGTGTGGCGCCTCACGACGTCCATGTCGAGCTCGATGCCGAGGCCCGGCTCGTTCGACGGGACGATGTAGCCGTCTTCCCAGCGGATCGGCGTCTTCACGACTTCGGCGTGGAAACCGCCCCACGTCATGATGCTTTCCTGGATCAGGAAGTTCGGCGTGCAGGTCGCGAGCTGGATGCTCGCGGCCGCGCCCACCGGCCCGTTGTACAGGTGCGGTGCGATCTGCGCGTAGTGCACTTCGGCGAGCGTCGCGATCTTCTTCGCTTCGAGCAGGCCGCCCACACGCGCGACGTTCAACTGCAGGATCGATGCGCCGCCCGCCTGCAGCAGCTTGTGGAATTCGTACTTGGTGGTCAGGCGCTCGCCGGTCGCGATCGGAATCGACGTGTGCTTCGCGACTTGCGCGATCGCCTCTTCCTGGCCGGGGGGCACCGGCTCCTCGAACCACAGCGGGTCGTATTTCTCGAGCCGCTTCGCGAGCCGGATCGCCGACGACGGCACCATCTGCCCGTGCGTGCCGAACAGCAGGTCGGCCTTGCTGCCGACGGCTTCGCGCACCTTGCGGCAGAACGTCTCGCAGCGGTCGAGCACTTCGAGCGACAGCTGGTGGCCCGAGTAGGCCGTGTACGGACCGGCCGGATCGAACTTGACGGCCGTGAAGCCGAGCTTCACGTTCTCGGCCGCGCATTCGGCCGCGAGGTCGGGATCGTCGTAGTCGTATTCGCCTTTCGCGTTCTTCGGGTACAGGTACGTGTACGAGCGCAGCCGCTCGTGGATCTTCCCGCCGAGCAGTTCGTACACGGGCTTGCCGGCGGCCTTGCCGATGATGTCCCAGCACGCCATTTCAAGGCCGCTGACGACACCCATCATCGTGAGATCCGGTCGCTGCGTGAAGCCGCTCGAATAGGCCTGGCGGAACAGCCGTTCGACGTGATGCGGGTCGCGGTTCAGCAGGTGCCGTTCGAACACGTCGTCGATGATCGGCGCCATCGCCTTCGGGCCGAACGTCGCCGAGTAGATCTCGCCGACGCCTTCGATGCCGTCGTCGGTCTTCAGCTTCACGAAGATCCAGTACATCCCGCCGACATGCGGCGGCGGCACGGCGACGATATGGGTTTCGAGCGAAACGATCTTCATGCGGACTCCTGGATACGGGAAAGGCGGTTGAGGCGGTATTTGAGGAACGCGGCCGCGCCCGCGCCGCAGAGCGCGATCGCAGCGATGTAGCCGAAATAGAGCTGGTAGCCGTGCGCGCCCGGCCAGGTATGCGTCACGTAGCCGTTGATCAGCGGCACGAACACGTCGGGCGAATAGCCGAGCACCGAGATCAGGCCGATCGCGAGGCCCGCGCAATGCGTCGGCACCTTGCAGTCGTCGAGCAGCGACCAGTACAGGCCGCGGATCGCATAGGTGAGGATGCCGATGAACAGCACGAGCAC
Source organism: Burkholderia sp. Bp9099 (assembly GCF_003857805.1). Taxonomy (NCBI): domain Bacteria; kingdom Pseudomonadati; phylum Pseudomonadota; class Betaproteobacteria; order Burkholderiales; family Burkholderiaceae; genus Burkholderia; species Burkholderia sp. Bp9099. The sequence continues at coordinate 142,172 of NZ_QTPU01000016.1, forward strand.
GACGAGCATCGCCTGCGGGCTATGCGCGGGTGCTGCGATCAGCCCGACGAGCGACAGCGCGGCGAGGACCAGCGCCCAGAACAGCACCGACACCTTCGAGACGCGGTCGCCGAGGAAGCCGCCGCCGATGCCGCCGACGGGGCGCATCCACAGCTTGAGCGTCGTGATGAAGCCGGCCGCCGTCGCGCTGAGCCCGAAATTGCCTTCGTGCAGGTAGGCCGAGAAGCTGTAGGTCGCCCAGAACACCTGGTAGCCGCAGAACACGATCGCGGCGACGAGCCACAGCTCGGGGATCGCCGCGAGCGTCTTCAGGTCGGTCAGCACGCTGCCTTTTCGGCGTTCCGTCACGGCCTTGCGATCGCCCGCGCCCGCCGGATCCTTCACCAGCGCGAGCAGCACGCCGAGCGCGATGCAGAAGAACGCGTACAGATGCACGACGAGCGTGAAGCCGGCCGCATCGGTGCCGCCGCGCGCCTGCGTCACGTAGGCGAACAGCGTGATCGCGATCGTCGCGAGCAGCGCCTCGACGAGCCCGCGGCCGCCGTCGAGCAGCCCGAAGAAACGGCCCTGTTCGTCGGGGCCCGCGATCATGTTCACGCGCTTGATCACGGCGGCCCAGAACGTGAGGCCGGTGGTCAGCCCCCAGCCGCCGAAGATCAGCACGAGCGTGTCGAACGACGGCCCGGTCGCGTAGACGAGCCCGAGCGCGCCCGTCGCGAGCAGCGAGAAGCAGATCAGCCAGCGCGGCGACAGGCGGTCGGCCAGCCAGCCGCTCGGCAGGTAGCTGACGAGGAAGATCGTGCCGAGCGACGAATACAGGTAACCGAGCTGCACGTCGTCGATATGGAAAAACTGCAGCATCGTCGGCTGGTACACCTGCCGCAGATACAGCATCGGGTAGATCGCGCCGGCGGCAATCACGAGCAGCAGCAGTTGCAGGTAGCGTTGCGCGCGGGAATGCTGCGACGCGTGAGCGTCGTCGTGCAGCACGAGCGACGCGGCGGGCGTCGACGGTTGAGTCGGCATGATGTCTTCCTCCATCAGGCGTCCTTGAGGCGGATGCCTGTAGGTTTTTTATGTTCTGGTGGGTCAGGGCGGCGCGCGGCGGGGTGTCGTCGCGCGCGCGCCGGAAACGGTGCTTGGGTGCGGCGGTGTCAGTACTTCATGACGACGAGGCGCGTCTGCGTGAATTCAAGCATCCCGTGCTTGCCGTCGTCGCCGCCGAGGCCCGAGCGCTTCCAGCCGGCGTGGAAGCCCTGGTACGGATCGGCCGGCGTGCGGTTCACGTACAGCTCGCCGGCCTCGATCGCGTTCGCGACGGTCATCGCGGTGCGGTAGCGCTCGGTATAGAGCACCGACGACAGGCCGAACTGGTGGTCGTTCGCCTGCGCGATCGCTTCGTCGATCGTCGTGTAGCGCAGCACGGGCATGATCGGGCCGAAGGTTTCCTCCTGCACGATCTCCATGTCCTGCCGCACGCCGGTGAGCAGCGTGGGCGGGTAGAAGAAGCCGGGGCCGTCGGGAATCGCGCCACCGGTTTCGAGCGTCGCACCCGCCGCGATCGCACGTTCGACCATCCCGTGGATGTGCGCGCGCGCCGATGCGCTGACGAGCGGGCCCATCCGCGTGGCGTCCTGCGCACGGTCGCCGATGCGCACGGCGGCCATCTTCTCCTTCAGCAGCGCGACGAAACGGTCGTGCACGCTGTCGTGCACGTACACGCGCTCGATCGCCGTGCAGAGCTGGCCGCAATGGGTCGTCTTCGACGCGACGAGCGTGGCGGCCGCGCGTTCGAGGTCGGCGTCGGGCTCGATGATCGCGGGCGTCTTGCCGCCGAGTTCGAGCGACGGCTTCGCGATGTTCGCCTTGCAATAATCGAGCACCTTGCGGCCCGCGTTCACGCTGCCGGTCAGCGTGATCATCCCGACTGCCGGGTGCGTGCACAGCGCTTCGGCCGTCGCGTGATCCATCGTCAGGATGTTGACGACGCCCGGCGGGAAGCCCGCTTCGTCGGCCGCCTTCGCGATCTCGAACGCGGACACCGGCGTGTGGTTGCTCGGCCGCACGACCACGGTATTGCCGGCGATCAGCGCGGGCGCGACCTTGCGCAGCAGCGTGTAGACGGGATAGTTGAACGGGATCAGGCATGCGACGACGCCGATCGGCTCGCGCTGCAGGAACAGGTTCTCGTCGGGCGTGTCGCTCGGGATGATCTCGCCCTCGATCCGGCGCGCCCACTCGGCGTGATAGCGCGTGATCTGGCCCGCGTAGACGGCTTCGTTCGACGCGTCCTCGATGCTCTTGCCGGATTCCTGCGCGAGCGCCGCGCCGATCTCCGGAGCACGCGTGGTCAGCGCGTCGGCTAAGCGGTGCAGGTACACGGCGCGCTCGGCGCTCGGCAGCTTGCGCCACGCCTTCTGCGCGGCGGCCGCGGCGTCGACGGCGGCGAGCGCGTCGGCCGGCGTCGCGGCCGGCACGTGCGCGAACGGCGCTTCGGTGGCGGGATTGTGGACCACGATGAACGCGTCGCTTTCCGGGGCGACGAAACGGCCGTTCACGTAGTTGCGTTCGGTGCGCATGAAGTGACTCCTCCGATGAATGCGGGCGGATCGCTTCGGGTGGCGACACGCGCGGTACGGGACAGAGGCCATTCTCTTCATGCGTTTAGCGCACGACAAACGACTTATTTTCGCGTCGAGCATGAGAAAAACGCACGTTACTCGTTCGATCGGCCGGAATCGCGCGTCCGGCAAGGCTGCCGTGGCGGGGGCCGGGAGCGGGACGGGCGGCGGCGGGGCCGCATTTTTCGACTGATCCGGATGCGCGCGCGAGCGGGAGCCGGTAAGGTGTCGGCCGCGGTTGACGCTTCGGCGCGGCGCGGGGCGGTCGGCTACGCTTGGGGCGCGGATCGTGTGCTAGGCCAGCGGCACTTGCGGCAGCGGCGACGACGGTTCGAGATGGCGCTTCGCGAGCCACACTTCCTGCTGCAGCCAGTCGCGGAACTGGACGATGTGCGGCAGGTTCGTCTGCTCGGGCCGCGTGACGAACCAGTACGACTGGTGGCCGTCGACGTGTACGTTGAGCACCTGCATCAGCTGCCCGGTCGCCAGTTCGCGCGCGACCATGTGGCGATCGGCGATCGTGATCCCGAGGCCGTCGATCGCCGCGCGGATCGCGTGGTCGAGCAGGTCGAATTCGTAGCCGCCGCGCGTGTCGACGTCGGCGATGCCGGCGGCCTTCAGCCAGTGCTGCCAGGTCAGGTAGCGCTGGTCGTCGGTGGCGAGCACGTGCAGCAGCGTGAAGCGGTTCAGGTCGATCGGCGCGCCGTCCTGTCGCAGCCGCGCATACAGCGCGGGCGCGCAGACGGCGATATGCTGCTCCTGCATCAGCAGTGCGTTGTCGAAACCGTCCCATTCGCCGTCGCCGAAGCGGATCGCGCAGTCGAGCACGCGCGATTCGCCGAGACTGTCGTGGATGCGGGTCGTGAGGCTCAGCTCGAATTCGGGATGCGCGTCGCGCAGCCGGCCGAGCCGCGGCATCAGCCAGCGCGCGGCGAAGGTGGGCGGCACGTTCGCGCGCAGGCGGTTCAGGTGGGTTTTTTCCTGCAGGCTGCGAACGGTCAGCTCGATCTTGTCGAACGATTGCTGCAGCGCGCGCAGCAGCACGCGGCCGGCCGCCGTCAGTTCGAGCTGGTGATGGCGGCGCTCGAGCAGGGTTTCGCCGAGCTGGCCCTCGAGCTGGCGAACCTGGCGGCTCACCGCGCTCTGCGTCACGTTGAGCAACTCGGCCGCACGTGTGAAGCTGCCGGTGCGGCCGGCCATCTCGAAGGCTTTCAGCGCGTTCAGCGCCGGCATCTTGCGTCTCACGGGGCGGTGTCGTGTCTGGTGCGGGATGCTTATTGTAGGCGGGCGGCGCGGGCGCGGGGACGATGAATGGATGCGACGGAGGGCGCGGGCCTCAGGGGCTTTTACGGCGCGGCGGTTGGCGCGCCTCGTTGCGACCGGGCTGCCCGCAGGATGGTCGGCGGCGCCGGCTCGCAACAGCACGAACGATACGAACGAAAGGGACACACATCATGCGACGCCTGCCATCGTTGATCGCGCTGCGATTTTTCGAGGAGACCGCGCGTCACCTGAGCTTCAACCGTGCGGCGGTTTCGCTGTGCGTGACGCAGGGGGCGGTGAGCCGGCAGATCCGGCTGCTCGAGGAGGCGCTCGGCGCGCGGCTGTTCGAGCGCGATCACAAGGGCGTGCGCCTGACCGATGCCGGCCAGCGGTTGCTGCCGTTCATCGGGCAGGCGTTCGATACGATCGAACGCGGCGTCGACGAAGTCGCCGCCACGCGGCCGGGTGCGAAGCGGCGCCTGACGGTGTCGCTGCCGCCGACGTTCGCGACGCAGTGGTTTTCGCCGCGGCTCGGCACGCTCGCGCAGGCGCTGCCCGACGTCGAGCTGTCGATCCGCACCGAGCCGGCCGACGACTGCCATTGCCACATCCGCTTCGGGCGCGCGGCGCGCGCGGGGATGCAGTCGGAGCTGCTGCTGATGGAGCGGCATGCGCTCGTCGGCGCGCCGCGTTATCGCGGCGATGCGCTCGACGTGCTGCTCGGCCGGCTGCCGTCGCTGCATGTGCTGCACGAAGGCAAGCGCCTGACGCTATGGGCCGACTGGTGCGAGCAGGCCGGCGTGCCGGTGGCGCGGATCGCCGACGGCATCGAGTTTTCCACGCTCGAACAGGCGATCCGCGCGGCGCGCAAGGGCGCGGGGCTCGCGGTGGTCGACCTGAACATGATCGAGGAGGAGATCGCCGAGGGCAGCCTCGTGCGGCTGTCGCCAGTGCAGCCGATCGGACCGTTCGGCTATTGGCTCGATGTCGAGCCGGAGAGTATCGCGGTCGAGCACGTGGTTGCGTTTGCCGCGTGGTTGCGGGGGCAGGCGGGGCGGCGGGGGTAGGGCGTGGTCGGGGCGACATGATCGTGTGCCGATACCCGTTGTCACGAGGTCGTGCGGATCGCCCCGGTCGCTGTCGTCGATTCTGTCAGAGAGTGTCACCAGCCGAGGAATACAAATCGGGGTCCAGGCCGAAGTGCATGAACGTTTCGCGGCCCCCGATGGCTCTGGCCTCGGCTTCCGAAATGATGGGTAACTTGCACTTCGACGGATCGATGCGTCCCACGTTGAAGACGGTTCTCGGCAGCGGCGCGGCGGGCGTGCTGATCGGCGGTGCGGCCAGTTCGGCGGAGGACGCACGCGCGAGATTGCGACGGAGTTCGTATGCGAGGAATTCTTCAAGGAGTCGTCGCATTTCCGCGCGCCGGACGACACGATTCCCGTTCGTCGTGCGCCTGCGTGCCGCTGACGGCCGCGCAATCCGGAATCGGGTTATCGGGCTATGCTTTTCTGGCATCGTAAATCCCCTTCTCGATCAAGTAATCGCGTAGCGCCAGCACGGATGCGCCATGCGATGCAACGTCGAATGTCATCCACCGATGTGATCCGGCGGCTCGCCAGAAGTCTCGTCCGATTCGAGTCGTATAAAGCATGCGTAGTGATCGAAGCGAGCCATCGGCCAGCCCGACCGGGTATCCCCGAAAGAACTGGAACAGCGCGGCTTCGTCTGCGTGCGCGCCAGGAATGGAAGCGTCGAAGCCGAACCTCGGCCACGCGTAGTATCCGTAGAGCCGCTGGCCGCCCGACTCCGGCGGCGCTTTGCGGCCGCCGATCGCGAAGGCGGTGATCCGGGCGATGCCCAACGTATCACATGCTTGAACGATTCTCCAGAGCATAGCCGCGCCGAGCCCGGCGGCTGCGCTGTCGACCAGATCGATTGAGCGAAGTTCGAGTACCTGCGAGTCGCCGGTTTGGAAGACGGATATCCGGTTTTCCGATTGGATCAACGTCGGGTGTGTGACGGAGAACGTCAGTCTGCCCGCACTGTCGAGATAGGCCTGTACGTCCGATCCGGACGGCGCGCCGCATAACGAAGCGAGCAACCCGTCAGGAACTTCGTCATCCATACCAAGCAATGCGGAGATGTCCAGATCGTTACGCTCGATCGCCAAGTGACCGTCGAAAAATGCCTTCTCGTACGGCAACGTATGACTGAGATCGACGGGTTGGGTAGACATGGCGGCCGGAAGAATGGAAAACCCCAGCATATCGCCGCGAATCCGCCGCGCCGAGTCCGCCGAACGGCCAACCGCGAGACGGAACGCCCGCCGTCCCGCCGGCCTTACGACCAGTCGAACGTCAGCAGCGCCGCGCGGCCGACCGGCTCGTATGGCCTGTTGCCCGGTGTAATGCGCGTCCAGTTCCTTGCGAAAGCCTGCGCCGTACGTGTCGGGCGGGTTCTCCGGATAGAAGTAGCGCGGGTCGCCGAGCAACGTATAGCGGTTGTTTTCGTCGAGCCGGAACCCGATCCAGTTCGCGCGCAGATAGTCGTTGTGGTGCGCGGCCGTGTCCTGTCCGACGACCCCGTCATAAGGTTCGACCGGGCTGAGCGGGTAGATTCAGCCTTCCCAATACGGATCGATCGCCGACAGGTCGATCGACACGAGCGGATGCAAATGGCGCGCGAGTGCGGCCTGGTGCGCGGCGAGGACGTCGGTGTCCGACGCATAGACCTTCAGGCCGGGTTGTGGCGTGACGATGTCTTCGATCATGATCGGTGTCCGCATGGTGAGCGTTCGGCAAGGCTTCACGAGTGAAGGCGGAAACCGGATGAATGCCGGCGCCGCAGCAGCCTGTCGGAATCAGGTTCCGTTCATCCGGCCGATCGGATGTGAAAGCATTCGCGCTGCCCCTCTGGAGATCGTCTTCTTGATAATAGTTGATAACCGGGATACGCTTCATGGATCGAATTCAATCCGTTCGGGAGGTCGACATGATCAGTGCGGAACTGGGCCAGCAACTGGAGGCTTATGTCGCGAAGCTGGTCGAATCGGGGCGTTACGGGTCCAAGAGCGAAGTGCTGCGCGAAGGCGTGCGCCTGATCCAGGATCGCGAGGCGCAACTGAACGCGCTGGACGCGGTGATCGCGCGCAGCCTGGCCGATGCGCAAGCAGGGCGCGGCGCCGAGGCGGCGGAAGTCTTCGATCGTCTCGAGGCGAAGTATCGGGCGCAGGCGGATCGGCAGGCCTGATCGTGCGCCTGCCCGATTTTGCGATTGCCGAACTCGAAGCGGTCGCCGATTACATTGCACGCGACAACCCGCAACGCGCCGTGACGTTCGTGCGGGAGATTCGCGACAAGTGCATGAGTCTGGCCGCGATGCCGCTGGCGTTTCCGCTGGTGCCGCGCTTCGAGCGTTACGGCGTGCGGCACCGCGTGTACGGCAACTACCAGATCTTCTATCGAGTCGTCGGCGATCCGCCGACGCGGATCGACATCCTTCACGTCCTGCACGGCGCGAGGGACTACGCGTCGATTCTGTTCTGAGCGAACGCGAGCATCTCATCGCGCCCGGAATGAGCGAGCCCGCCCACGACCGGGTGCGACAGAATCGCGCTCGGTGTCGCCGGCGCGCATCGGCGGCGAGTCGAGGCAAAAGCCTCGCGCGCGATGAAGCCGGCGGCCACGCAGCCCGCCACCCTCGTCAATGCCCCGACGCTTCCTCCAGCGTCAGATGCTTCGTCTCCGGCGCCCACGCGATGGACACGATCATCCCCACCAGCAACACGCCCGCGAGCGCGAACATCGTCGCGTGAAAGCCGAGCGTCGCGATGCCGGCCGGCAGCAGGAACGTGCCGATCGCCGAACCGAGCCGGCTGCACGCGATCGCGAGGCCCACGCCGCTCGCGCGCACTTCGGTCGGGAAGCACTCGGGCGGGAACACGCCGACGAGGTTGCTGAACGCCGACATCGTCAGCGTGAAGATCGCGAACGCGACGATCATCGCGACGGCCGCCGCCGACGGCAGCACCGCGAGCGCGACGAGCGACGCGCACGTCACCGCGAACGAGCCGATCAGGAAGCCGCGTCGCGACAGCCGGATCGTCAGCCAGATGCCGATCAGCGCGCCCAGCACGAGAAACGCGTTCAGCAGCAGGTCCGCACCGAAGCCTTCGGCGAGGCCGATCGTCTTCAGGATCGTCGGCAGGAACGTGTAGATCGCGAAATACGGAATCACGAGGCACACGAAGAACGCGCAGTTGAAAAGCGTGCGGCGGATCAGGTCACGCCGGAACAGTCGCGCGAAGCCGGCATTCGCCTGCGGTTCGGCCGAACCGTCGAGCATCACGTGCGGCCCGAAATGTTTCGCGACGATGGCGCGCGCTTCCTGCACGCGGCCCTTGCCGAGCAGCCAGCGCGGCGATTCGGGCGTGCCGATCCGCAGCACCAGCACGATCAGCGCAGGCAATGCAGCCGACGCGAGCAGCCAGCGCCATGCGTCGGGCGCGGCGTCGCCGTACGCGAGGCCGAGCACGTTCGCGGCGACATAGCCGAGCGTCCAGATCACGCTGAACGAGCCGAGCAGCGCACCGCGATGCTTGCGCGGCGAGAATTCGGCGAGGATCGCGTGGCCGACGGTGAAGTCGCCGCCCATCCCGAAGCCGATCAGCACGCGCAGCACGCACAGTTCGAGCGGCGACGTGACGAAGAACTGCGCGAACGCGGCCGCCGTGATGATCACGAAGCTCGTCAGGAAGATCTTCTGCCGGCCCATCCGGTCGGACAGCCAGCCGAACACGAGGCTGCCGAAGAAGATGCCGATCAGCGCCGAGCTGCCGATCATCCCCATCCAGAACGCGTCGATCGGCATCTGCCTGCCGAGCGCGGCGAGCGCATAACCGATCGTGCCGAGCGTGTAGCCTTCGGTGAAATGCGCGCCGAACGTGAGGCCGGCGATCTTCACGTGGAAACGGTTGAGCGGCACGTCGTCGAGCGCGACGGGGCGGTGCGGCGCCTCGGCGCCACGCGACAGCGGCAACGCGCGCGCGGTGCCGGATTGAACGTTGGCTGGGGTCAAGCTGCCTCCTGGATTGTCATGCGCGATGCAGCGGCCTGCGCGGGCAGGAATGCCCGCGAGCGCCCTGCAAGGCGCCGCGCGCCCGGGCGGCGCGCGGCGCGGGTCGACCGCGGGGAGCGGTCAGCGGCCGAGGCCGGCCATCAGCGTGTACTTGAGTTCCACGTATTCGTCGAGGCCGTACTTCGAGCCTTCGCGGCCGAGCCCCGATTGCTTGACGCCGCCGAACGGCGCGACTTCGGTCGAGATGATCCCGTCGTTGACGCCGACCATCCCGCTCTCGAGCGCACCCGACACGCGCCACGCGCGGCCGAGGTCGCGCGTGTAGAAGTACGCGGACAGCCCGAACGGCGTGTCGTTGGCCGCGGCGACGGCCTCTTCCTCGGTCGTGAAGCGGAAGCAGCCGGCGACGGGACCGAAGGTTTCCTCTTCGGCGATCAGCATGTCGGCCGTCATGCCGGTCAGCACGGTCGGCTCGTAGAACGTGCCGCCGAGCGCGTGGCGCTTGCCGCCGGTGAGCGCGTGCGCGCCCTTCGCGGTTGCATCGGCCACGTGCCGCTCGACCTTGCCGAGCGCCGCCTCGTTGATCAGCGGCCCCTGGTCGACCTCACCGGCGAGCGCGTTGCCGACGCGTAGCGTGCGCACGGCGTCCGCCAGCTTGCGCGTGAACGCGTCGTACACGCCGTCCTGCACGAGAAAGCGGTTCACGCATACGCAGGTCTGGCCCGTGTTGCGGAACTTCGACGCGATCGCGCCCGTGACCGCCGCATCGAGATCGGCATCGTCGAACACGATGAACGGCGCGTTGCCGCCGAGTTCGAGCGACAGCTTCTTCAGCGTGTCGGCCGACTGCTTCGCGAGCAGCTTGCCGACCCGCGTCGAGCCCGTGAACGACAGCTTGCGCACGACGGACGAGCTCGTCAGCGTCTCGCCGATCGCGACCGCGTCGCCCGACACGACGTTGAACACGCCGGCCGGCACGCCCGCGCGCTCGGCCAGCACTGCGAGCGCGAACGCCGACAGCGGCGTTTCCTCGGACGGCTTCAGCACCATCGTGCAGCCGGCCGCGAGCGCGGGGCCGGCCTTGCGCGTGATCATCGCGAGCGGGAAGTTCCACGGCGTGATCGCCGCGACGACGCCGACCGGCTCGCGCGTGACCACGATCTGCGAATCCGGCTTCGGGCTCGGGATCACGTCGCCGTACATGCGCTTCGCTTCTTCCGCGAACCATTCGAGAAAGCTCGCCGCGTACGCGACTTCGCCGCGCGCTTCCGCGAGCGGCTTGCCTTGCTCGCGCGTCAGCAGCTCGGCGAGCGCATCGCGATGCTCGAGCATCAGCTTGCCCCAGCGCTTCACGCGTGCGCCGCGCTCCTTCGCGGTCAGCGCGCGCCACGCAGGAAACGCGTGCGCGGCCGCGTCGATGGCGCGCTGCGTGTCGTCGGCGCCGCCTTTCGCGACTTTCGCGATCGTCTCGCCGGTCGCGGGGTTCAGCACCGGATAGGTCGCATCGCTCGCGCCATGCGATTCGTGCCATTCGCCGCCGATGTAATGGCCGGTCCTCAGAAATTCGTTCATGGTGTGTCGTTCCTTCAGTGCATCGGAGCCGCAGCCCTTCAGTCCGTTGCGAAGCTGCCCTGCGCCGGACGCGACGCGCGCGCGATGCGCTTGCCGGCCGTGTAGTCGTTGATCAGGTCGCACGGCGTGTAGTTGCGTTCCAGTTCGTGCAGTTCTTCCTCGGTGAGCTGCGTTTCGAGCGCGCCGAGCGCGCTGTCGAACTGCGCGACGGAATCCGCGCCGACCAGCATGCTCGCGACGCCGGGGCGGCTCAGCACCCACGCCTGCGCGATCTGAGCGGGCGCTACGCCGCGGCGCTTCGCGACCTTCGCGACCGATTCCGCGATCGCGAGCGACGCAGCGTCGCCATACATCTGCGCGGTGAAGAAGTCGGTCTGGTTGCGCGTGGATTGCGGCTCGCAGGTCAGCAGGCCGCGCGCGAGCGGGCTGAACACCGACACGCCGACGCCCTGGTCGATGCAGTACGGCACCATCTCGCGCTCTTCCTCGCGATACGCGAGGTTCAGCTGCAGCTGCATGTTGATCGGCTTGTCCCAGCCGTTTCGTTCGCAGGCCTGCATGATTTTCGCGAACTGCCACGTGTACATCGTCGACACGCCGATATAGCGCGCCTTGCCCGCGCGCACGATGTCGTGCAGCGCGCTCATGGTTTCCTCGACGGGCGTGTTCACGTCGAAGAAGTGCAGCATGAAGATGTCGACGTAATCCATCCCGAGCCGCTTCAGCGACCCGTCGATGCCGTCGAGCACGTGCTTGCGCGAATGGCCGCCCGCGTTCGGATAACTGCCCATGTCGTAGCCGACCTTGGTCGTCACGACGAGCTCCTCGCGGCGCGCGTTGCGCTTCAGGATGCGACCGACCACTTCCTCGCCGACGCCCGTCGAATAGAAGTCCGCGAGATCGATGAAGTTGACGCCGGCGTCGAGCGCGCGGCGCACGATCGGCTCGCTCTGCGCTTCGTCGAAGATCCAGGGCTTCCATTCGGGGGTGCCCATGTTCATCGTGCCGAGACACAGGCGGGACACCTTCAGGCCGGACTGGCCGAGGCGGACGTATTCCATGTTTCCTCCAGGTGCGGCCTTGTGTCGGCCGCTTGTCGTCGTCAGTTTTTCTTCGGGGTGTAGAACGGGTTCGACACGTCGCGCGCGGCGGCGAACACCGCATCGCGATGCGGCAGCCCTTCCATCGCGGCGACGATCGCGTTGCGGCACGCGCGATAGTTGTTCTCGAACACGGCATCGAGATCGTCGGTCTGCGGGTTCACCCAGTTCGCCGACACGACGACCCAGTCGTTTTCCGCCTCGGGCGGCAGCGTGCCGTTCTCGAGCGCTTCGGCCACGGCCTTCGCGATGCCGGCCTGCGACGCGCCCCACGTGGCGTTGCCGTGGAAATCGTTGGCGATCTGCGCCTTGTTGACGTACAGCGTGAGCGGCTTGGTCGGCACGCCCGGCTGCGCGATCACGACGAACGGCGCATGGCCGGCCGACGGCGTCGCGAGGGCCGTGGCGAACGCCTGGCCCGCCGGGCCGTTGCGCGGGCCGACCAGCACGTTGATGTGCGCGAGGTTGACGCCGGGGCCTTCGAAGCCTTCGCCGATGTAAAGCTGCCTGGGTTGAGATGCGGTCATTGCGGTGTCTCGTCGATTAGGTTGGGAGTGAGGCGATTGTGGTGGGCCGCGGCGCGGCCGGTGAATCGATGTTTTCTGATCGGGCTATGAGTTTTCGTCGTCTCCGGGAATGCCCTGGGCCCGGCGCGCGGAGGCCCGCCGGGCGGGCCTCGGCCGGCGTCGTGACGGCGGGCGGGGCGTGGTCGGCGGGTGGGCATTCGCGAACCGGCTCCGGGTTTGTCATACCCGGGCAGGGGTTGGAGGGCCGGGCGCTTCCGGACAACAATCGGCGTGCTCCGAGCCCTATCTTTCGTCTTCCCTTCTTTTTTCGAAAGCGAGTAATTCCGATGGCTGCCATTCAAAGGCCCGATTGGTCGAAGCTCAGTTCGCTCGATCCCGAGCTGATCCGCGCATTCGTCGCCGTCGTCGAGAGCGGCGGCTTCACCGCTGCGGCCCGGCAACTGCATCGCACGCAATCGACGATCAGCCTGCGCATCCGCACGCTCGAGGAGCGGCTCGACACGCACCTGTTCATGCGCAACAGCCGGCGGCTCGAACTGTCGCGCGACGGCGAGAATTTCCTGATCCATGCGCGCCGCATCATCCAGGTGCAGAACGACGCGATCCTTGCGCTGAAGCAGGCGAGCAGCGACCGCGGCGTCGTGCGCTTCGGGCTGCCCGAGGACTATGCGGAGCTGTGGCTGCCCGACCTGCTGAAGTCGTTCTATGCGATGCGGCCGGGCGCGCGCTTCCACGTGCATTGCCGCACCTCGCTCGAACTGCTCGAACGGCTGCAGGCCGGCGAGCTCGACGTCGCGCTCGTCGTGCGGCACGGGCCGAACGCGGGCGGGCGGCTGCTCGGCCGGCACGAGGTCGTGTGGGCCGCGCACCGCGATTTCGCGCTCGGCCCGCAGGCGTCGGTGCCGCTCGCGCTGTTTCCGGAGACGTGCTGCTACCGGCAGCGCGGGCTGCAGGCACTCGCGACGGCCGAGCGGCCGTATCACGTCGTTTATACGAGCCAGAGCCCGACCGGCATCAAGATCGCGGTGAACCACGGCGCGGCCGTGACGATGATCGACCGCTGCACGCTGCCCGAGAACTGGCGCGTGCTCGACGAGACGGACGGGCTGCCGCCGCTGCCGGCGGCCGATCTCGAACTGCATCGCTCGCCGGGCATCTGCGATCCGCTGACCGACGATCTGGTTTCGCTGATCGAATCGATGGTCGACGAGCGGCGGCGCGCGTCGCTCGAAGCGTTCGCTTAGCGGGGCGGCGCAAACGCGGGTGAGATTGACGCGAACCGCGGCGCGCGGCCGCAACGCGCGCATGACGATCGCGCGGCCCGCCGCAGCTCGGTGTCGTGTTATGTCCCCCGTGCCGTTTTTTGCACGGGCGGCCCGGTTTTTTGCACGACGTTTATCCGGTCTCTTCTAAGCTGGGGACGTGTCGAACAGCCGGGACGGCCTCCGTCCGCTCCATGACCTTCATTCATCCCGTTCCCGCCTGCGATGTCGCCGGCCGCCCGTTGCGCGCCGGCGCACCCAGCAATGTCATTCCGTTCCCGGCGCCGCGCCCGCGCCTGCAGTTGCCCGTCACCTTGACGGCCGATTCCGGCGAACGCGCGCACGCCCGGCTCGCGGCGCTGCTGCATTCCCCGCTCGGCGTGTATGTCGTCAGCGCGCGTGCCGTGCGCGACGTGGTCCACGTGCACTTCGACATCGCGCCGGAAGACCTGGATTTCACCCTGCACATGCTGATCGCGCAGCAGGCCGATGCGGTGATCGGGCCGGTCGCGCGCCGGTTGCATGTCGGGCCGAGCCCACGGTGAAGCCGGGAACGGTTGTTGCTCGTGGGTTGTCGTTCGTTCCTTGATGGCTTGTCCGATCCGCCGCCCGATCGCCGGTCGCCGTGTCGCCCGCCCGCAGGCGGCGAACCGGCGCGCGATGCTGCGTGCGCGGCGCCGATCACGAATACGGAGGAGTCATGGATCTATTGGAAGCCGTACCTGTCGCGCGGCCGACGAGCAGCCGGTTACGGACGGCGTCGCTGCCGTCCGGCCAGCAACTCGCGCGTCAGCTCGTGACGACGGTGCGCGTGGCCGAAATGCTGCTGCATCAGGCGATCGTCGTGCCCGACCGGCACCAGTGGTCGGTGGACACCGAGCGGGTCGACGCGGCCGGCGGGCCGCTCGAGGCCTGGGAGAGCTTCGTGACCTGGCGGATCGGCAAGGTGTTCGCAGCGTCGGTGAGCCCCGCCGCGCGCGTCAACGATCGCGACCAGGTCGCGGTCGAGATCCGGCTCTGCCTGCCCGAGCAGGACTACGTGGCCGGGCGGCGCGTGAGCACTTTCGGCCGCCGCCATGGCAACCGCTTCGGCGCGACGCTGTCGGTCGTGCCGGGCGCGCAGTGGGGCTGGCAACGCGCGGAGCACGTCGCGCCGGAACACGCGCAGGTATGCGGCGATACGCTGGAAGCGCTCGTCGATCGGGTGGCCGCGAACGTCAATGCGGCGCTGGGCGCGGCCGGGTTCGGCGCGACACGCTGATCACGCGTCGCCGGTCTGCCCGGTTTGCCGCTGCAGGTCTTCCATCAGCTGTTCCGCGAGAAAGTCGCACGGCGGGCGCTTCGATTTCGTGCTGCGCGCGAGGATCAGTTCGAGCGGCGGCAAATCGGGCAGCCCGTGCGAGCGGCCGAGCATCGACAGTTGCGCGGGAATCGCGCAGCGCGCGAGCGGCGCGACCGCGAGGCCGGCCTCGACCATGCTGAGCAGACCGAGCAGGCTCGGGCTTTCATACGAAGTGCGGAACGGCAGCTTCGCGCGTTCGAGGCTGCGGATCGCGTTCTCGCGCGCGACGCTGCCCGGCATGAACACCGCGATCGGCAGCGGCCGTTCTTCCCATACGCGCGGCCCGTTCGTCATCGCGGCCCACGCCATCGGCTCGTGGCGGATGAAGTCGCCGGACAGCCCCTTGATGCGCGTGCCGCACACGAGATCGACCGTGCCGTCCTTCAGGAGCGGCGCGAGCGCGCTGCTCGGCAGCCCGATCACCTGGATCTCGACCTTCGGATAGGTCGCCGAAAATTTCTTCAGCACCGACGGCAGCAGCGACGACGCATAGTCGTCCGGCACGCCGATGACCACCTTACCCGTCACTTCCGGCCGCACCACGGCCGCCCACGCCTCGTCGCGCAGCGCCAGCATTCGTCTGGCGAATCCCAGCAGCACCTCGCCTTCGCGCGTCAGCACGATGCTGCGCGGCTTGCGCACGAACAGCGGCCGGCCGATCGCGTCTTCCAGGCTCTTGATCTGCATGCTCACGGCCGATTGCGAGCGGTTCACCGCTTCGGCGGCGCGGGTCATGTTGCCGGTTTCCGCGACGGCGACGACGGTGGCCAGCACGTCGTGATCGAGCATCTTCATCGGTATCAGGAAAACTGAACGTAACGATCAGCATTATGCGTTTTTATTGTCGCTGTGTGTCTGCCATAGTGGCATCGAGCCGGCCGCATCGTTCGATGCGGTGCGGCGATCACGCCGGCGTGCCCGGCACGCAGCGCCGAACAGGGAAGAGTGGTGTACCGATGATGGATCATCCATTGCGTGCCGCACTGGCCGCGGAATTGCATGCGCGGCCGTTCCTGCGGCTCGCCGAAGCCGTGTCGCTCACGCACTACGCGATCTACGCGGACGGCCAGCCCGACATCCACGAAACGCTGCTGCACGCGCTGTGCCGCGACACCGGCATTGCCGCGCCGCAGGACGGCGCGACCCACTACGCGGTGCAATCGCCGGGCGGCTGGTACCTGAAGTGGGAGCGCCACACCGAATTCTCGACCTTCACGTTCGTCGCGCCGCGCCGCGACACCGGTTATTTCGACGATCTCGCGATCGAAGGGATTCCGGCCGCCTGGTTCGCACGGCTCGCGGGCATCCGCTTCGTCGCGGTGCGCATGGAGTTGCTGTCGGGCGATGCCGCGCGGCTCGTGTGCGGCGACCTGCGCCGCTGGATCGACGGGCCCGCGCTCGTCGGCAGCAACGTGCTCGGCGGCGGCAAGGTGTACTGCGACTGGCATGTGCGCGACGACGGCTTCATGCGCTTTCTCGTCGTCGACGAGGATTTCCGCGAGGAGCAGGGCGGCCGCCTGCTGCAACGCCTCCATGAAATCGAGACGTACCGGATGATGGCGCTGCTCGCGTTGCCGGTCGCACGGCGGATGAGCCGCGAGCTCGACGAGATCCACGCTGCGCTGCATGCGCTGATGCAGCGGATGGACGCGGGCGGCGCCGACGGCGACGACGCGGCCTTGCTCGTGAAGCTCACGCATCTCGCGGTGCGGGTCGAAGCGCTGTCGGGGTCCGGCGGCCGCTTCAGCGCGTCGCGTGCTTACGAAAAGCTCGTGCTGGCGCGCATCCACGAGCTGCGCGAGGAGCGCATCGAAGGGATGCCGACGATCGCGGAGTTCATGGAGCGGCGCTTCGCGCCGGCGATGGAAACCTGCCGCAGCGTGTGGGCGCGTCACGAGCAGATCGCCGCGCGGATCGCCCGCGCGGTCGACCTGCTGCGCACGCGTGTGAATCTCGCGCAGGAAAAGGACGTCACGCGCCTGCTGGCGGGCATGGAGCGCACCGCGCGCAACCAGCTGCATCTGCAGCATGCGGTCGAAGGGCTGTCGGTGGCGGCCATTTCGTACTACGTGCTGTCGCTCGCGACCGCGGCGTTCAAGGCGCTGCACGTGATGAACCTGCCGGTCGATCCCGAACTCGCGGAAGGCCTGTTGATCGCGCCGGTCGTGTTCGCGGTGATTCACATCACGCGGCGCACGCGCGCGCAGCTCGCGCGGTCGGAGGCCGCGCATGGCGGCGCAACCGTGCAAGCGGCGGCGTTGAAACAGGCAAATTGAATCAGAACATCGACGACATATCGAAAGGAGTGGAGATGACTTTTACGCAATCGCAAGCGGGTTTTTTCACTGGCTACGACGCATTCGACGAACCCGTTCGGGATGACGCCGGCGCGCCGGAAGAGGTGCGCGTGACGTCGTATCAGGCCGTGCTGCAGGAGCCGATGACGTCGCTCGTCGGCAGCACGATCGATCGGCCGGATGTCGCGGCGGTGGCGATTCTCGGGTACAACTGACGCCTGGTCGTTCCGCGCCGCGTCGATTCACGACGTCCGCCGTGGGCGCTGCAGGCCCGGCGGCCCCTTCACGTACACCTTCACGCCATGAACGCGCATCCCGCCGTTTCGCTTCAACTGACCGACATCGAGCAGCCGGCCGCACGCGACCTCATCAGCCGCAAGCTCGGCGAGTTCAACCACGCGATGACGGGCCGATCCGACACGGCGGCGCTCGACGTCTACGTGACCGATCCCGCGACCGGCGAGGTCGTGGGCGGCCTCACCGGCCGGACGTCGCTGGGCCTCTTCTTCATCGACCTCTTTTACCTGCCGGAATCGCTGCGTGGCGGCGGTTTCGGCAGCCGGCTGCTGCGCGAGGCCGAAGCGGAAGCGAAGCGGCGCGGGTGTGCCCGCGCGGTGCTGTACACGATTACGTTCCAGGCGCCGGACTTCTACCGGAAGCACGGTTACGAGGCGTTCGGCGAGGTGCCGTGCGAGCCGGAAGGGACGGCGCGCGTGTTCATGGTCAAGACGCTTTGAGCGAGGTAGCCTGACGTCACCGCGCCGGCGTCGCTACCGAAGACCGGCGGGATCGCAGCATGTGCTGCATCGACGGCAACGGGTAGCGCGACGCCGTCCACGCCGACCCGGAGGCATATCGTGACAACGCCACTCGATCAATACGCCAGACAGTACGTGCGATTCGAAGACGAACGCACGCGGCCTGTCCGCGACCTGCTGGCCGCCGTGCCGGACACGCCGATCCATACCGCGCTCGACATCGGCTGCGGGCCCGGCAATTCGACCGAAGCGCTGATCGCGCGTGCACCCGACGCGACGGTGCGCGGGATCGACGCGTCGCCGGACATGATCGCGGCCGCGCGCAAGCGCCTGCCCGCGCTGCGTTTCGATCTCGCGGATGTCTCCACGTGGGATGATCCGGGCGGCTACGACCTGATCCTGTCGAACGCGGTGCTGCAATGGGTGCCGGCGCACGACACGCTGTTTCCGTCGCTCGTCGGCCGGCTCGCGCCGGGCGGCCATCTCGCGGTGCAGATGCCCGACAACCTCGACGAACCCGCGCACCGGCTGATGCGCGCGGTCGCCGCGGGCGGGCCCTGGGCGGACAAGCTCAAAGGCGCGGCGCGCACCGAGCGGTTCGACGCGCGGTATTACTACGCGCTGCTGTCGCCGTCGTGTTCGCGGGTGGATGTCTGGCGCACGACCTACTACCATCCGCTGCGCGGCGGCGCCGACGCGGTCGTCGAATGGTTCAAGGGCAGCGCGCTGCGGCCGTTCCTCGCGGCACTCGATGAAGGCGAACGCGACGCGTTCGTCGCGCGCTATCGCGATGCGCTCGCCGGTCCGGATGGCTACCCGTCGCTCGACGACGGCACCGTGCTGCTGCCGTTCCCGCGCCTGTTCATCGTCGCGACGCGGAAGTAAGGCGCAAGCAAAGGCGCAAGCAGGACCGGAGCGGGCGGCGGTGGGCCGTCGGTCAGGACAGCGGCCGCATCGATTCCGGATCGACCGTCCGGCTCTTCGCGCTTTGCCCGTCGCGCAGATCCTTGTACCAGAAGAGGGCGACTTCCCCGTCGTTCGCGCCGTCGGCGTACAGGAAGCGGTCGTGGCCGCCCACGACGAAGCCCGCCCGCGCGTACGTGCAGCAGGCCGCGACGTTGTTCGCCTGCGTTTCGAGCCGCATGAAGCCGAACCCGCGGCTGCGCGCCCACGCTTCCGCGGCCGCGAGCAGGAACTGGCCGATCCCCTGCCGCCGGCAGCTGCGATCGACCGCGAGTTCCGCGATCTCGGCCATCCCGTTCCAGCTTTCGGTGATCGCGACGAATCCCGCGAGGCGCCCGCCCGCGCTCGCGCGGAACAGCGCGGTGCCGCCGGACGCCTCGCGCGCCCAGCCGGCCGGATCGAAGCCGTAGTCCTTGCGCTGCACGGGCAGCGCGCGCAAATCGAGCAGATCCTGGTACGGCGCATTCAGCTCCCACGCGATCTCGAACGAAAAGTCGCATCCGTTCAGTTCGTCGGCGGGCAGATCGACCGCCTGTTCGATGCTGATGTGCTCGGCTCGGTCCATGTGTCGGTGTCCTGTCTTCAGCGGGATTGCCTGGTCTTCCCCCGGGGCGGGCGGCGGCGCCTTGCAGCGAGAGCCGGATCGCACCCGTTCCTGTTTTGAATTGATGCGCTCGCACGATGTCTCTTCCCGCGGCGGCGCTCAACGCCCGATTATGCGGGATATCGGCGCGGACTCATCCGCATCTCGTCTCGTGGCGGAGCGCCGATCCCGGCCATGCCGCGTATTCGTCGGCGCATTGCTTCATTTGGCAGGGCGATGCGACCACGCAACGGATTGCTCATACGGAATCCACACGGCCCGATTGCCGGAGACCCTCATGGGGGCCGCCTCGCGGTTCGACTATGCTGAATTGTCCGCGGCCGGAATTCCGCGCCGCGACGCGGCGAACCTGCGATGACGGGAGGGGGCGATGAGCGAACAAGACAACGTGCAACTCGTGCAGCAGGCATACGCGGCGTTCGGCCGCGCGGATATCGAGGGCATTCTGCAGACGCTGTCCGACAGCGTCGACTGGTTCATCCCGGGGCCGGCCGACGTCGTTCCGTTCGTCGGCAGACGACATGGGCCGCAGGCGGTCGCGGCGTTCTTCGCGGCGCTTGCGTCGACGCAGACCGCGGAACGCTTCGAGCCGCTCGAGTTCATCGCGAGCGGCAACCGGGTCGTCGTGCTCGGCACGCAACGCTGGCGTGTCCATTCGACCGGGCGCACTTACGAGGACGACTGGGTGCACCTGCTCACGATCGAAAGCGGGAAGATCGCGGCGTTCGTCGAGTATCACGATACGGAGGCCGAAGCGGCCGCGCATCGACGGTGACGGTGCCGAAGATGCGCCGGGCCGCTGTGCCCGGCGGCTTCGGCATCCCGCGCGGCCGGCATGGCCCGCGGTGCCGCGCCGGCCCGCCGGGCACGGTGTCGCAGGCGGCCTGAACGGCCGCGCAGGTCAATCGATCGCGCGCATCGCGTGGCGCAGTTCCTGGTAGCTGCGCAGGCCCGTCACGCCGAGTTCGCGGCCGATTCCGCTGAGCCCGAAGCCGCCCCAGCACACATGCGGGTAGATGAGTTGCGGCGCGTTGATCCACACGAGTCCGGCACGCACGCGTGCCTGAAACTGCTTCGCGATTTCCGCGTCGCGCGTCACGACGGTCGCGACGAGCCCGTAGCGCGTGTCGTTCGCGAGCGCGATCGCCTCGTCGTCGGTGCGGAACGACTTCACGCACGCGACCGGGCCGAACACCTCGTCGGTCCACAGCAGATTGTCGGCGGGCGGCTCCGCGACCACGACGGGCGCCATGAAGAAGCCATTGCCGCCGGCCTCGGCGACGCGCCCGCTGAACGCGACGCGCGCGCCCGCCGCGATGCCTTGCGCGAGCATCGCCTCGACGCGCGTGCGTTGCGCGGCCGAGATCATCGGCCCCATCGCGACCTCCGCGGTGGCAGGCGGCGCGACGACGAGCGCGCGCACGGCCGTCTCGAACGCGGCCATGAAGCTGCGATAGAGGCTGTCGTGCACGAGGATGCGCGCGGTGGCCGAGCACATCTGGCCCGCGTTCGTGAAGGCGCCGGCGACCGCGAGCGACACCGCGACGTCGAGATCGGCGTCGTCGCGCACGATCAGCGACGACTTGCCGCCGAGTTCGAGCGTCACGCGCTTCATGTCCTCGGCCGCGGCCTGCATGACCTTGCGGCCGGCGGCCGTGCTGCCGGTAAACGAGATCTTGTCGATCAGCGGATGCGCGGTCAGCGCCGCGCCGACCTCGGCGCCGCCGTTCACGACGTTGACGACGCCGTCCGGCACGCCGGCTTCGGCGATCAGGTCGAGCAGCGCGTGCTCGGCCGGCGACGTCAGTTCGGACGGCTTCAGCACGACCGTGCAGCCGGCCGCGAGCGCGGGCGCGAGCTTCCACGCGGTCGTGACCATCGGGAAGTTCCACGGCACGATCAGCGCGGCGACGCCGAGCGCGTCGTGGAAGCGCTCGGCCGCGACGGTGTCGCTCGGCAACGCGACGGGCTCGGCCTCGAACAGCGCCGGGTTTCCGCACAGCGTCGCGTAATACGCGAACGTCGCGGCGACGTCGCCGACGTCGGCGTCGGCCTCGAACGGCGGCTTGCCGCTCACCTGCATCTGCAGCGCCGCGAGCCGCTCGCGGTCGGCTTCGACGCGCTCGGCGATCGTCGCGAGCAGGCGGCCGCGCTCGGCGGGCGGCGTGTCGCGCCAGCGGGCGAACGCGTCGCGCGCGGCGCGGACCGCGGCGTCGACGTGCGCGGCCGTCGCGAATTCCTGCCAGCCGATCGTCGCGCCGGTCGACGCATCGAAGATCGGCGCGCCGGCTTCATCGGAATGCGTGCGCACGGGCTGGCCGGCGATGCGCGCGGCGGGCAGCACGATGGCCGCGGCGGAAGGGGAAAGCTCGGCGGTGGACATGAACGTGTTCCTGTCGATCGGATTAGCGGTAGGCGACGCCCGGCATCACGCAGAGCATCTCGAATGCGAGGTTCGCGCCGACGAGCGCGGTGGTGCCGGTCGGATCGTACGGCGGCGACACTTCGACGAGATCCGCGCCGACGATGTTCAACCCCTTCATCCCGCGAATGATCTCGAGACCCTGCTGCACCGACAGGCCGCCGATTTCCGGCGTGCCGGTGCCGGGCGCGAACGACGGATCGAGACCGTCGATGTCGAAGCTGAGATACACCGGCGTGTCGCCCACGCGTTCGCGCACCTGCGCCATCAGCGGCGCGAGCGACCGGTTCCAGCATTCCTCCGCCTGCACGACGGTGAAGCCCTGCTGGCGGCACCAGTCGAAATCGTCCGCGTGATAGCCGGTGCCGCGCAGGCCGATCTGCGTGACCTTGTCGCATTGCAGCAGACCGTCTTCCACCGCGCGGCGGAACGGCGTGCCGTGCGCGATCTTCTCGCCGAACATCGTGTCGTTCACGTCCGCGTGCGCGTCGACGTGCACCACGGCGACCTTGCCGTATTTCCTGTGCAGCGCGCGCAGGATCGGCCACGCGATCGTGTGGTCGCCGCCGAGCGTGATCGGCCGGCAGCCGTGCGCGACGATCTCGTCATACGCGTGCTCGATGCGGCGCACCGAATCCTTCAGGTCATACGGGTTGGTCGCGACGTCGCCGATGTCGGCGACCTGCAGCGAATCGAACGGCGCCGCGCGCGTGGCCATGTTGTACGGGCGCAGCAGCACGGATTCGGTGCGGATCTGGCGCGGGCCGAAGCGCGAACCCGAGCGGTTCGACGTGCCGAGGTCGAGCGGCACGCCGACGAAGCACACGTCGAGGCCGTCGGTCGTGTCGGCCTGCGGCAGGCGCATCATCGTGGCGATGCCGCCAAAGCGCGGCATCTCGTTGCCGCCCATCGGCTGGTTCAGTTCGCGGTGCATGGGGCCGTCTCCTCTTTATGGTGAAAAGCGATCGGCCGATGGTAGAGGAGAACGCGGGCGCGAAGATCTTGAAGTCGCAACGTTTACATCGACGGGTCTCGATGCGAACGGCGGCGCCGCATCGACGCGCGACCGGATCAGTCGGCGATCGCGGGCGGCGCGACCGGATCAGTCGGCGTCGTCGCCGTCGTTGCCTACGTGGTCACGCGTTGCGGCCGCAGGAAACGCCGGCACGGCCGAGCCCCACGCAGCCAGTTCGCGCTTCGTGCGCACCCCGAGCTTCGCGAACGCACGCTTCACGTACGACTCGGCCGACGCGACGCGCACGCCGAGGATGTCGGCGGTTTCCGGCACGGTCTTGCCGGAGATCAGGTGCTTGCAGGTTTCGTATTCGCGCTTCGACAGCTTCACGCCGTCGGCCGCGATCCGCGCGTCGAACTGCGCGAGCGGATGCACGTCGGGCGTCGGGTGCGCGATGCGCCGCGCGGCGGTGGTCGATGCGTGCAGCTCGAGCAGCGGGAACAGCACGTCGCTGATGCTGCGAAAGCGGTTCATTTCGGCGAGCGTGAACGGCGGGCGGTCGCGGCCGCGTTCCAGCGCGATCGAATGCTGCGCATAGCGGGTGCCGCGCGCGAGCACGCATTCATGGGCGATATGCACGTCGTCGAACAGCCGCTGGCGGAATTCGCCGGGCGGGATCGCCGCGATGTCGCGCACGACCAGCATCGTGCCCGTCTTGCCGCGCAGCCCCGCGAACAGCGGGTCGCTGTCGAGAAAGCGCTCGTAGTAGAGCGTCATCACGTCGGAGATGTCGGCGGTCGCGGTGCCGATGCCGCTGCTGCCGATCCATTCGCAGCGGTAGCCGGTGGGCATCGTGCCGTCGACGCGCGAGCGCTCGACGTGCGCGACGTCGAGCGGCACGACGTCGTTCAGCAGTTGCGTGAGACGCGGCACGAAGTGCGGCGTGCCGACCGTCTCGATCAGCTCGCCCAGCGCCTTGAACGACACGTTGAAGCGGTCGGTGTCGCGGTGGAAGGGGTTCACGTTGAGCAGCATGCGGTTCCCCGGTGAAAAGCGGCGGCGATTCTAGCGTCCGAAGTCAAAAACGTCATTAGGGGGAAATACGGTACGGAGTCCTGCGACCCTGCGCGCCGCGGAAAACGCGGTTTGTCCCCCCCGCAGGGGGGCATACCGGGGCAGTGTAAATGAGTAACTTTGTCTCTGCTTTTTTCAATCGAGAGACGAAAGATTCAAATGACCAAACTGATCAAGGACATCCTGCCGCTGGGCGCAGGCGTGGGCGAATTCACGAAGCTCGACTTCGGGATGGACGAAAGCGATTGGCGCGCGGCCGAAGGCAAGAGCGGCAGCTACCTCATCGGCTGGTGGGAAGGCAAGGTCGGCTCCGTGGAGTTCCCGGAAACCGCGGCGGACGAAGCGGTGTGGCTCGTAGAGGGCCGGATCGCGCTGACCGATGTCGAAGGCAACCGCAAGGAATTCACGCCGGGCCAGGGCTACCTGCTGCCGGCCGGTTTCGCGGGCCGCTGGGAAACGATCGAGGACGCGAAGAAGTTCTACGTGCTGCTCGAGAAGTCGTGATGTGAGCGGCCGCCGTGGCGTCGTCGTCAGGTGGACGCGAGGCCCGGCGGCGGCGTTTTCGACCGACTGCAGGCGACGTCCGTCGCGCGGGTGTCGAAGGCGCGCGTCGCGGCTTACGGTGCATCGCGCCGATCGTCACCGTCGGCGCAACCGAGGCAACCGCGGCGATAGAAGTAATCGGCGCAATCGCTGAATTCGGCGAATTCGGCACGCCGTGCACGCATCGCACGCGCGGGCCGCGATCAGGTGGGATGGCTGGGATCATGGAAATGGAAGTCAACGAAGCAACACTAGCCGCACCGGCTCACGCGCACGCCGCGCGTCACGCGCCGGTCGCACTGGGCGCCGCCGAGGCGCTCGCGAATACGAAACTGTTCCCGTACTGGCTCGACAACCCGGCCGCGCCGGCCGCCGAGCCGGAACTCGTCGGCGACGTGACGGCCGACCTGCTGGTCGTCGGCGGCGGCTTCACCGGGCTGTGGACGGCCGTGCAGGCGAAGGAACAGATGCCGCACCTGAACGTGGTGCTGATCGAGGCCGGCAAGGTCGCGCACGGCGCGTCGGGCCGCGCTGGCGGGATCATCTCGACGTCGGTGATGCACGGGCTGCCGAACGCGGTGCGCGTGTTCCCGAACGACATCGCGCAGCTCGAGGCATTCGGCCACCACAACCTCGACGGCTTCGAGGACACGCTGAAGCGCTACGCCATCGACGCCGACATCGAGTGGAACGGCGAGATGACGGTCGCGGTGGACCCCGGGCACCTCGCGCACCTGAAGGGCGACTACGACCTGCATCGCGAATACGGGCACGACGTCGTGCTGCTGAACCGCGAGGAAACGCTCGAGCAACTGAACTCGCCGCTGTTCGCGGGCGCGCTGTGGTCGCGCAACCGCAGCGGCATCGTGCATCCGGCGAAGCTCGCGTGGGGGCTCAAGCGCGCGGCGCTGTCGCTCGGCGTGAAGCTCTACGAGCACACGCCGCTCACGACCGTCACCGACGAAGGCGGCACCGTGTACGTGACGACGCCGAAGGGCAGCGTGCGCGCGCCGCGTGTCGTGTTCGGCAGCGGCACCGCAAAGGTTGGCATTCCGGATATCAACCGCCGCGTGATGCAGGTGCGCGATCACGTGCTCGCGACCGAGCCACTCACCGACGAACAGCTCGCGCGGATCGGCTGGAAGAATCGCCAGGGCGTGTACGACACGCGCACGCAGCTCAACTATTTCCGGCTGACGAAGAACAACAGCATCATCTTCGGCGGGCTGGTCAGCTATCACTTCGACGGCGACCCGGAACCGCACCAGGACGGCCGGCGCGAAACCTACTACCGGCTCGCGGAGGCGTTCTACCGGACCTTCCCGCAACTCGCGGACGTGCGCTTCTCGCACGCGTGGGGCGGCCCGATCGACTACTGCTCGCGCGGCTCGGTGTTCGCGAAGCGCTATCTCGGCGGCAAGGCCGTGTTCGTCGCCGGCTACACGGGCTTCGGCGTCGCGGCGAGCCGGTTCGGCGCGTTCATGGGGCTGAACATCCTGTTCGACCGCGACAGCCCGGAGCGCAAGCTCGACATCGCGAACCAGAGCCCGAGCTACATCCCGCCCGAGCCGATGCGCTGGGTCGCCGCGAAGATCACGTTCCACGCGTTCGACGGCGCGGACGCCGAAGGCGGCTGGAAGCGCGCGTGGATCAACGGGCTCAAGGCGATGGGCTTCCCGATGTAAGCGCCGGTCGTTCACGAACGACGGGTATGGCGCGTGCCGTTGCCGATGACGGCGCGCGTCCGGTCAGGTTCATCGGCGCGGGCGGCCGGTGTCGTGCCGGCCCGGCAACGCGCGAGAAGCGCAGCGGCTTGAAGCATGTTTTCGAATACCACCGATCTCGATCTCCGGCTCATCCGGGTCTTCCTGGCCGTCGTCGACGCACGCGGCATCACGGCCGCCGAGGCATCGCTCGGCGTGCGGCAGTCGACCATCAGCACGCAGCTCTCCGCGCTGGAAGCGCGTGTCGGCTTCAAGCTGTGCGACCGCGGTCGCGGCGGCTTTCGGCTGACATCGAAGGGCGAACGCTTCGCGGCCACGGCGCGCACGCTGGTCGCGGCGACGTCGGAGTTCGTCGCGCGCGTGCGCGACATCGACCGCAAGCTGGTCGGCACGTTGTCGATCGGGCTGATCGGGCAGGCGCCGCTCGTCGAGAACGCGCGCGTCGCCGACGCGATCGGCACGTTCCGCAAGCGCGACCAGGCCGTCACGTTCTCGATGAAGGTCGCATCGCCGCAGGAACTCGAGGAGGGCCTCGTCAACAACCAGCTCGATTTCGCGATCGGGTATTTCTGGCATCGCGTGCCGGGGCTCGACTACACGCCGTTGTTTACCGAGGAGCAGGTGATCTACTGCGGTCGCGGCCATCCGCTGTTCCATGTGTCGCGGCCGGTGTCGATGGACGACCTGCAGGCGCACGACTGGGTGTGGCGTACCTATCCGGTGCCGGAGGAACAGTGTCCGCTGCCGGAGCGGCGCGTGACCGCGAGCGCGGACAGCATCGAGGCCGCGACGATCCTGATCCTGTCGGGCGGCCATCTCGGCTACCTGCCCGCGCATTACGCGGAGCCGTTCGAGCAGCGTGGGCTCGTGAAGGCCGTCGGCCGTGCGACGTTCGGCTTCGATGTGCCGCTGCATCTCGCGATGAAGCGCAACGCGAGCGGCAAGCCGATCGTCGATGCGTTCCGCGAGGACTTGCTGCGCGCGTTCAACATCAAGGCGGCCGCGCTGGCTGCATAGCGCGTGCCGCCCGTGAGGTCGCGCCGCCCCCGCAGGCGCGAGGCGCAGCGGCAGGAATCGCGAAACGCGTGTCGCGGGCGGCGGGCGAACGCGCGGGATGTGAACGCGTATCGGGCGGGTCGCGTTACGCGCTTGCGCTGTCGTCGCGATATCCGCTCTTGCCGTCGAAGATTTCCTTCAGCGCGGCGCGCAGCGCGACGGGATCGTGTTCGCCGGGCGCAAGATGAATCACGTAATGCGTGTTGCCGTCGAGCCGCTCGGCGGTGCGCTCGTCGAGTTCGACGTCGAGCGTGTCGCCCGTGAGGCGCACCGACAGATCGTTCACGTGCGCGGTGAGCTGGTCGAGCACCATCACCTCGATCGACGTTTCCTCCGGAAAGCGCAGCAGCGAGAAGCAATAGTTCTGCGCCGCGTCGTGGCAATAGATGTTCGCGAAGCTTTCGTCGTCGTCGACATCGGACGTGGCCGCGCCGACGGTAGCGTGTAGTTCCATGATGTTTCTCTCGGTAAGGGGTTATCGGGGCAGCGCGGCTTGCGCGTCGACCTCGCCATGCGCATCGCGCGCTTTCAGCCACAGCCCGAATGCGCGCATGACCTCGACGACGGGCCGCAGCCGGTCGCCGTCCGCGGTCAGATCGTACTCGACGCGCACCGGCACTTCCGGATACACGGTGCGCCGCACGAAGCCGGCGTCCTCGAGCGCGCGCAGATCGAGCGTCAGCATCCGCTGCGAGATGCCGGGCATGTCGCGGCGCAGGTCGCTGAAGCGCTTCGGCCCGTCGAGCAGATACGACACGAGCAGCAGCCGCCAGCGGCCGCCGAGCATGCGCATCGCTTCTTCCACGGAACATCCTGTCGCACTCGTCTTCATGCCGCTGACCCTGTCGGTAACTTTTTTGTGACTACGGCACAAACGACTGCCTTCTTCTCAGCGCCGCGCCGATGCGAGATATTAGCGCCCGCGTCGCGGCGAATCGATAGTCGAACCATCCAATCAAGGAAACGCATGAAGCTTTATCACGCTCCCGGCAGCTGTTCGCAGGCCATCTGCATCGTGCTGCGCGAAAGCGGCATCGACGCGCAGGTCATCAAGGTCGACGCGCGCAAACACGTCATTGAAGACGGACGCAACTACTACGATGTGACCGAACTCGGCTACGTGCCGCTGCTCGAACTCGACGACGGCACGATGCTGCGCGAAGGACCGGTGATCGCGCAGTATCTCGCGGACCGGCGCCCCGAAGCGCGGCTCGCGCCCGCGTACGGCACGCTCGCCCGCTACCGGCTGATGGAATGGCTGAACTTCCTCGGCACCGAGATCCACAAGGGCTTCATCCCGCTGCTTTACGCGGTGCAGGCGGGGCAATACGTCGACCCGGTGCGGCAGAAGCTCGACAGCCGCTTTGCGTGGATCGACCGGCAGCTCGACGGCAACCCGTATGTGACGGGCGACACGTTCACCGTCGCCGATGCGTACCTGTTCGCGCTGACGGGCTGGGGCAAGGCCGACTGGATGCGCTCGGTGTACAACGCGGACATCGACCTGAGCCGCCATGCGAACCTGCGCGCGTGGTACGAGCGGGTGCGGGCGCGGCCGGCCGTGCAGCAGGTGCTCGCCGCGGACGGGCTGGCACGCTAGCGCGTTTTGGGGGCGGCGCCGGACACCGTAAGAAGCCGCTCACGTCGCCGCGCCATACCGCGAACCGCCGCGCTATAATCGCCGCCATGAAACTGCTTCGGACCTTCATCCTGCTGCTGATTTGCGCGGTGCTGCCCATCAGCGGGCTGGCAGCCAGCGGCTTGACCGGTGAATGTCCGATGCAGCACACGATGTCGATGGAAGCGAACGCGGGCATGAGCATGTCCGCCGACATGAGCGGCTGCGATTCGATGAAAGCGTCGCCCACCGACGCCACGAAGGCCAAAGCGAAGGGCATGGCCTGCAAGGTGACGGCCCAATGCCAGTTCGGCAGTCTCTATCACCCGGCCGCCCGCGCCGACGTGAGCCGTCCCGCTGCATTCGCCAGCACGATCGTCTTCCACTACGCGCAGTCCGTCCCGATCCGCGACCCGAACGGGTTGTGGCGCCCGCCCCGCATCAGCTGATCCCGATTTGACCGGTTCACCGCCTAGGCGGTGAGGTTCGTCCCGTGTTCGGGACGTGGAATCCATTGGGGTTCCGACTTGGGGTTACACCATGTCATTCGATTTCTGCACGCCGCGCATGCGGCGTGCGTGCCGGCGCGCGCCCGTGCTTTGGGCGGCGCTGCTGGCGGCGGGCGCCCATGCGCAGCAGTCGCCCGTCACGCTGGACGCCGCGCTGCAGGCCGCCACCGAACGTTCCGCGTCGATGCAGGCCGCGCAGGCTTCGGTGCGCGCGAGTTCGGAAGCGGCGGTCAAGGCCGGCCAGCTGCCGGACCCGATGCTCAAGGCCGGCATCGACAACCTGCCGGTCAACGGCGGGCAGCGCTTCACCGTCGGCCAGGACTTCATGACGATGCGCCGCATCGGCATCGAGCAGGAATGGGTGTCCGGCGACAAGCGGCGGCTGCGCGCGGCGCTGGCCGACGAGCGAGTCGGCCGCGAACGCGCGGACTATCTCGTGCAGCTGGCCACGGTGCGCCAGCGGACCGCGGCGGCCTGGCTCGACGCCATCTACGCGAAGCAGGCGCTCGCGCTTCGCCAGGCGCTGCTCGATCACATGCGGCATGAGCTCGACGCGACGCAGGCGTCGTATCGCGGCGCGAAGGCGAGCGCGGGCGAAGTCGTCCAGGCTCGCGCGATGCTGGCGCAAACGCAGGATCAGGTGCTCGACGCGCGGCAGGCCTATCGCACCGCACTCATCGCGCTCGGCCGCTGGACGGCTGCGCCCGTCACGGACGTGACGGGTACGCCGCCCGCGCCCGAATCCTTCGTGGCGTCGTTGCCGCCGGACGAACTGCGCGTGTCGCAACCGGCGCTCGTCGCCGCCGCGGACGACATCGCGGTCGCCGAGGCCGACGCCGCGGTGGCCGACAGCGAGCGCAGCCCGAACTGGACGTGGGAGATCGCGTACCAGCAGCGCGGCGGCGCGTATTCGAACATGGTGTCCGTCGGCGTCACGATCCCGTTGCCGCTCGATCGCAAGAACCGGCAGAACCGCGACGTCGCCGAAAAGGCCGCGCTCGCGACGAAGGCGCGCCTGATGTACGAGGACACGCTGCGTCAAGTGCAAGCCGATATCCGTACGCAGTCCGAAACGCTGGCAAGCGGCCGCGAACGCCTCGCGACCCTGCGCGAATCGCTGTTGCCCGCCGCCGGGCAGCGCGTGCAGCTCGCCACGGCCGCCTACCGGGCCGGCACCGGTTCGCTCGCCGACACGTTCGCCGCCCGGCGCGCGCAACTGGACGCGCAGTTGCAGGTGCTCGAGCTCGGACGCGACGTGTCGCGGACCTGGGCGCAGCTCGAATATCAGGTCGTGCCGTCGACGATGGCCGCCGCGCAGTGAAGGAGAACCTCATGACGAAGCAATCACTGGCGCGTGCGGTGCTGCTGGCATGCGCGGGCGCGGCGCTGCTCGGCGCGGGTTATGTCGCGGGCATGCGCCATGCATCGGGCGGCGCGGCAACGGCTGCCGTCGCGGCGGCAGGCACGCCCGATTCGCAGGCAGGACGCAAGGTGCTGTACTGGCACGACCCGATGGTGCCGAACCAGCACTTCGACAAACCGGGGAAATCGCCGTTCATGGACATGCAATTGCAGCCCGTCTATGCGGACGAGGGCGGCGATGCACGCGGCGTCCGGATCGATCCGGGCCTGCAGCAGAACCTCGGCATCCGCTATGCGACCGTGCGCCGGCAGCAGACGGCGGACGGTTTCGATGCGGTGGGCACCACGCAATTCGACGAATCGCGCGCGGACGTCGTGCAGTCGCGCGTCACCGGCTACATCGACCGGCTCTACGCACGGGCGCCGATGCAGCGCATCGAAAAGGGCGCGCCGATCGCGTCGCTGTTCGTGCCGGAATGGCTCGCGCCGCAGGAGGAATATCTCGCGTTCAAGCGGGGCGGGATGGACGGCAGCCTGCTCGATGCGTCGCGCGCGCGGATGCGTGCGCTGTCGATGCCCGACGCGATGATCGCCGCGCTCGATCGCGCCGGCCGCGCGCAGACGCACGTCGTGCTGAGCGCGCCGGAAACCGGCGTCGTCAGCGAACTGAACGTGCGGGACGGCGCGATGGTCGCGCCGGGACAGACGCTCGCGAAGATCGCGGGGCTGTCGACGCTCTGGCTCATCGTCGAGGTGCCGGAAGCGCTCGCGCTGAACGTGCAGCCGGGGATGGCGGTCGACGCGACGTTCGCGGGCGATCCGGCGCGGCACTTCACCGGCCGCATCCGCGAAGTGCTGCCCGGCATCAGCACGGGCAGCCGCACGCTGCAGGCGCGCGTGGAGATCGACAATGCGGCGCTCAGGCTCACGCCCGGCATGCTGATGCGCGTGCATGTCGCGGCACGGAAGGCGGTGTCGCGCCTGCTGGTGCCATCCGAAGCGGTGATCGCGACCGGCAAGCGCACGATCGTCATCGTGAAGACGGGCGACGGCCGGCTCCGGCCGCTGCCGGTGACGGTGGGCAACGACGTCGGCGGCGACACGGAAGTGCTCGACGGGTTGAGCGAAGGCGATACGGTCGTCGCATCGGGGCAGTTCCTGATCGATTCGGAAGCGAGCCTGAAAAGCGTGCTGCCGCGGCTGGAAGGCGCGGCGAGCGCGAGCGCCGCGCAAGCGCCGGCCGCCGCGGCCGCGCCGGTGTATGAAACCACCGGCAAGGTCGAGCAAGTCACCGACGACGACATCACGTTCTCGCATCAGCCGGTGCCGGCACTCGGCTGGGGCGCGATGACGATGGCGTTCGGCAAGCCGTCGGCACACGCGTTCCCGGACGTGAAGGCTGGCCAGACGGTGCGTTTCGCGTTCGTGCAGCGCGAGGACGGCTACCGGCTGACGAAGGTCGAGCCGCAGGGAGGCACGCGATGATCGCGCACGTGATTCGCTGGTCCGTCCGCAACCGCTTCCTGGTGCTGCTCGCCACCGTGCTGATTGCGGCGTGGGGCGTGCATGCGCTGCGGCAGACGCCGCTCGATGCGCTGCCCGACCTGTCGGACACGCAGGTGATCGTCAAGGCGTCGTATCCGGGCAAGGCGCCGCAGGTCGTCGAGGACCAGGTCACCTATCCGCTGACGACGACGCTGCTCGGCGTGCCGGGCGCGAAGACCGTGCGCGCGTACTCGTCGTTCGGCGACGCGTTCGTCTACGTGCTGTTCGACGACCACACCGACCCGTATTGGGCGCGTTCGCGCGTGCTCGAATACCTGAGCCAGGTGCAGAGCCGCCTGCCCGCGGGCGCGACCGTGTCGCTCGGGCCGGATGCGACCGGGGTCGGCTGGGTGTACGAGTACGCACTCGTCGATCGCACCGGCCGTCACGACCTCGGGCAACTGCGTGCGCTCAACGACTGGTTCCTGAAGTTCGAGCTGAAGGCCGTGCCGGACGTGTCGGAAGTGGCGAGCGTCGGCGGGATGGTGCGCCAGTACCAGGTCGTGCTCGATCCGGACAAGCTGCGCGCGTACGGCATCACGCAGGCGGCGGTCGCGGACGCGCTCGGCAAGGCCAACCAGGCATCGGGCGGCGCGGTCGTCGAGCTGGCCGAGTCGGAGTACATGGTGCGTTCGTCCGCCTACCTGCGCACGCTCGACGACTTCCGGCACGTGGTGCTGCGCACCGACGACGCGGGCACACCGGTGCTGCTCGGCGACGTCGCGCGCATCCAGGTCGGCCCGGCGATGCGGCGCGGGATCGCGGAGCTGGACGGGCAGGGCGAGGTGGCGGGCGGCGTCGTCGTGATGCGCTCGGGCAAGAACGCGCTGACGACGATCGACGCGGTGAAGGCGAAGCTCGCCGACCTGAAGCGATCGCTGCCGCCCGGCGTCGACATCGTCACGACCTACGACCGCTCGCAATTGATCGAGCGCGCGGTGGACAACCTCCGCGACAAGCTGATCGAGGAGTTCGTGATCGTCGGGATCGTCTGCGCGGTATTCCTGTTCCACCTGCGCAGCGCGTTCGTCGCGATCCTGTCGCTGCCGCTCGGCGTGCTGGCTGCGTTCATCGTGATGCGCTACCAGGGCGTGAACGCGAACCTGATGTCGCTGGGCGGCATCGCGATCGCGATCGGCGCGATGATCGATGCGGCGATCGTGATGATCGAGAACGCGCACAAGCATCTGGAGGCATACGGCCACGCGCATCCCGGCGAGCCGATCACGACGGCGCGGCGCTGGGAACTCGTCGCGACATCGGCCGCGGAGGTCGGGCCGGCGCTGTTTTTCTCGCTGTTGATCATCACGCTGTCGTTCGTGCCGGTGTTTTCGCTCGAAGGTCAGGAAGGCAAACTGTTCGCGCCGCTCGCGTTCACGAAGACCTACACGATCGCCGCCGCGGCCGCGCTGTCGGTGACGTTGGTGCCGGTGCTGATGGGATATCTCGTGCGCGGCCGCATTCCGCCCGAGCACGCGAACCCGATCAACCGCGTGCTGACCCGCGTGTACCGGCCGCTGCTCGAAGCGACGCTGCGGCGCCCGTGGCGCGCGATCGGCGTCGCGCTCGCCGCGCTGTTGCTGACGGCCGTGCCGTTGTCGCGTCTCGGCGGCGAGTTCATGCCGCCGCTCGACGAAGGCGATCTGCTGTACATGCCGACCGCGCTGCCGGGCATCTCGGCCGACAAGGCGAGCGAACTGCTGCAGCAGACTGACCGGCTGATCAAGACCGTGCCCGAGGTCGACACGGTGTTCGGCAAGTCGGGGCGCGCGGATACGGCGACCGATCCCGCGCCGCTCGAGATGTTCGAAACGACGATCCGCTTCAAGCCGCGCAGCGCATGGCGGCCGGGGATGACGCCGGAGAAGCTCGTCGACGAACTCGATCGCACGGTGAAGGTGCCGGGCCTGTCGAACGTGTGGGTGCCGCCGATCCGCAACCGGCTCGACATGCTCTCCACCGGCATCAAGACGCCGGTCGGCGTGAAGATTTCCGGGCCGGACCTGGCGGGGATCGACGCGATCGCGACGCAGGTCGAGGCGGCGGTGAAACAGGTACCGGGCGTCACGTCGGCGCTCGCGGAACGGCTGAACGGCGGCCGCTACCTCGACGTCGACGTCGACCGGCTCGCGGCCGCGCGCTATGGGCTGTCGGTGGCCGACATCCAGTCGGTGGTGTCGTCGGCGATCGGCGGCGAGGATGTCGGCGAAGTGATCGCGGGGCGCGAGCGGTTCCCGATCAACCTGCGCTATCCGCGCGAGCTCCGCGATTCGCTCGAGAACCTGCGGCAACTGCCGGTCGTCACCGCGCGCGGCGCGCAGATCCGCCTCGGCGACGTCGCGCGCATCGCGATCGCCGACGGGCCGCCGATGATCCGCAGCGAGAACGCGCGGCTGTCCGGCTATGTGTACGTCGATATCCGCGGCACCGATCTGAGTACGGCAGTCCGTGCGATGCGGCAGGTCGTTGCGCAACAGGTCGCATTGCCGCCCGGCTATTCGATCGCGTGGTCGGGACAGTTCGAGTATCTCGAACGCGCGGCGGCGACGCTGCGCACCGTGGTGCCGGTGACGCTCGTCGTGATCTTCGTGCTGCTGTTCGTCACGTTCGGCTCCGCGGCCGATGCGCTGCTGCTGATGTCTACGGTGCCGTTCGCGCTGATCGGCGGCTTCTGGCTCGTCTGGGCGTTGGGCCACGCGGTGTCGGTCGCGACGTCGGTGGGCTTCATCGCGCTGGCGGGCGTGGCCGCCGAGTTCGGCGTCGTGATGCTGCTGTACCTGAAGGGCGCGCTGCAGCGCCGCCTCGACGCCGGCGCGCCGCTGACCGATGCCGTGCTGCTCGACGCGATTCGCGAAGGCGCGGTGCTGCGCGTGCGGCCGAAAGCGATGACGGTCGCCGTCGTGCTGGCCGGCCTCGTGCCGATCATGGTCGGACACGGCGCCGGCTCCGAAGTGATGCAGCGCATCGCCGCGCCGATGGTCGGCGGCATGATCACCGCGCCGCTGCTGTCGATGTTCGTCATTCCCGCCGCGTGGCTTCTGCTGCAGCGCCGTCGTGCGCGAGGCGCGAGGCGTCAGCGGCAGTCCGATGCAGTTCCTCACGGCATGAACGTGCCGTCCACCC
Source organism: Burkholderia sp. Bp9099 (assembly GCF_003857805.1). Lineage (NCBI taxonomy): Bacteria > Pseudomonadati > Pseudomonadota > Betaproteobacteria > Burkholderiales > Burkholderiaceae > Burkholderia > Burkholderia sp. Bp9099. The sequence continues at coordinate 177,494 of NZ_QTPU01000016.1, forward strand.
CCACTGGAGAGTCTCGATGAAGATGAATCAATTGATCGCCACCGCCACTGCCGTTTTCGCGACCGGCGTGTTCGCTGTTCCCGCGCTGGCCGCGGGCGACATGCCGGGCATGGACATGTCCGGCATGAAGATGTCGTCGGGCGGTGCGGCCGAGTCGCACGCCGCGCTGACCGATGCCGAGGTGAAGAAGGTCGATGCCGCGAGCGGCAAGATCACGCTGAAGCACGGCGCGCTCGAGAACGTCGGGATGCCGCCGATGACGATGGCGTTCAAGGCGAAGGACGCGGCCATGCTCGCCGAGGTCCATGCGGGTGACAAGGTGAAGGTCCGCGTCGAGAACGTCAACGGCACGCTGACGATCGTCAGGCTCGTGAAGGCGTCGTAAGCGCGGGGAAGCGGGCGGCATGGCCGCCCGCCGCGAGCGTCGTCAAGCGCGGTGCGGTGACGACGGTCGCGTTCGGGGGGCGTACGCCTGTCGGGCGACGCGCCCGATCCGCGCCGTCGAGCGTGTTCAGTGCATTCAGCGTCTTCAGCGCGTCAGCGTCACGAACAGATAGCCGACATACCCGGCCCCGTTCGCCAGCAGCGCCCAGATCGCGAGCCCGCGCGCACGCGCATTGACACGCAGCCAGACTGCCGCCGCGAGCGTGATGACCACGCCGGTCAGCACTTCGGGGCGCGGCTCCCACGGCGTCAGCATGATGCCGATCGCCGGCAGCAGCGTGCCCTGGAACACCATCGCGCCGGTGATGTTGCCGAACGCGAGCGTGTCCTTCTTGCGGCGGATCCACAGCACGCTGTTGACCTTTTCCGGCAACTCGGTCGCGATCGGCACGATGATCAGCGACAGCAGCAGCGCGGAAATACCGAGCAGGTGCGACACGCCTTCGACGCCGTGGATGAAGCCCTTCGCCCCGCCGACGAGCAGCGCGACGCCGAGCGCGAGCTGCAGCGCGATGGTCGCGAGGTTGGTCGGCAGCCCGACGCGCGACAGGAACATCGCGTGCGGCGCCTCGGTGCCGTGCCCGGCATCGACGAGCCGGGTCGACGCGCGGAACGTCATCACGACGTACATCACGTAGACGCCGACCAGCATCGCGGCGAGCAGCGCGCGGACCGCCCACACGTGATGCGGGACGAACATCGCGACGGTGGCGAGCGCGAATGCGGCGATGAAGTAGTTCAGGTCGCGCACGAAGCCGGTCCGCTCGGGCGCGATCGTGCCGGTCAGTCCGCGCGAGCGGATCACGGCGAGCGTCATCAGGAAGGTCGTCAGCGTCGCGAGCATCAGCGGCGCGCCCAGAATCGCGCCGACGCCGATCTCCTCGTTGACCGCCGCGTTCGACGTGCCGCCCGCGAGCGCGAGCAGCGGCACCATCGTTTCGGGTAGCGCGGTGCCGACGGCGGCGAACAGCGAACCGGTCACGCCTTCGGAAATCTTCAGCCGTTCGCCGAGATGTTCGAGCGCATTCGTGAAGAGTTCGGCCGCGACCAGGATGACGATCAGCATGAACGCCAGTTCGACGAGCATCAAGGTCATGCGGCACCTCCGCAGGCAGGCAGGCGGGCAGTGGCGAAATGCGAGAGGGAAGCCAGGAGGAACATGGGGACTCCGTGGTCGGACGTGGACGAACCATGACGCATCTGCCGACGTCCGACCAGGAACGACGCGATGCGTCGATGGTCTCGCCAGACCGATACGGCCGAATACGCCACGGCCGCAGGCCGAGTGTGTTGACGCATTCGCTTTCCGGGGATGGAAAGCAGGCTACTCCCCAAAGACGAAGGGCAGTCTAGCCGAGCCGGCCGCTTTCGGCAAGCGTGTGCGGTCATGCCGCTTCATCCGGGATGGTAAGCCGCCTTCCGACGGACGCACATGCAATTCCAGGAAGCAATCGGTGTGCGCGCGCGGCGGCGTCACGCGCGTGTCACGCAGCGCCGGCCGGGAAATACAGCGCGAACGTCGTGCGTCCGCCCTGGCTCACGACCTCGACCTTGCCGCGGTGCAGTTCGACGATCGACTTGACGATCGCGAGCCCGAGCCCCGCGTTGCGCGCCGCGCCGTGCCGCGACGAATCGATCCGGTAGAAGCGCTCGAAGATCCGCTCGATCTGTTCGGGCGGAATCGCCACGCCGCGGTTCGTGACTTCGACGACCGCGAAACCGGGCCGGGTCGAGACGGCCAGCTCGATCGTCGACCCGGCTTCCGCGTGTTCGAGCGCGTTCGACGCGAGGTTGCTGACGGCGCGGCGGAACAGCGTCGCGTCCGCGACGACCGGCGCTTCGCCGCGCACGTCGAGCCGCACGCCGGCCTCGTCGGCCAGCGCCTGGAAATACGACGCGAGCCGGCGCAGTTCGTTGCCGGCGTCGAGTTCGGCGGTCTTCAGGTGCTGCCGCGCGTTGTCCGTGCGCGCGAGAAACAGCATGTTCTCGATCATCCGCTGCAGCCGTTCGCATTCCTCGATGTTCGAATCGATCAGCGCTTCGTATTCCTCGGTGGTGCGGGCGCGCGACAGCGTGACCTGCGACGCGCTGATCACGTTCGCGAGCGGCGTGCGCATGTCGTGCGCGAGGTCGGACGAGAACTGCGACAGCCGCACGAACGCGCGCTCGAGCCGGTCGAGCATCCGGTTGACCGAGGTGGCGAGCTCGCGCAACTCGACCGGGCCGCCGCGTGCGTCGAGACGCGCGTTGAGGTTGTGCGCCTCGATGCGCGACGTCTGCCGGCCGAGGCTCTCGACCGGACGCAGGCCGCGGGACGCGACCGCGTAGCCGAGCGCGCCGACCAGCAGCGCGCCGAGCGCGGCCGCGAGCCAGATGTCGACGCGATAGCTTTCGAGCAGCGACTGGCGATCGGCCGCCGTGCGCGCCACCGCGACCTGGACGGTTTCGCCCGACGGCAGCGTGGCGCGTGCACGCACGCAGCGCGACGGGCCGATGCCGGGCGGCGCGCAGGTGAACGGGCTGCCGGCCGCGCGCGAGGCACCGGCCGGCTGCGGCCGTGCGATCACCGATGCGAGGGTGTGGCCGGCCGCGTCGGTGTGTTCGACGAGCGGGCGGTTCGCGCCGTCGTAGATGCCGAGATAGACGCCCGGATGCGACAGCAGCACTTCATGGAAGACGGCCGGGTCGGCGCGCAGGGCGGCGGTCGAGCCGCTCGTCCGCGCGAGCTGCAGGAACTGGTCGAGCTTGCCGGCGATTTCGATGTCGTCGCGCCGGATCAATTCGGCGGACAGCGAGCGGTACAGGTACGCGCCGGTCAGCGCGAACACGAGCGCGGCCACGGCCGCGAACGCGAGCGTCAGGCGCCGGAGCAGCGAATAGGGGGCGGGGCCGCCGGTCACGCGCGATCCTCGAGCACGTAGCCCATCCCGCGGATCGTGTGGATCAGCTTCTTCTCGTACGCGTTGTCGATTTTCGCGCGCAGGCGCTTGATCGCCGCATCGACGACGTTCGTGTCGCTGTCGAAATTCATGTCCCAGATCTGCGACGTGATGAAGGTGCGCGTCAGCACCTCGCCCTCGCGTTCCGCGAGCAGTTGCAGCAGCGCGAATTCCTGCGCGGTCAGGTCGATGCGGGTGTCGGCGCGTCGCACGCGGCGCTTGATCAGGTCGACTTCCAGATCGGCGACCTGCAGGATCTCGCGCGCATTGCGCGGCGCACGGCGCAGCAGCGAGCGGATGCGGGCGAGGAACTCCGCATACGCGAATGGCTTGAGCAGGTAATCGTCGGCGCCCAGTTCGAGCCCCGTGACCTTGTCCTCGATCGCCTCCCGGGCCGTCAGCAGCAGCACCGGCGTCTGCTTCTGCGCGCGCAGGCGCCGAAGCACCTCGAAGCCGTCCAGTTCCGGCAGCATCACGTCGAGCACGACGAGATCGAAATCCTCGTGCAGCGCGAGGAACAGCCCGTCCTGGCCGTTCTCGGCCACGTCGACCGTGTAGCTCGCCTCCGTCAGCCCCTTGCGGAGGTACGACGCCATCTTGGGTTCGTCTTCGACTATCAGTATCCGCATGGTGGTGCAGGCCGTGGGTGATTCCGGCCGGTCAGTGTAACGCGTGAGCTTACGGCGCCGCGCGTGCGCGAAAGATGACCGGCGGATGACGGAATTGTCATCCGGCGCGCGTGCGATGCCGTGCCGCCCTTCATGAAAATCCGGTCATGTTTCGGCCATGTCGTCGTCACGCCGGCGGCGATAAGCTGCGGCCGTCTTGTGTCCGGAGCGCGCCGTCGCGGTGCCGCTCCCGTTCATCCGGTCATTGTCTGCCTGATTCCGCATCCATGTCGTACTGGCGCAAATTCATCCTCGTCGTGCTGCTGGCGCTGTGCGTGCCGATCCAGTCGTTCGCGGCCGGGTCGATGCAGTGCGCGGGCGCGGTCGCTGCGGTGCCGCATGCGGAGCCTGGGGCGAGCGCCGCTGTGCCCGCTGCGTCGCCTGCAATGCAGCGCATGCACGGCGAACCGCATGAGCACGACAACCACTCGCGGCATGCGACGCCTTGTTCCGCCTGCGGATCCTGCTGTTTCGGCACGGGCATGGCGGAGGTGCCTGCGGTGCCCGTTACGTCGGACATCGGTACCGCGATCGTCTCTTTCGCGCCTTCGACCGTCGTCGTGTCGTTCCTGACCGGCGGCATCGACAGGCCGCCGCGCCGGATTTCCGTCTAGTCCCTGCCCGCGGCCACCGGCCGCGATCCACAAACGGTGCCGGCGAACGCACGACGTCCGCCGCACGACTCACGACGAGAAACATCCATGCGATTGATCATTGCGGCGCTGCTTGGCGCGGCGAGCCTCGTGCCGTCGCTCGCGCCCGCGCAAACCGCCTTTTCCGATCCGGCCGATGCAGCCGCGTCGGTGCCGGACGTCACGACGGCGTCCGCGTTCGACGGCTACGTGCCGTATCGCGACGACGCCGGCCCCGGCTGGAAGCAATTGAACCGGGACGTGATGGAGCGGCCCGTGAAGGCCCCCACGAAGGGACCCGCGACCGGACACGCGAAGCCCGGAAACCCGGCGGGCGGCGCAGCCCATTCGACGCACGGAGGGGCCGGGCAATGACGCGATTTGCGATTTCACCGCGAATCGGCGCGACCGTGCTCGCGCTGGCATTTCTCGCCGGCTGCACGACGTTTTCGAAGGACGGCGGCTTCGACGCCGTGTCGTCCGCCGCATCCGAGCGGATCGGGAAAGACGCGGTCATCGTCAGGACCGACGCCGACCGCGAAGCCGTCGACCAGCGGACGAAGGAATTGCTCGCGAAACTGCTGTCGATGGACGACGCGGTGCAGCTTGCACTGCTGAACAACCGGGGCCTGCAGGCGTCATACGCGGAACTCGGGCTGTCGGAGGCCGACCTCGTGCAGGCAGGCCGGCTGCCGAACCCGCGCTTCTCGTTCAGCCGCACGCGGGCCGGCGACGGTGAACTGAGTCTCGGCCGTACGTTCTCGGCCAACGTGTTCGCGCTGCTGACGCTGCCGCTCGCGACGAACATCGAACGCCGCCGCTTCGAGCAGACCAAGCTCGAAACCGCCGACGCGATGCTGAAGGTCGCGGCCGACGCGCGCCGTGCGTATGTCGAAGCCGTCGCGGCCGAACAGGCCGCGAATTATGCGCAACAGGTCCGCGACGCCGCGAGCGCGGCCGCCGAACTCGCGCAGCGCATGCGGCAGGCCGGCAATTCCAGCCGGCTCGACTACGCACGCGAACAGGCGTTCCATGCGGACGCGGTCGCGCAGCAGGCGAAGGCGCAGCAGCAGGCCGTGGCCGCGCGCGAGAAGCTCACGCGCGCGATGGGGTTGTGGGGCGAGCGCACGCGGTACGCGCTGCCCGAGCGCTTGCCCGACCTGCCGAACGCACGCCCCGATCTGCCCGATCTCGAACGCTACGCGATGCACAACCGCCTCGACATCCAGGCCGCGAAGCTGCGGACGCAGGGCGTCGCGTCGTCGCTCGGGCTCAGCAAGGCGACACGCTTCGTCAACGCGGTCGATCTCGGCTACGTGAACAACTACGAGACCGACAAGGGGCACGAGCACGGCTACGAGATCAGCGTGGAGATTCCGCTGTTCGACTGGGGCGGCGCGAAGGTCGCGCGGGCCGAGGCCGTCTACATGCAGTCGGCGAACCGGCTCGCGCAGACGGCCATCGACGCGCGCTCGGAAGTGCGCGAATCGTATGCGGCATACACGACGCGCTACGACGTCGCGAAGCACTATCGCGACGAAGTCGTGCCGCTGCGCAGGACGATCTCGGACGAGTTGCTGCTGCGTTACAACGGGATGCTCGCGAGCGTGTTCGAGCTGCTGGCCGATGCGCGCGAGCAGGTTGGCGCTGTGAACGGCTACATCGATGCGCTGAAGGACTACTGGCTCGCCGAAACCGATCTGCAGGCGGCCGTCGGCGGCCGGCTGCCGACTGGGCAGACAACGCAGGCGCAGCCGACGCAGGCAACGCAGGCGACGCAGGCAACGCAGGCAACGCAGGCAACGCAGGCAACGCAGGCAACGCAGGCAACGCAGGCGACGCAGGCGACGCAGGCAACGCAGGCAACCCCGCCAGCGCAACCTACGCAAACAACACGGCCTCCACAG
>NZ_QTPU01000017.1:0-175282 GCF_003857805.1 Burkholderia sp. Bp9099
GCCCGCCGCCGGGCTGCGGGCGGGGCGGCGGCCCCCGGGCCGGCTGCGGGGGGGGGGGGGGGGGGGGGGGGGCCCCCCCCCCCCCCCCCCCCCCCCCCCCCCCCCCCCCCCCCCCCCCCCCCCCCCCCCCCCCCCCCCCCCCCCCCCCCCCCCCCCCCCCCCGCGACTCGTGCGTTTTCTGCCGTCCGGCGGCCCGACTGTCCGGCATCGCGCCGATAACATTTCGCAAGCATCTTCCGACAAAAGGGTTGACGCTTCGCACAACGAGCCTTTACCATCGCCCCCGTCTGAATTACATGGAGTGTTCTGTGAACACCGATGCGAGTTGTAGTTGGTCCTCGACCAACTTGACTGCTGCCTGAGGAAACCGCGCAGAGCCTCGTCTTCTGCCGCATCCCGGGAAGCAGGATGCGGCGTCCTTCCGGCCTGACCGGCCAGAATCCCCCGCCGAATTTTTTCGATATCGCCGAATGTCCGCGCTGCGCAACCCTGCGTTGCAGCGTGCGTACGTTCGTGCTGCGCGCAGCGCAAGCTGCGTGTTCCGTTCGCGTGCCGTCCGGCCGCGCGCCCTCGTGCGTGCGCGGCTTCCGATCGCCCGTGCCGCCTACTCGCAACCGACAGGAGTGCAGATGAACTCGGACGACAGTAGTCGATTACCGCTCGCCGGTGCGACGCCGCGCATCGTTCCTCCGACCGCACTCCGCGCGCCGGCGAGCGTTCCCCCCTTCACCGATCCACAGCCGATCGCGCCTGATGCGACGCGGCGGGGAGCGCTCGTGCGTCGCTGACGTCACGGTCGCTCCCCGCCCGCCGCCTCGTGCGCAAGGAGCGACTCATGACACGACACAACACTTCGCAAACATCGCAAAAGAAACAGCGCGGCTTCATCAACGCCGGCCCCGGTCAGCAGAACGAACCGCGCAACATGCGCGCCGCGCAGGAAGCGGCCCGCCCGCTCGAAGAAACCTTCAAGTCGCTGCGCACCAGCACGCGCGGCCTCACCTACGACCAGGCCGCCGATCGCCTGCAGCACAATGGTCCGAACGAGATCGCGCACGACAAGCCGCCGCACTGGACGCGCCAGCTGCTGCACGCGTTCCACAATCCGTTCGTCTACGTGCTGCTGGTGCTGGCCACGATCAGCTTCTGCACCGACGTCTACTTCGCAGCGCCCGGCGATCGCGACTTCGTCGGGATGACGATCCTGCTGACGATGGTCACGATCAGCGCGCTGCTGCGCTTCGTGCAGGAATTCCGGTCGCTGCGCGCGGCCGAAAAGCTCAAGGCGATGGTCCGCACGACGGCGACCGTGCAGCGCGCGGTGACCGACGTGTCCGAGCCCGCGCGCCGCGAGGTGCCGATGCGTGAAGTGGTGGTCGGCGACATCGTGCACCTGTCGGCCGGCGACATGATCCCCGCCGACGTGCGCCTGCTCGCGTCGCGCGACCTGTTCATCAGCCAGGCCGTGCTGACCGGCGAAGCGCTGCCGGTCGAGAAATACGACACGCTCGGCGCGGTCGCCGGCAAGTCGGCCGGCGCAGGCGCGACGGGCTCGTCCGCCGCCGCGAACGATGCGTCGAAGTCGCTGCTCGATCTCGAGAACGTGTGCTTCATGGGCACCAATGTGGTGAGCGGCACCGCGACGGCCGTGGTCGTCGCGACCGGCGAAGACACCTACTTCGGTTCGCTCGCACGCAACGTCGTGAGCCACAAGCGCATCGAGACCAGCTTCGATCGCGGCGTCGCGAGCGTGAGCTGGCTGCTGATCAGGTTCATGTTCGTGATGGTGCCGATCGTGTTCATGATCAACGGCCTGACCAAGGGCGACTGGCTGAGCGCGCTTACGTTCGCGCTCGCGGTGGCCGTCGGCCTCACGCCCGAGATGCTGCCGATGATCGTGAGCGCGAACCTCGCGCGCGGCGCGATCGCGATGGCGCGTCGCAAGGTCGTCGTGAAGCGGCTGAACTCGGTGCAGAACTTCGGCGCGATGGACGTGCTGTGCACCGACAAGACCGGCACGCTCACGCAGGACAAGATCATCCTCGAGCACCATCTCGACCTGTCTGGCCACAAGAACGAGGACATCCTGCGGCTCGGCTGGCTGAACAGCTTTCATCAGAGCGGCCAGAAGAACCTGATCGACATCGCGGTGGTCGCGCGCGCCGACGAGATCGGCGAGCGCGTGAAGCCGCACGGCTACAAGAAGATCGACGAGCTGCCATTCGACTTCGTGCGGCGCCGCCTGTCGGTCGTGGTCGAGGACACGCACGGCACGCACCAGCTGATCTGCAAGGGCGCGGTCGAGGAAATGCTCGCGGTGTCGACCCACGTGCAGGACGAGGACGGCGTACGTCCGCTCGATTTCGTCGCACGCAAGCGGCTGCTCGAACAGGCGAACGCGTACAACGAGGACGGCTTCCGCGTGCTGGTGCTCGCGACGCGCACGATCCCGCGCGGCGACGAACTCGAACAATACCGCACCGCCGACGAGCGCGATCTCGTCGTGCGCGGCTTCCTGACCTTCCTCGATCCGCCGAAGGAATCGGCCGCGCCGGCGCTTGCCGCGCTGCGCGAGAACGGCGTGTCGGTGAAGGTGCTGACGGGCGACAACCCGACCGTCACGATGAAGGTCTGCCGCCAGGTCGGCCTCGAACCGGGCAAGCCGATGCTCGGCGCCGAAATCGAGGCGCTCGACGACGCGACGCTCGCCGAGGTCGTCGAACGCACGACGGTGTTCGCGAAGCTCACGCCGCTGCAGAAGGCGCGCATCGTGAAGGCGCTGCAGGCGAACGGCCACACGGTCGGCTTCCTCGGCGACGGCATCAATGACGCACCGGCGCTGCGCGACGCCGACGTCGGCATCTCGGTCGACAGCGGCGCCGACATCGCGAAGGAAACCGCCGACATCATCCTGCTCGAGAAGAGCCTGATGGTGCTCGAGGAAGGCGTGATCAAGGGCCGCGAGACGTTCGGCAACATCCTGAAGTACCTGAACATGACCGCCAGCTCGAACTTCGGCAACGTGTTCTCGGTGCTCGTCGCCAGCGCGTTCCTGCCGTGGGAGCCCATGCTCGCGACCCAGCTGCTCGTGTTGAACCTGATCTACGACACGTCGCAGATGCTGCTGCCGTGGGACAAGATGGATCCCGAGTTCCTGAAGAAGCCGCGCAAGTGGGAAGCCGGCAACATCGGCCGCTTCATGCTGTGGGTCGGGCCGACGTCGTCGGTGTTCGACATCACGACCTACGTGCTGATGTGGACCGTGTTCGGCGCGGGCGCGATGTATCACCTGCACGGCGGTTCGGGCGGCCAGATCGTGATGAACTCGGGCTGGTTCATCGAGAGCCTCGTGTCGCAGACGCTCGTCGTGCACCTGCTGCGCACGCAGAAGATCCCGTTCCTGCAGAGCACGGCCGCGCTGCCGGTGCTGCTGTCGACGTTCACTGCGATCGCGATCGGCTGCTGGCTGCCGTTCTCGCCGTTCGCGGATTCGCTCGGCTTCATGCACCTGCCGGGCACCTACTGGCTGTGGCTCGCGGCGACGATGGTCGGCTACATCCTGCTCGCGCAGATCGTCAAGACGATCTATGTGCGTCGCTACAAGCAGTGGTTCTGATCGCCTCCGAAACGACGGCGTGCCGGCCCGCGCGGGCCGGCCGCCCACGACACGACAACGGTGACTTCATGAAAAGAATGCTTTCTCTCGCGGCCGCGAGCGCCCTGCTCGCGCCGTTGTACGCGTACGCGGCCCATCCGCTCGTCAGCGACGACACGGGTACGCAGGGCAACGCGAACTGGCAGTTCGAGTTCAACGGCGAGCAAACCTCGAAACAGGACGAAAACGGTCGCCATCAATTGTGGAACGCAACGCTCACGCGCGGGTTCGGCGAGCACGTCGATCTCTACGTGAACGCGCCTTACACGCATCTGCAAACGCGCACCGACGAACACGGCGCAGGCATCGGCGATGTCGAGATCGGCATGAAGTGGCGCTTCGTCGAACGCGGGCCGCTGTCGCTTGCGCTGAAACCGCAGGTGACGATGCCGACCGGCAACGACGATCGCGGGCTCGGCACAGGCCACGTCGGCACCGGCGCCACGCTGCTCGCGCAAGCCGACGTCGCGCGCTTCTCGCTGCTCGCGAATGCGGGCCTCGCGTACCAGCCGAACCGCCAGGGCGACCTGCGCTCGGTCTGGGCCGTGTCGGCCGCGGCGCTTTACAAGGCGACCGACAAGGTGCAGCTCGTGGCCGACATCGGCCTGTCGCGCAACACCGAGAGCACGGCCGGCGCGAATCCGGCGTTCGTGATCGCGGGCGCGATCTACTCGCCGAAGCCCTGGCTCGATCTCGACGTCGGCTACCGGCATGGGCTGAACGACCAGACCTACCGTCATTCCGTCATGGGTGGGGTGACGGCGCGGTGGTGATGTTGCATGTCGAACCGCAATATGACGGGTCGCCTTCGGGCGACCCGTTTTTTCATCCGCGGTCGTTCCCACAGAACAGTTGCGCGCACACGGCGCGCCCCTCTTCGGTCAAGGCGGCGCTGCCGGTGCCGTCGTCGTTCAGCGTCGTCGCGCTCAGGCCGGCGGCGTCGAGCTGCGTCAGCACGCGGCGCAGCGTGCTCATCGGCAATTGCGTGCGCTTCGCGATCTTCGGCAGCGACCACGTTTTGCCGGACGGATCGGTCGCGGCTTCATGCAGCGTCGCGAGCGTCGCAACGAGTGCGGGATCGAGCGGGGAGTCGTCGGGTTCTGAAGTCATCGGGTCGGGTTCGTGAGCCGGCGCCGGGCCGGCATTCGGGCGGAAGGCGATCGCGGACACTATACGCCCGGTCACGCGCCCTTGATCGCGGCGCGCATGAACGACACGAAACGCGTGGTCACGGGATCGTCGCGGCCGGACAGCCACGCGAGCCCGACGCGCCATTTCGCGTCCCTGCCGGCGAGCGGCAACACGGTCGCGTCGCGCAGCAGGTACTGCGCGTGCGACGGAATGAACGCGACGCCGACCCCGGCCGCGACCGACGTGAGCACCGATTGCACGTCCTCCGCCTGCTGCGTGACCTGCGGCACGAAGCGCCGCCCGACGCACCACCGGTCGATCTGCGCGGCGAGCCCGGGGCCGCGTGCACGCTGCAACGCGATGAAGCCGATCTCGTTGAGCACGTCGAGATCGGCCGGCACGCGCTTGAAGCCGAGGTGCGGCGGCACCGCGAGCGCGAGCCCCTCGTCGATCACCTTGAACGACGACAAGCCTTCATCCGACGGCAAACGCAGGAACCCGGCGTCGAGCTTGCCGGCACGCATCCGGCGGGTTTGCTCGGACGACGACAGGTCGCTCAACGTGACCGCGACACCCGGATTGCGGCGCCTGAATTCCGCGACGAGTTTCGGCACGAGCGTCAGCACGGACAGGCAGATGCCGAGCCGCAGATGGCCGCGTTGCCCGCTGGTCGCCTCCCGTGCACGCGCGAGGATTTCGTCGGCATCGCGCACGAGCGCCTGTGCGTCGGGCAGGAAGCGTTCACCGAACGGCGTCAGCTCCGCGCCATGCCTGCCACGTTCGAACAGCTTGCCGCCGAGGCTCGCCTCGAGCGCGCCGATCTGCTTGCTAAGCGCCGGCTGGCTCATGTGCAGCGTGTCGGCCGCGCGGCTGAAATGGCTGAGTTCGGTGACCGTCAGGAAGGTTCGGAGCAGTTTCAATTCCATTCTTTTAAGGAATCGGAGCGATCGAAACATTCATTTTACTGATCGAACCGCGTGGCGTTCAATACGGGCATGCCCTTCGCGGAATTCACTGTCATGCCTGTTGATCATCTAGCCGAGTGCCTGACCGATATGTCGTGCGATACGGTCGTCGCCGACACGGGCGGTGTCGAGCCCGACACGCCGATGCCCGAGCGTCGTACCGCACGCTCTGACGGACGCGGCCGCCGCTTCCGCTTCGGCGATGCGCTGGACGACACGCCGCCGCGTGTCGTCACCGGTTCGATCGCGATCAGCTTCGCGGTCGTGTCGCGGCGGAACTGGCCGCGCTGATTCGACGCAGCGGGCGCCTTTCGCCCGCCGCACGCGTTCGGCGCTTCACAACAGCCTCGACATTCCGCCCGGATCGCACGCGATTGCGCGCACATCCATCGTCATCGCCATACAATCGACCTTATAATTTCCCGCACCCGCTGACCGCCCACGCATTTCGCGCCGCCGCAACGCGCGTGAAAAGGAGACTCTCGCTTGACCGGACTCATCGCGCGCCTGCCTCGTGCCCGGACCACCCTGCTCATCGCCCTCTCGTTCCTGACACTTGCGTTCGCAACGAACGCGACGGCGCAGCGTGCGCAGCCGCATCGCACGGCGACGCCCCATGCGCATGCGAAAGTCGTCAAGAAACAAACCGCCCACCGCAAGCACAAGGCCGTCAAGCACCGCCGCCCGCGCGTGACGCATCATGCAGTCAAGCGTCACGCGGCGCCCGCACCGCAGCACCGGCGCGCGAAACGCACGAACGCGGTTCGCCCGCGCCCCGCCGCGCAGCCGCGCCTGCTCGCGAGCTGCGGCTACAGCCCGCGCGCGGTGAGCTCGCTACATTCGCGCGCGGCCTACGTGCTCGACGTCGACTCCGGCACACCGCTGCTCGCCCGCAACGCACGCACGGTGCGGTCGATCGCGTCGATCTCGAAGCTGATGACCGCCGTCGTCGCACGCGACGCGGACCGACCGCTGAACGGCGTGCTGCGCGTCACCTCTCGCGATCGCGACACGATCAAGTTCACCGGTTCGCGGCTGCCGATCGGCGCCGAACTGTCGCGCCGCCAGATGTTCCATATCGCGCTGATGTCGTCGGAAAATCGCGCGGCCGCCGCGCTGAGCCGCGACTATCCGGGCGGCCGTGCCGCGTTCGTGAAGGCGATGAACCGCGAGGCGCGCCGGCTCGGGATGCGCGATACGCATTTCCGCGAACCGACCGGCCTGTCGCCGCACAACGTGTCGACCGCCGAGGATCTCGCGCGGCTCGTCGGCGCGGCCGCGCAGGATCCGCTGATCCGCTATTTCTCGACGGACACGTCGACCACCGTGCAGGCCGGCGACGGCGAGCTGCTGTACGTGAACTCCGATCCGCTCGTGCGTGACGGCCGCCTGCCGATCCGGCTTCAGAAAACCGGCTTCATCAACGAATCGGGGCACGGCGTCGTGATGCGCATGCGCGTGAAGGGCCGCCGCGAAACGGTCGTGTTGCTCGGCGCACCGACGCGCGCCGGCGTGTCGAGCGATGCGCTGAAGATCCATCGCTGGCTGACCTGCTCGATCCGGTAAACGCGGCGCGCGCGGCCGGCACATTCATCCACGAAGGAGCGATGCCATGCAGGACGAATACCGTTTCAACGCGTTCGGACGCCTGCTCGCCGTCGTGCGGACGAACGGCCGCTGGGCGGTGTTCGATCTCGGCACCGAAGGCAAGCGGCGACCGGCCAACCTGCACGTTCCGTCCGCGCTCGCCGCGGACGAACTCGCGCAATATCTCGGCGACCTGCTGCACGAAAATGCGTCGCCGAAGTACAACGACGTCGTGCCGGTTCCGTTGCCGCGCCGCGCGTAGCGTCCGGCCGCCAATCGGCTGTTGCCGAGCCTCCGCCCGCGGTTCTCCCCAACCGGCCTCGCCGGCGCATCGTGCGTCGGGACGCGGTGCGTCGTACGTCATGCGCCGTGCATCGCGAACGCCCGCCAAACTAGACAGTTAAACTTGCAAGTTTAACTGTCGTGTTCTATGATCCGCCGCATGACTCCGCCACGCACAGCCCGCATTTCCGCCGACACCGTCGCCGCCGACTTGACCCTCGCGGTCGGCCAGCTGATTCGACGGCTGCGCGCCGAGATCGAATCCGAAGGGCTCGGCATGTCGCAGACGAGTGCGCTCGCGCGGCTCGAACGACAGGGCCCCATGACGACCGCCGATCTCGCGCGCGCCGAGGCGATGAAGCCGCAGTCGATGAAGGCGATTCTCGCGAGTCTCGAGGAAGACGGGCTCGTCGAACGCGAGCCGCATCCGACCGACGGCCGCCAGATCCTGTTCCTGCTGACCGCGGCCGGCCTGGCGGCACGGCGCAAGCGCGACACCGCGAAGCACAAGTGGCTCGGCGCCGCGATCGAGAAGCTCGATGCCGAAGACCTCCGCACACTCGCCGCCGCGATTCCGCTGATCCGGCGCATCGGCGAGCAGTGATCCCGCGTGCGTGCCGCGCGGCATTCGTACGGCACGTGCCCCTTCTCCCCATGCACGGAGCATCCGCATCATGAGCACAACCCGTCTCGACACGCATACGGCACTCGTCGTCATCGACCTGCAAAAGGGCATCGTCGCGCTGCCCACCGCCCACCCGGTCGCACCGGTGATCGAGCGCACGCGCGAACTGCTCGATGCCTTCCGCAGCCGCGGCCTGCCGGTCGTGCTCGTCAACGTCGCCGGCGGCGCACCGGGCCGGACACAACTGCCGCCGCGCAAGGAGCCGTTCCCGGCCGACTGGGCCGAGCTCCTGCCCGAACTGAACCGCCAGCCGGGCGACCACGCCGTGACGAAGAAGACCTGGGGCGCATTCACCGGCACCGATCTCGACGCGCACCTGAAGGCGGCCGGCGTCACGCAGATCGTGCTGGCCGGCATCGCGACGAGCATCGGCGTCGAATCGACGGCCCGACAGGCGCACGAACTCGGCTATAACGTGACGCTCGCGGTCGATGCGATGACCGACCTCAACGTGGACGCGCACACGAACAGCGTCGAACGGCTGTTCCCGCGTCTCGGCGAAACGGGCTCGACGCACGAGATCGTCGCGCTGCTCGACCGCCGCGGCGCGTGAACGACCCACGCGCGCGGCCGGCGCCGGGCCGTGCGGCCGAACGGCTCGGTCCGTCGATCTGGAAAGTCAGCGCGGTCGCGACGCTCGGCTCGCTGCTGTCGCAACTCGACGCGACGATCGTCAACGTCTCGCTGTCGAGCCTCGCGACCGACCTGCACGCGAGCCTGTCGACGATCCAGTGGGTGACGAGCGGCTACCTGCTCGCGCTCACGCTGGTGTTGCCGCTGAACGGCTGGCTGGTCGATCGCATCGGCGCGAAGGCGCTGTACCTGTGGTGTTTCTCCGCGTTCACGCTGACGTCGGCGCTGTGCGGGCTCGCGTGGTCCGCGCCGTCGCTGATCGCGTTCCGCGTGCTGCAAGGCGTCAGCGGCGGGCTGCTCGCGCCGATGGCGCAGATGATGATCGCGCGCGTGGCCGGCCAGCAGATGGCGCGCGTGATCGGCTATGCGGCGGTACCCGTGCTGATCGCACCGATCCTGGGGCCGGTCGTCGCCGGTACGATCCTGCAGTACGCGTCGTGGCGCTGGCTGTTTCTCGTGAACCTGCCGGTCGGCGCGCTGGCGCTGGCACTGGCCGTGTGGTTCCTGCCCGGCGACCGCGAGGAAACGCAGCAGCGCGAACTCGACTGGGTCGGCCTCGCGCTGCTGTCGCCGGCGCTCGTTCTGTTCCTGTATGGCGCGGAGCGCATCGACGCGGTGCCCGGCATCGCCGCGATCGCGGGCTCGGTGCTGCTGCTCGCCGCGTTCCTGCGCGTCCAGCTGCGCAAAGGCGAGCGGGCGCTGATCGACCTCGCGCTGTTTCGCTCGCGCGTGTTCGGCGCGGCGGCGGCCACGCAGTTTCTGTCGAACGGCGCGATCTACGCGGGCCAGATGCTGATTCCGGTGTTCCTGATCGAGGCGTGCGGCCGCTCGCCCGGCGAGATGGGCTGGCTGCTGGCGCCGCTCGGGCTCGGCATGCTCGTCACCTATCCGTCGATGGGCGCGCTGACCGGCCGGTTCGGCGTGCGCCGGCTGGCCGCCGCCGGCGCGCTGCTGGCGCTCGCCGCGACGCTGCCGTTCGTGTATCTCGCGCTGGCCGGCTACGATCCCGCCGTGCTGGTGCCCGCGCTGTTTCTGCGCGGGATGGGCCAGAGCGCGATCGGCGCGCCGTCGATTTCCGCCGCGTATGCGTCGGTCGAGCGGCACAACCTGCCGATGGCGACGACGTCGCTCAATATCGTCCAGCGCCTCGGCGGCCCGACGTTCACGACGATGTGCACGCTGTTTCTCGCGTGGCGGCTGCAGGCCGAATCCGCGTCGACGGGCGGCACGCACGGGGCCGCCTACGCGTGGACGTTCGGCCTGCTTTGCGCACTGCATGCGGCGAGCTTCGCGACGACACTGCGGCTGCCGCGATGGTCGAGCGGCGCGGGCGGACGGCCCGCCAGGGCCGCGCGGGACGGTTCTCGCTGAGTGTCGCGGCTGCGCCGTGCGCGCAGCGCCGCTGCTACAGCCACATCGGCACGATCGACGCCGCGAGCAGGATCCCCAAGCCCGCATTCACGCAACGCCACTGCCGCTCCGTGCGCAGCACGCGCGCGAACAGCAGCCCGGCACAACACCAGAGCGACAGCGACGCCATCGCCGCCACGCCGAACGCCAGCCCGAGCAACGCGCCGAGCCGCACGGGGCCGGACGCGAGCGCGGCGAACGACGCGGCCGCGCCGAGCGTCATCGCCCAGCCCTTCGGGTTGTGCCACAGCATCCATACGCCGCTGACGAATCCTTGCGGCCGCTGCACGGCCGCGTCGACACCGGGCTTGCCGCCGCGCGCGATGCGCGTGGCCAGCCACAGCAGATACAGCGAGCCGAGCACCTTCATCCCGAGCTGCAGCGCGGGCAGGGCCAGCAACACGCTGCCGAGCCCGGCCGCGGCGGCGGCGGCCATCGATGCCAGGCCGGCCGCGATGCCCGTCATCATCGGCAGCGAACGCCGATAGCCGAAATGCGCGCCCGATGCGGTTGCGAGGGTCGTCGCGCCACCCGGTGTCACCGTGGACACGATCACGAACAACAGCAGCGGCAAATAGTCTTGAAGCGGCACACGGGCTCCCGGTTCGGGTCGTCGAAGCTCCGTTTTACCCGCGCTCCGTGCATTACGACAGCGAAAGCTTTTTATGCCAGTCATTAGCATTCATAATGCGAACCATGACACGCAACCTCGACATCGCCCTGCTTCGCGCCTTCGTCACGGTCGCCGATCACGGCAGCATGACGGCGGCGAGCCGCGCGCTGCACCTGACGCAAGGCGCGGTCAGCCAGCAGGTCGCGCGGCTCGAAACGCTGTCCGGCCCGCTGTTCGTGCGCGAGCATCGCAACCTGCTGCTCACGGCGGACGGCGAGCGTCTGCTCGCGCAGGCGCGCCGGCTGCTCGCCGCGCACGACGCGCTGCTGACCGAGCTGACGGCCGGTGCGATGGAAGGCGCTGTGCGCATCGGCGCGCCGCAGGATCTCGTCGGCAGCTGTCTCGCGCCGATCCTGAAAGGCTATGCGCACGCGCATCCGCAAGTCGCGCTGTCGCTCGTGTGCGCGGCGTCGCCCGCACTGCGCAAGGCGCTCAGGCAAGGCGAGATCGATGTCGCGCTGATCGAGGCGCCGGTCGGGCCGTCGCGCGGCGAATGCATCGCCGTCGACCGTCTGGTCTGGGTCGGCGCGAAAGGCGGTAGCGCCCATCTGCAGACGCCGCTGCCCGTGTCGATGGTCGACCAGACCTGCGCGTTCCGCCCGACCGTGCTCGACGCGCTACGGGCCTGCGATCGCGCGTGGCGCACCGTGTTCGAGAACGGCAGCATCGACGCGACGGCCGCGACCGTGCGCTCCGATCTCGCGGTGACCGTCTGGCTCGCGTCCACCGTGCCGGCCGATCTCGACATTCTGCCGGCCGACAGCGGCCTGCCCGCCCTGCCGAACTTCGCGATCAACCTGCATCTGCCGCGCGGCCAGCACGCGCCGGCCGCGGCGGAACTGGCCCGCCATTTGCGCAACGGCTTCGCGCGCGTGCGCGCAGCCGCTTAGCGGTGAAGCTTCCCGCGTTCCACTTCCCGCGTTCCGCCTCCCGCCTCCCGCGTTCCCCCAGCTTTCCGCCTTCCGCCTTCCACCTTCCAATTTCCGCTACGTGACCCCCGGCTCCTGCTGCGCCGGCGTCACGCCCGCCGCTTCCAGCGCCTGGTGCAGCGTCGGGAAAATGCACGACGCGCCGACGATCTCCGTGATCCGGTGGCGCTCCATATCGGCGAGCAGGTAGCGGTTCACGCGCCCGAACAGCACGCCGATCCGGCGCGCGTGCAGCGCCTTGACGAGATCGGTGATCGTCCGCGCGGCCGAGTAATCGAGATCGGTGATCGCGCCCGCGTCGACGATGAACCAGCGCAGCGGTACCGGCGACGCGTCGACGAGTTCGGTCACTTCGGCGGCGAACCGATGGTCGTTCGCGAAGAACAGGTCGGAGCCGAACCGGTAGACGATCAGCCCCGGCGCCGTCATCGCGCCCGGCCGGGCCGGCACCGGCAGCCACCGCCCGTTGCCGTCGGCGGCTTCGAGCACCATCGTGTGCGGCTGATAGCTGTGGCGCACGTGCCGCATCAGCGACAGCGCGACGGCCAGCAGGATCCCGTGCTCGACACCGACCGTCACGACGGCCGCGGCGGTGACGAGCGCGAGCGTGAATTCGCCAGGGCTTTCCCTGCGGATCGCCGCGAGGCTGCGCACGTCGATCAGCCCGAGCGCGATCGTGAACACGATGCCGGCCAGCACCGCATGCGGCAGGTACTGCAGATACGCACTCAGGAACAGCAGCACCGCCGCGACGACCGCGGCGAACGCCAGATGCCCGATCTGGCTGCGCACGCCCGCGCCGTCGGCCATCGCGGTCTGCGTCGGGCTGCCGTTGACGACGAACGCGCCGCCCACCGCCGCCGCCGCGTTCGCGGCCGCGAGCCCGAGGATGTCGGCGTTGGTGTCGACGTCCTCGCCGTACTGCTGCGCGAACACGCGGGCCGCCGCCGCGCTCTGCGCGATGATCATCACGAAGCACGACGCGGCGACCGGCACGAGATCGAGGAACTGCTGCCACGTGACGGACGGCCAGCGCAGCGGCGGCAAGCCGCCCGCGACGGGCCCGAGCACGGCGATGCCTTGCGCGGCGAAGCCGAACCAGTCGCTCGCGGCGATGCTGCCCGCCACCGCGATCATCGGCATCGGCACGCGCGGCACAAAGCGCTTGCACGCGAGAATCGCGACGACGACGAGCGCCGCGAGCGCGAGCGTCGGCCGATGCGCGTGGATCGCATGCGTGACGACGTAGTCGAGCTGGGCGACGCTGCGCGATGCCGGATACGGCACGGACAAGCCGAGCATGTCGCCGAGCATCGCGATCGATACTTGCACGCCGACGCCGGCCAGGAATCCGACCAGCACCGTGCGCGACAGGAAATCGGCGAGAAAGCCGAGCTTGAAGATGCGCGCGAGCATCAGCATCGCGGCGGTCAGCAGCGCGACCATGCCGGCCAGCGCGACGTACTCGGCGCTGCCCGCCGGCGCCATCGACGACAGGCGGCTCGCGAAAATGGTCGCGGTCGCGGAGTCGGCGGCGACCACCAGATGGCGCGACGCGCCGAAGCAAGCGAACGCGATCAGCGGCAGGAACACGGTATAGAGGCCCGTCACGGCCGGCATGCCGGCGATGCGCGCATAGCCGAGCACCTGCGGGATATCCATCGACGCGAGCGAGATGCCCGCGAACACGTCGCGGATGGCCGACGCGCGCCGAACCGGCAGAATGCCCTTCAGCAGCCGCACGCGTGACGGCTGGCTTTCGTTGGAATCTTGCATGCGTGAAATGCGTGGTTGACCGGAACGACGTGGAAGCGGGGTTCGCGAAGCCGTTCGCGCATCGTGCCCCGAGCGGGCGATGCGTGGCAAGTGCACAGTATGTTGCGCGGCGTGAACACACTGACTCAAGGACTCAAGGACTCGAGGAAAATCCGCGCAACGGCGAGAATGTTGAGGAGCCCTGCGTCACGCATTCGCGACATCCGGCCGGAACCCGATGGCACAATCACGGTCCCTTTCATGTGCCCTTCACCGGGCGCGCGCCGCGTCGCGGTACAGATTCAACGCACGAGAAGGCCCCTGTCCACCCTTATGACCCTGAACGAATCCTGGTTTGCGCCGCTCGTCGGCATCCTCATCCTGCTCGCCGCCGCCGGCGCGATCGCCGCCGCCGTCCATTTCCTGCTGTTCCGCGTGGTCGCGCGCCTCGCGCGGCTGTCGGCCACCCGCATCGACGACGCGCTGTTCGAGTTCGGCGCATTCAAGTGGCTGAACCGCATCGTGCCGTTCGTCGTGATCAAGCTCGGGCTCGGCGCGGTGCCCGGCATTCCCGCCGTGGCCGCGCAGGCTGCCGACAAGGTGCTGTTCGCGCTGATCGTGTTCCTGGTGTCGATGACGATCAGCGCGACGCTGTCCGCGCTCGAACACTCGCATCGCACGAGCCGGCGCGACCAGCCGCGCCTGTCGCTGAAAGGCGCGATGCAGCTCGTCAAGCTCGTGATGTTCATCACGGCCGCGCTCGTCGTGATCGGCGACGCGACCGGCAAGCAGATCGGCCTGCTGCTGTCGGGCATCGGCGCGATGTCGGCGGTGCTGATGCTGATCTTCAAGGACACGCTGCTCGGCCTCGTCGCCGGCGTGCAGCTGTCGTCGAACGACATGCTGCGGATCGGCGACTGGATCACGATGCCGTCGGCCGGCGCGGACGGCACCGTCATCGACATCACGCTGAACACGGTCAAGGTCGCGAACTTCGATCACACGATCATCACGGTGCCGACCTGGAAGCTGATCACCGAGAGCTACCAGAACTGGCGCGGGATGACCGAGGCCGGCGGGCGCCGCATCAAGCGTGCGCTGTTCATCGACGCGACGAGCGTGCGCTTTCTCGGCAACGACGAGATCGAACGGCTCGAACGCCTGACGCTGCTGAAGGACTACCTGGCAGACAAGGTCGACGCGATCGCGCAATGGAACGGCACGCTCGGCGCGGCCGGCGAATGCCCGGCGAACCGCCGCCAGCTGACGAATCTCGGCACCTTCCGCGCGTACGTCGCGAACTACCTGAAGGGCCATCCGCACATTCGCCGCGACATGACGTCCATGGCGCGCCAGCTGCCGCTGACGGCCGAAGGCATTCCGCTCGAACTGTACTGCTTCACCGACACGACGACCTGGGTCGATTACGAGGCGATCCAGTCCGACCTGTTCGATCACCTGATCGCGGTGCTGCCGGAGTTCGGGCTGCGTGTGTACCAGCATCCGTCGGGCTTCGACATGCGCCGGATGGTCGACACGGCGCAAGCCGGACTGCCCGCGCCGTCCGCGCGGTGACGCTTGCCTGCGCGGCCGGCAACGGGTCGCCGCCAGGAACGCGGTGTCGCGGCGGGCGCCGCGCCGCTCACCGCCCCGCGCACTCGGATGCGAGCCGCCCCACCACCTTCAGCGCCTCCTCGATCTGCCGCGACCACGGATAGCTGTAGTTGAGCCGGATGAAGTGCCGATAATCGGCGGTTGCCGAGAACATGTGGCCGGGCCCGATCGTGATCCCTTGCGCGAGCGCGAGCGCATACAGCTTCATCGCATCGACCTGCCGCGGCAGCTCGACCCACAGCACGTACCCGCCCTGCGGCTGCGACAACCGCGTGCCTGCCGGGAAGAAGCGCCGCACCATCGCGCTCATCAGGCTCGCCTGCTGCGCATACTGCTTGCGCATCCGCCGCAGATGAAAATCGTAGCCGTCGTGCTTCAGGTATTCGGCGATCGCGAGCTGCTCGATCGCGGGCGTCGCGAGCGTGTTCAGGAATTTCAGTTTCTCGACCTGGTCGCGGTAGCGGCCGGGCATCGCCCAGCCGATCCGGTAGCGCGGCGACAGGCTCTTCGTGAACGATGCGCAATGCAGCACGAGCCCGTCGCGGTCGTACGACTTCAGCGCGCTCGGCGTCGTGTCGCCGAAATGCAGCTCGTGATAGACGTCGTTCTCGATCGCGGGCACGCCGTGCTTCGCGAGCAGCTCGACGAGCGCGCGCTTGCGTGCATCGGGCATCTGGAAGCCGAGCGGATTCTGGAAATTCGGCATCACCATGCACGCGGCGATGCGCTCGCGCGCGAGGATCCGTTCGAGCGCGTCGAGATCGATGCCGTCGCCCGGATGGGTCGCCACCTCCAGCGCGCGCATGCCCATCCGCTCGATCGCGTGCAGCATCGCGTAGAACGTCGGCGACTCCACCGCGATCGTGTCGCCCGGTTTCGCGACCGCCTGCAGGCACAGGTTGATCGCCTCGGTCGCGCCGATCGTCATCACGATCTCGCCCGGCTCGACCGGAATTCCGCGCTCCGCGTAGCGCCGCGCGATCTGGCGGATCAGCTCCGGGTTGCCGGGCGGCAGGTCGTCGATCACGCCCCAGCGCGTGCGGCGCCGCCCGATCGTCTGCGCGTAGCGTGCGAGACGCTGCACCGGGAACTGCGACGCATCGGGATACGGCGAGCCGAGCGGCACCGCGTCGTCGCGCGAGATCGTGCGCAACGTCGACAGCACGAGCCGGCTCACGTCCACCGCCGACGGCTCGGCCGCCGGCGCCGACATGTGCAGCTCTGCCTCGGCCGGCGCCGTGGCGCGCGCCCGCACGAAGTAGCCCGACTGCGGCCGGCTCTCGATCAGGCCGCGGCTCTCCAGCACGAGGTACGCGCGCAGCACGGTCGTGACGCTGAGCTGCTGCTGCCGGCTCGCCTGGCGCACCGACGGAATCCGCTCGCCGGGCCGGTACACGCCGCGCTCGATCTGCGCCTGCAGATCGTCGGCCAGTTGTTCGTAACGCTTCACGCGCCTCCCTTTCAACTTCCCTTCAACAACACAGTTGCGGTCCGCACTGCCCGGATGGCCGAAACTGTACTCTTTTTTGAAGATGAAAGGTGTACACACAGCGGCCGGAGCGCCGCGCGTACTCTGCGTGCATCGCCCCTGACACCCTGCATCATGAAAAAGAAATCCGCCGCCGCGCGCATCGAACCGTACACCCACCCGGCTGCCGGCTGGGGCGCGCTGAAAGCCGTCACGATCAACCTGATCAAGGAAAAGGTCACCGGCGGCAACTACCGCACGCTGCTGCGCCAGAACCAGCCCGACGGCTTCGACTGCCCGGGTTGCGCGTGGCCGGACCGCCAGCACGCATCGACGTTCGAATTCTGCGAAAACGGCGTGAAGGCCGTGGCCGCCGAAGCGACGAGCAAGCGCGTGACGCCCGAGTTCTTCGCCGCGCATACGGTCACCGAGCTGCTCGAACAGTCGGATTTCGAGCTCGAACAACACGGCCGCCTGACCGACCCGATGGTGTACGACGCGCAGACCGACCGCTACGTGCCGATCGCGTGGGACGACGCGTTCGAGCTGATCGCGCGCCACCTGCGCGCGCTGCCGGACCCGAACCAGGCCGCGTTCTACACGTCCGGCCGCGCGAGCAACGAGGCGGCGTTCCTGTACCAGTTGCTGGTGCGGCTGTACGGTACGAACAACTTCCCCGACTGCTCGAACATGTGCCACGAGGCGACGAGCCGCGGGCTGCCGGCGTCGGTCGGCGTCGGCAAGGGCACCGTCACGCTCGACGATTTCGAGCATGCGGACATGCTGCTGATCTTCGGCCAGAACCCGGCGACCAACCATCCGCGGATGATGGGCGAGCTGCGCGAATGCGCGAAGCGCGGCGCGACGATCGTGTCGATCAACCCGCTGAAGGAACGCGGGCTCGAGCGTTTCGCCGATCCGCAAAGCCCGCTCGAGATGCTGACGATGTCGGGCACGAAGATCGCGTCGACCTTCATCCAGCCGACGATCGGCGGCGATTTCGCGCTGATCAAGGGGATGGCGAAGCGCGTGCTGGAGCTCGACGATGCCGCGCGCGCCGCCGGCGCGCCGCGCGTGCTCGACACCGCATTCATCGACGAGCACACGGCCGGCTTCGACGCGTTCGCCGACGATCTGCGCAATGAAAGCTGGTCCGCGCTGACGGCCGAAAGCGGCGTGCCGTACGAGCAGATCGACGGCCTTGCGCAGCGCTACGCGCGCAGCGAGCGCGTGATCGCGACGTGGGGCATGGGCATCACGCAGCACAAGCATTCGGTCGCGACCGTGCAGATGCTGACCAACCTGATGCTGATGCGCGGCAACATCGGCCGCCCCGGCGCGGGCCTGTGCCCGGTGCGCGGCCACTCGAACGTGCAGGGCAACCGCACGGTCGGGATCGAGGAAAAGCCGTCGCAGGCGTTCCTCGACCGGCTCGGCCACGTGTTCGATTTCGAACCGCCGCGTCACCACGGCTACGACGTCGTCGAAACCATCGAAGGGATGCTCGAAGGCCACGTGAAGGTGCTGATCGGCCTCGGCGGCAACTTCGCGATGGCGACGCCCGACACGCCGCGCACGTGGGCAGGCATGCGCCGCTGCGATCTCTCCGTGCACATCACGACGAAGCTGAACCGCAGCCACCTGATCCACGGCCGCGACGCGCTGATCCTGCCGACGCTCGGCCGCACCGAGATCGACCTGCAGGACAACGTCGCGCAGGGCGTGACGGTCGAGGATTCGATGAGCATGGTCCACGTGTCGTACGGGATGAACAAGCCGGCGTCCGCGAACCTGATGTCGGAACCGGCGATCGTCGCGCACATGGGCCACGCGCTGTTCGGCAGCGGCAAGATCGACTGGCTCGCGTACAAGGACGACTACGCGAAGATCCGCGACGCGATCGAGGCGACGCTCGACGGCTTCTACGACTACAACACGCGTATCGCGCGGCCGGGCGGCTTCCACCTGCGCGTCGCGTCGCGCGATCGCGAATGGCTGACGCCGACGGGCAAGGCGAACTTCATCGCGCATGCGCTGCCGACCGACACGCCGATCCAGCGCGCCCGCGCACTGCACGGCGAGCGCCTGATGACGCTGATGACGACGCGCTCGCACGACCAGTACAACACGACCGTCTACGGGCTCGACGACCGCTATCGCGGCGTGTACGGCCAGCGCCGCGTGGTGTTCGCCAACCGCGACGACCTCGCGATGCTCGGCCTGAAGGCCGGCGACCGGGTCGACATGGAAACCGTGTGGCACGACGGCATCGAGCGGCGCGCGGACGGCTTCCTGCTCGTCGAATACGACATCCCGCGCGGCTGCATCGGCGCGTACTACCCGGAAACGAACCCGCTGGTGCCGCTCGACAGCGTCGGCGACGTGTGCAACACGCCGACGTCGAAGTCGGTGCCGGTGCTGCTGCATCGCGCGGCCGCGCCGGCGTCGGCTGCCGCCTGACGGAGCGCCGCGATGATCGTCCGCCCGCGCGAGCACTGGCTGCGGATGCTGCTCGTCTGGAACGGGTCGGTGCTGCCGACCATCCTGCCGCAGTTGGTGCTGACGCTCGCGATCAGCCTCGTCGCGGTGTGGGGCGGCGGCCGCGTGCTCGGCGAGAAGGTGCCGCTGAACCCGACGCCGTTCACGCTGATCGGTCTCACGCTCGCGATCTTCGCGGGGTTTCGCAACAACGCGAGCTACGAACGCTATCGCGAGGGCCGGCAGCTGTGGGGTGGCGTGCTGACCGCCACGCGCACGCTGGTGTCGCAATCGCTCTGCTACGGCGTGGTCGACGGCGACGATGCCTCACGGCAGGCGTTCGTGCGCAAGGTCGTCGCGTTCGTCTATGCGTTGAAGCATCAGCTGCGCGGCACCGATCCGGCGCCGGACCTGCGCACGCTGCTCGACGACGCGACCTATGCACACATCGTCGCCGCCCGGTTTGCGCCGATCGCGATCGTTCATGAACTGCGCGAAGCCTTCGCCGCGCGCGCCGATGCGGGCCGTCTCGCAGATACGCGGCTGTGGATGCTCGACGCGCGCCTCGACGATCTGGTGTCGATGGTGAGCGGCTGCGAGCGCATCGCGTCGACCCCGATCCCGTTCTCGTACGACGTGCTGCTGCACCGGACCATCTACGCGTACTGCGTGCTGCTGCCGTTCGGCCTCGTCGATTCGATCGGCGCGGCGACGCCGTTCGTCACCGTGTTCGTCGCCTATACGCTGATCGCGCTCGACGCGATCGCGCATGCGATCGCGGAGCCGTTCGGCGACGGGCCGAACCACCTCGCGCTCGATGCGATGACGCGCACGATCGAGCGCACGCTGCTCGAACTGAACCGCGAGCCGCTGCCGGCGGAGGTGACGCCCGGCCCGGCGTATCGGCTCACCTGACGGGCCGATACGGCCGACGCGCTGTAATAATCACTTGCAAGCGATACAGCCGGAAACGTCAACAGCCGGGGCCCGCACAGCGTTTTTTCGACAAGCGCGCACGTTTCGTGACGCGCAACGACAGGAGAAAACCTCATGCGAGCCCTTACCCGCCATCTCGCGATCGCCGCCACCCTGATGTCGGTGCTGACCGGCACCGCGTTCGCCGAAACGCCGTGGCAGCAGGCGCATCCGCGCCGCGAGGAGGTCAACCAGCGTCTCGCCAACCAGAATCGCCGGATCCGTCACGAAGTGAAGGAAGGCGAGATGTCGCACGCCCGGGCCGCGCGCCTGCACCGTGACGACCGCAGGATCCGCCGGGAAGAGCGGGACATGGCCGCGCAGGATCGCGGCCACATTACGCAGAGCGAAAAGCACGTGCTGAACCAGCAGGAAAATGCGGTCAGCCACAAGATCGGCCAATAACGCCGGCAAACGTCGATTCGCCATCGCTTGAAACGCCCGCTGCCGCCGCGCGACAGCGGGCGCTTGTTGTTGTATCGAATCGTTTCAGCCGACCGTTCGTGTCAAGTGCCGCGGGTATACTCCGACGTCAGCCGCCGCCCGTATCGACCGTCAAAAACGGCACGATTGCGGCGGTTTCGTCGCGAAGCTTCGCGTTTCGCGTACCCCGCGCCCCAGCCTCGACACGAGACACACGACGATTCCGATCATGAAACGATTCCTGCTGCTCCTTCCCGCCGCCCTGCTCGCCGCCTGCGGTTCCGCGCCCTCGTCCGACTCGGCCGCGTCCGGCCCGGCGCCGATGATCTACGTGTCGTCGGCGCGTCCGGCCCACGCGATCGCCAACTGCCTCGACAGCCGCCTGTCCGGCACCGAGCAATCGCAGCACAACGGCGTGACCGACATCACCGTCGGCTCGCGCTCGTACTTCGTCACGCTCACGCCGTCGGGCAACGGTTCGGTCGTCAAGGTCGTGCGCGGCTCGGGCAGCGAGCCGGCCGAGGAAGCGATGCGCTTCGCGATCGCGCGCTGCGTGATCTGACCGACGCCGGTGCCGGGCACCGCGCCCGGCACGCAAGCCGCTTCCCCCGGGGCGCCGTCAGGCGCGCCCGTCGAATTTTTTCATCCGGGCGGCCGTCGATGAGAGAATCGCACCACGATTCCCTTTCCACGGAGCCCGCATGAAGCACCTGCTGTCCCGGCTGTTCGTCAGCGCCGCGCTCGTCGCGCTTGTTCCGGCGCTGCCGGCGCAGGCCGCGACGCCGCCCGGCATTTTCGTCGTCGCCACCCAGCTCGGCGAATTCACGACCCTCGATCCGAGCGAGATCTACGAGCTCGTGCCGTCCGAGTACGTCGCGAACACCTACGAACGGCTCGTGCGGGTCGACCTGAAGGACCCGACGCGCTTCGACGGGCAGATCGCGCAATCCTGGACGGTCGGCGCCGACGGGCTCACCTATACGTTCAAGCTGCGCCCCGGCCTCGCGTTCCACTCCGGCAACCCGGTCACCGCCGACGACGTCGCATGGTCGCTGCAGCGCACCGTCGTGCTCGACAAGGGCCCGGCCGGCGTGCTCGCCGATCTCGGCCTCACGAAAACGAACGTGATGCAGAAGGTGCGCGCGGTCGACCCGCAGACCTTCGTGCTCGAAACCGACCGCAAGTACGCGCCGAGCTTCGTGCTCAACGTGCTGAGCGCGTGCCCGGCGTCGGTGCTCGACAAGAAGCTGCTGATGTCGCACCAGCAAGGCAACGATTTCGGCAGCGGCTGGCTGAAGACCAACGACGCGGGCTCGGGCCCGTACCAGCTCGCCAAGTGGACGCCGAACGAAAGCATCGTGTTGCAGCGTTTCGACAAGTACCGCGCGCCGTACCCGATGAAACGCGTCGTGCTGCGCCACGTGCCCGAGGCATCCGCGCAGCGGCTGCTGCTGGAAAACGGCGACGTCGACGCCGCGCGCAACCTGAGCCCCGACAGCCTCGCCGCGCTGACCAAGGCCGGCAAGATCAAGGTCGCGTCGTGGCCGGTATCCGCGCTGCTGTACCTGAGCCTGAACACGAAGAACCCGAATCTCGCGAAGCCCGAGGTCCAGCAGGCGATGAAGTGGCTGGTCGACTACGACGGCATCCAGCGCAACATCGTCAGCACGACCTACAAGGTCCACGAGACCTTCCTGCCCGAAGGCTTCCTCGGCACGCTGAATGCGAACCCGTACAAGCTGAACGTCGCGAAGGCGAAGGCGCTGCTCGCGAAGGCCGGCCTGGCGAACGGCTTCGACGTGACGATGGACATGCCGAACGATTATCCGTACCTCGAGATCGCGCAGGCGCTGCAGGCCAACTTCGCGCAGGGCGGCATCCGCGTGAAGCTGATCCCGGGCGATGCGAAGCAGGCGATCGGCAAGTACCGCGCGCGCCAGCACGACATCTTCATCGGCGAATGGTCGCCCGACTACATGGACCCGAATAGCAATGCGCGCGGCTTCGCCTGGAATCCGGACAATTCCGACCAGTCGAAGACGAAGATGCTCGCGTGGCGCAACAGCTGGGACATCCCGCAACTGACGAAGGACACCGAGGCCGCGCTGGTCGAGCCGTCGCCCGCGAAGCGTGCGCAGCGTTACGAGGCGCTGCAGAAGGCCGTGCTCGCGAACTCGCCGTTCATCATCATGTTCGAGAAGGTCGTGCAGGTCGCGACGCGCCCCGGCACGACCGGGCCGGAGATCGGCCCGATCAACGACCTCGTGTCGTACCGGACGCTGGCGAAATAAGGCCGGCTGCCCGCGCGACCGGCGACGCCGGCGTGCGGGTGCATCCGTCATCCAATACGCTTCGCTCGGGGACTACGCAATGCGCTCATTACAAGAACTGCGGCTGGAATTCCTCCAGTACAAGATCGAACCGATCGGCTGGCTCGGCGACAGCCCGTCGCGCTTCGACTTCTATACCCGCACGGCCGCCGGATGCGACAGCATCCTCGAGCTGGGCGTGTTCACCGGACTGACCACGACGGCCTTCATGCTCGCGCAGCCGAAGCGGCTCGTGTCGGTCGACATCACCGATCAGTATTTCCACATCCAGGACGAGCTGAAGCACGCGGCACAGGAACTGGCGATCGACTTCGAATTCAGGATTGCCGATGACCTTGCAATGGAGCCGCTCGCGTGCGACCTGCTGTTCATCGACACCACGCACACGTACGAGCAGACGCTCGCCGAACTGAACCGGTTCGGCCCGCTCGCGCGCAAGAAGATCGTGCTGCACGACATGAACACGTCGGGCGTCTACCAGGCCGTATTCCAGTGGCTGTGGGACAACAAGCAGTTTCACATCACGTATCACGACAGCCGCGGCTGCGGCGCTGTCGTGTGCGAGCGTCACGTCGGATATTGAGCCGCGCACGCGCAACGGGAGGCACCATGCATGCGAACGGACACGCGGTCTGCGTGGCGATCAACGACAACAACCGCGCGTGGTACGAGATGCTCGTGCCGTTCCTGCTGTCGCTGCGGCAGACCGGCTACGACGGGCAGGTGGCCGTCATCGGCTACGGGCTGTCCGAACGCAAGCGGCGCATCCTGGAAAGCCAGTCGGTCGACGTGGTCGAAGCGTCGAGCGCGCATGCGCTGCCGGTCGGCCGCTTCATCGAGGCCGCCGACTATTGCGCGCGCAATCCGCACATCACGAAACTCGCGCTGTACGACGCGGACATCTGGTTCTGCGCGTCCTCGTTCGACCTGTTCTCCCGGATCGCCGACGACCGCCTGTACGCGTGCCCCGACCCGCTGTTCTGCACGTTCGTCGTCACGCCGCTGATCGGCGAGCGGCGCGACGCGCACTGGCGTCTCGTCGTCGACGACGTGCAGGCGCGTCACGGCGGTGCGCTGCAGGCCGGGCTCGTCGCCGGCTCGGCCACGGCGTGGGCGCGCTACGCGGCGCATCTGCGCGACTGCATCGCCCGCATCGGCACCGACTTTCAGGAATGCTTCGGAATCGACACGACGTTCCTGCACCTGTGGGGCGCACGCGGCGAAACCGCGCTGCTCGACCCGGTCCAGAACTTCGTCAGCAAGAACGGCATTCACGAATCGTTCGACCCGAGCAACGGCACCACGACGTTGCGCTATCAGGGCGAACCGATCCGCGCGCTGCACATGACCGGCGACATCCGTTTCTTCGATCGCTGGCGCTACTACGCGAACCACGTCGACGCCGCATTGCGCGACGGCATGCCGTTCGCGCTGTCGGACGGCACGCCGGCACCGTCCGACACGGCCGCCGCCCGCATCGCCGCGGCCGAATACGTGCGTTCGGCCGGGCTGACCGTCAGCTCCGCCGCGATCGAGGGCAGCGCGGGCGCATACCTGCAGGCGCTCGACGAACCGGGCGGCACGATGCTCGTCGGCAGCGGGAACCACGAGATCGTGTTGACCGCGACCCGCGACATCGCGCGGCTGAACGTGTACATCACGCACCCGTCCGGCTCGCCGTCGCCGCTGCGATGCGAGGTGCTGATCGATGGGCAGGCGCAGCACAAGGGCCCTGATCTGATGACCCATTTCTGGTATCGGATCTCGGCCGGCACCGTCATCACGCTGCGCTCGACGAGCCTCGGCGGCCAGCAGTGCAACGCGATCTGGCGGCTGCGCGAGGCGCCGGACATGCAGCAGTAGGCAGTGGACGACGCGTAGGCGGTTCGCCGCCCGACGTCAGGCGCGCGGTGTTTCGGCGAGACGTTCGGCGGCGAACCGCAATCCGCCCAGAATGCGTTCGGCGATCCGCGCCGGAAACCCGGCCGGCAGCGTCGCGCCGACCGACTCGATCACGTGCGGGGTCGCGGCGACCAGCCGTTCGATGATCGGCGTCGCGATATCGCCGAGCAGACAATGCTCGGCCATCGCACTGAAGTGACGGCGTGTGATGTCGCGCATCGCGTAGTGCTTGCGCTTGCCGTGCACGGCCATCGCGAGTTTGGCCTTGTGCCACGACCACTGGTTCGCGCCGTCGCCCTCGACCGGCCAGATCGACATCACGTCGTAGAGCGGCGTCAACCGGAACCGACCGCCCGGCAGCAGGCGCAGGCTGAAGTTCTTCGCATGCCCGTCCGGTGCGGCGAGCATCCAGAACACGATCAGCGCGGCAAACAGCGTGTCGAGGTCGTCCTTCGCCGTTTCCGACCGGCGCAGGATGGCGGCCAGATCCGGCACGCCGGGGCCGCCCTGCGATTCGTATTTCAGATGCGGCGGCACGCCGAGCGCCTGGCAGAAATCCTCCTGCGGCAAGCGCAACAGCCATCCACCTTCACGATGCAGCGCACGATCGAAACGCGCGACCGACAGCACCTTGTGCTCGCCGAAACGCACGATTTCGGCATCGGCCGTCGGCAGGCCGTACGCGCGCAGGATCGCGAGACACAACCACTCGTTTTCGACGGAAACGGTGAGATCCGCACGCTTGTTGCCGACCAGACCGAGCGGCAACTTCAGAATATGCGTGGTCGGCGTCGCGCCGTGCGGGCGCAGCCATCGCCCTTCGTGAAACAGCAGCGCGGTCTTTTCCTGCGCGCCGGCGAGCGACAGGCGGAAGGCGTCGTCGTCCTGCGCGCCACCTGCCACCCCGCTCGCCTGATCGAGCACGCGCGCCACCTCGTCGTCCGACAACGGCGTACCGTCGATGCGGTCATGGCCGGCCGGTACTTCGTCCTCGCCGAGCAGTTGCACCGCGCCGACGCAGTCGCGGCCGAGCGCGGCGAGCAGATCGAACGGCTCGATCGTCGCCGTGCCGAACCGGGATGCCAGCCGGCGACGAATGGCGTCGCTGTCCGGCAGCAGATTGTCGAAGTAGTGGTTCACACGCTCGCCGCGCAACGGCGTATCGCCGACGCCGAACGGCAGCGACAGCGACAACGGGCGGCCCGCGGCGGACTGCTTCCAGCCGGCGTCGTACCGCAACTCCATGTCGCCGCGCGCCGGAATCCGCCATGTCCCGACCCGCTGGCCGTTGGCCCAGATCGACAGCGCGCGGGTGTGCGAGTTGCGCCCCATCGCTTACCAGTCGATGTCGGCAGCGTCGCGCCCGTCCTTTGTGCGGACGCTGAGCTCGAGACCGTACAGCGCGGTCAGTTCGAGCAGTTGGCTGAGCGACAGGCTGGCGGTGCGCGTGGTCTCGAGCGACGACAGGCGCGACTGGCCGACGCCGATGCGCGCCGCCGCCTCGGCTTGCGTCAGCCCCTTGGCCTGACGCGCGGACGACAGGATTTCGCCCAGTTGCGCGGGCGTATTGACGATGAAATCCACGGCTCGGGTCCAGTAGGCAATAAATGCAGTATATCTCTGACAGACATAAACGTAAATTATTGCTGACAGACATAAGCGCAAAACATCTCTGTCAGAAATAATCTGCGTGATTACGCATCGCGACATTGCCGTCGGGGACGCGTACCCGACCCTATCACCCTCCGCCAAACCATAGTTTTTATCCGCTGGCGCGAATGATTTTGGTTTTGTTAGATGGATGACACCGAATCGTCCGATGACAAACATCTAACAGACCGATGACCTGCGCGTTCGCCCATACCGTCGAATCCCGCTTTGCCGAGCTGACGCCGACCGCGAAGCGCATCGCGAGCTACATGCTCGCGAATCTCGACCGTCTCGGGCTCGAAACCGCCGACCAGATCGCTCAGCAGGCCGGCACCAGCGGCATCTCGGTCGGGCGCTTCCTGCGCAGCATCGGCTACCGGAACCTCGACGATCTGAAACGCGAACTGCGCGGCGGCAGCGATCGCCCGTGGATGATCACCGATCGCCTCGACGAATATCGCCGCGCCGCCGGCACACACGTGAGCGACGGCGACGGCACCCGCAGCGACGGCACGCTGGCATCGTCGCTCGATCGCGAACTCGACGCGATCCGCCACGTCTACCGGCTCGCGGAAGAACCCGTGTTCGCGCAGGTCGCGGACCGGATCGCGCATGCCGACGCCGTGTTCATCCTCGGCATCCAGTCGACCCGCGGCATCAGCAATGCGTTCAGCAGCTATCTCGAATACCTGCGCCCGCGCGTGTTCTATTCCGACGGCCAGTCGGGCTCGTACGTCGATTCGCTGAACTCCGAATTCGAGCGGCCGTACTGCATCGTCACCGATACGCGTGCCTATTCGCGCAGCGCGCGCCGCTATTGCCAGGCGGCCGCCGAGCGCGGCCAGCCGTTCGCGCTGGTCACCGATCTCTATTGCCCATGGGCGCGTGAATGGCCGGCCGACCTGCTGCAGGTGAAGACCGACGTCGGCCAGTTCTGGGATTCGCTCGCGCCGCTCACCTGCCTGTTCAACCTGCTGATCACCGCCGTGGTCGACCGCCTCGGCCCCGCGATCGACCGGCGCGTCGCGCGCAACCGCGAACTGCAGCGCACGTTCGACCAATTCGAATCCTGAGCGCCCCGACCGCCGATGAACCCTCCCCGCCTCGTCGAAATCACACCCGCCACGCATCGCGTCGAGATCGATCTCGTCTACGCGACCGAGCGCAACCTGACCGGCAAGGCGATCTACCGCCGCGCGCATTGCCTGCTGCTCGAGCCCGCCGAAGCCGCGCTGCGCCGCGCGGTCGACGTCGCCGCGCAGGCCGGCTTCACGCTGCGCGTCTACGATGCGTACCGGCCGCCGCAGGCGCAGCAGGTGCTGTGGGATTTCCTGCCCGACCCGAACTTCGTCGCCGATCTCGGCCGCGGCTCGAACCACAGCCGCGGCACCGCGCTCGACCTGACACTCGTCGACGCGAACGGCGAGGCGGTCGACATGGGCACCGGATTCGACGAGATGGTGGCCGCGTCGGGCCACTTCCACGCGGGGCTGCCCGAAGCCGTGCAACGCAACCGGCTGCTGCTGCTCGGCGTGATGCACGCGGCCGGCTTCGCGCATATCGACAGCGAGTGGTGGCACTACGAGCTGCCCGGTTCGCATGCGTTGCCGCAGATCGACAACGCCGCGAGCGGCCCGTGGCGCCTGATGTAACGACACTGCACGTTCCCTTCACCGTTCACGTTCAACGACTTCAACGACACATGGAGAAACGCACATGAAGCCCCTGACCTCCCGGCTCGTCGCGGCGCTGGCCGCCGCGTCCGTGCTCGCCGCCGTTCCGCTTGCCGCCGCACGCGCGGAAACGCCGAAGGACATGTTCGTGATGGCCACGCTGCTCGACGAATTCACGACACTCGATCCCGGCGAGATCTACGAGCTGGTGCCGGAGGAATACGTCGCGAACACGTACGACCGGCTCGTGCGCGTCGACCTGCGCGATCCGTCGAAATTCAACGGCGACGTCGCGCAGTCGTGGACGGTGAGCCCCGACGGGCTGACCTATACGTTCAAGCTGCGCCCGGGCCTCAAGTTCCACTCGGGCAACCCGCTGACGGCCGACGACGTCGCCTGGTCGATCCAGCGCGCGGTGCTGCTCGACAAGGGTCCGGCCGCCGTGCTGACCGGCATCGGCCTCACGAAGGCGAACGTCGTCGCGAACGTGAAGAAACTCGACGACCAGACGGTGTCGATCACGACCGACCACAAATACGCGCCGACCTTCGTGCTGAACGTGCTCGGCTCGTGGCCCGCGTCGGTGCTCGACAGGAAGCTGCTGCTGTCGCACCAGCAGGGCGACGACTTCGGCAACGCATGGCTGAAGACCAACGAGGCCGGCTCCGGCGCGTACAAGCTGGTCAAGTGGGCGGCCGGCGACAGCATCGTGCTGCAGCGCTTCGACGGCTACCGGCTGCCGCTCGCGATGAAGCGCATCGTGCTGCGCCACGTGCCCGAAGCGGCGAGCCAGCGCCTGCTGCTGGAAAACGGCGACGTCGACGCGGCGCGCGACCTGAGCCCCGACGATCTCGCGTCGGTCGTGAAATCCCGCAAGGCGAAGGTGATGGCCTCGCCGCAGGCGACGCTGCTCTATCTCGGCCTGAACACGAAGAACCCGACGCTCGCGAAGCCCGACGTGCAGGAAGCGCTGAAGTGGCTGATCGATTATTCCGGCATCCAGACCAACGTCGTGAAGACGACTTACAAGGTGCACCAGACCTTCCTGCCCGAAGGCTTCCTCGGCACGCTGAAGGCGAACCCGTACAAGCTCGACGTCGCGAAGGCGAAGGCGCTGCTTGCGAAGGCCGGCGTGCCGAACGGCTTCTCGGTGACGATGGACGTGCGCAACGACTATCCGTATACGGAGATCGCGCAGGCCGTGCAGGCGAACTTCGCGCAGGCGGGCGTCAAGGTGCAGCTGATTCCCGGCGACAACAAGCAGACGCTCGCGAAATACCGTGCGCGCCAGCACGACATCTATATCGGCGAGTGGTCGGCCGACTACATCGACCCGCACAGCAATGCGCAGGGTTTCGCATGGAACCCCGACAACTCCGACAAGTCGAGCTATAAAATGCTGGCCTGGCGCAACAGCTGGGACATTCCGCAACTGACGAAGGAGACCGACGCCGCGCTCGCCGAGCCGACCGCCGCGCAACGCGCGCAACGGTATCAGGCGATGCAGAAGGACCTGCTCGCGCGCTCGCCGTTCGTGATCATGTTCGAGAAAGTCGCGCAGGTCGCGACGCGGCCCGGCGTGAGCGGGCTCGAAGTCGGACCGATCAACGATCTCGTGTCGTACCGTAACCTGAAGAAGCAATAAGATTCGCCGCATGTCGACTCCCGCCTCCTCCCTCGAAGCACTGCGCACGCTGCCCGCGCGCCGCCCGGCCGTACGCTGGGCGCTGCGCGTGCTGCGCTGGGCGCTCACGCTCGCCGTCACGTTCGCGGGGCTGCTCGCGCTGACGTTCGTGATCGGCCGCAAGGTGCCGATCGATCCCGTGCTCGCGATCCTCGGCGATCGCGCGTCGGCCGAGGCGTACGCGGCCGAGCGCATCGCGCTGGGCCTCGACAAGCCGCTCGTCACGCAGTTCATGATCTACGCGCGCGACGTGCTGCACGGCGATCTCGGCATGTCGCTGCTGACGTCGAACCCGGTGCTCGACGACATCAGGCGCGTGTTCCCCGCCACGCTCGAACTCGCGACGATCGCGACGCTGATCGGCATCGCGATCGGCGTGCCGCTCGGCGTCGCGGCCGCGGTGAAGCACAACCGGCCGATCGACCACGTCGCGCGCTTCGTCGGCCTGATCGGCAATTCGGTGCCGGTGTTCTGGCTCGGGCTGATGGGGCTGCTGCTGTTCTATGCGCGGCTGCACTGGGTCGGCGGCCCCGGCCGGCTCGATCCCGTGTACGACGGGATGGTCGACCCGCGCACGGGCAGCCTGCTGATCGACGCGGCGCTCGCGGGCGAGTGGGACGTGTTCCGCAATGCGGTGTCGCACATCGCGCTGCCGGCCGCGATCCTCGGCTACTACTCGGTCGCGTACCTGAGCCGGATGACGCGCTCGTTCATGCTCGACCAGCTGAGCCAGGAATACATCGTCACCGCGCGCGCGAAAGGCTTGTCCGAGCGCCGCGTGATCTGGCGGCACGCGTTCGGGAACATCGCGGTGCCGCTCCTGACCGTGATCGCGCTCACGTACAGCAACCTGCTCGAAGGCTCGGTGCTGACCGAGATCGTG
This sequence comes from Burkholderia sp. Bp9099, assembly GCF_003857805.1. Lineage (NCBI taxonomy): Bacteria > Pseudomonadati > Pseudomonadota > Betaproteobacteria > Burkholderiales > Burkholderiaceae > Burkholderia > Burkholderia sp. Bp9099. The sequence continues at coordinate 30,786 of NZ_QTPU01000017.1, forward strand.
TTCGCGTGGCCGGGGCTCGGCTCGTACCTGACGGGTGCGCTGCTAAACGCCGACATGAACGCAGTGCTCGGCGCGACGCTCGTGATCGGCGCGATGTTCATCACCGTCAACCTGCTGACCGACGCGCTGTACCGCGTGTTCGATCCGCGTGCGCGCTGAGGGCTGCCGCGACATGACTGCTGCCGCCCTGCTTCCTTTCCCGTCCATGCCGAAGGTGTCCCGACCATGAATGCCGAGCGTCTCACGCTGCGCGCGTGGCTGCTTTCCGATGCGCCCGCGTCGCGCGCGCAGGCCGCGTTCGGCCTCGCGTATCGCCGCTGGCGCCGCTTCGCCGCCAATCCGCTCAACCTGTTCGGGCTCGCGATCCTGGTCGCGCTGATCGTCGTCGCGATCGTCGGCCCGCTGATCATGCCGCACGATCCGCTGCGCCAGGTGCTGTCCGACCGCCTGCTGCCGCCCGGCTCGCCGTCGCACTGGCTCGGCACCGACCAGCTCGGCCGCGACATCCTCTCGCGGCTGATCGACGGCTCGCGCCTCACGCTCGGCATCGCGCTGCTCGTGGTCGTGATCGTCGTGCCGATCGGCCTCGCGATCGGCACGACGGCCGGCTATTGCGGCGGTTTCGTCGACAGCGTGCTGATGCGCATTACCGACATCGCCCTCGCGTTCCCGAAGATCGTGCTCGCGCTCGCGTTCGCGGCCGCGCTCGGGCCCGGCGTGATCAACGCGGTCGTCGCGATCTCGATCACCGCGTGGCCCGCCTATGCGCGGCTCGCGCGCGCGGAGACGATCCGCATCGCGCAGGCCGACTACATCCACGCGGCGCGCCTGCAGGGCGCATCGGGCCCGCGGATCCTGCTGCGCTACATCGTGCCGCTGTGCATGTCGTCGGTGATCGTGCGCGCGACGCTCGACATGGCCGGCATCATCCTGACCGTCGCCGGCCTCGGCTTCCTCGGCCTCGGCGCGCAGCCGCCGAGCCCCGAATGGGGCTTCATGGTCGCGTCCGGCCGCAACGTGCTGCTCGACGCGTGGTGGGTCGCGACGCTGCCCGGCGCGGCGATCCTGCTCGTCAGCCTCGCGTTCAACCTGCTCGGCGACGGGCTGCGCGACGTCTTCGATCCGCGTCATGGAGCGTGACATGTCACTGAATTCCGTCAACGCCGCCGCGCCGCTCTGCGAGATCGACGGCCTGAAGATCGGGTTTCGCGGACACGACGGCGTCGTGTCCGACGCGGTGCGCGACCTGTCGCTGACGCTCGCGCCCGGCGAACGGCTCGGCATCGTCGGCGAATCGGGCTCCGGCAAATCGCTGACGGGCCGCGCGCTGCTCGGCCTGCTGCCCGAAGCCGCGCGCTGGTCGGCCCGCACGATGCGCTTCGCGGGCCACGATCTGCTCGCGATGTCGGCGAGCGAACGCCGGCGCCTGTGCGGCAGCCAGATGGGGATGATCCTGCAGGATCCGAAGTATTCGCTGAACCCGGTGATGACCGTCGCGAAGCAGATGGGCGAAGCATTCCGGCTGCATGAGCCGGGGCTGCGCGGCCGCGCGCTGCGCGAACGGATCGTCGATGCGCTCGCGGCCGTGCAGATCCGCGATCCGGCGCGCGTCGCCGATGCGTATCCGCACGAGCTGTCGGGCGGCATGGGCCAGCGCGTGATGATCGCGATGATGGTGTCGACCGGCCCGCGCCTGTTGATTGCCGACGAACCGACCTCCGCGCTCGACGTCGCGGTATCGATGCAGGTGCTCGCGGTGCTCGACGCGATGATCGCGCGGCACGGCACGGGGCTGATGTTCATCAGCCACGATCTGCCGCTCGTGATGTCGTTCTGCGATCGCGTCGCGGTGATGTATGCGGGCCGCGTCGTCGAAACCTGCGCCGCGCGCGACCTGCGCAACGCCACGCATCCCTACACACGCGGGCTGCTCGCGGCGAACCCGCCGCTCGCGAACCCGCCCGACGAACTGCCGGTGCTGCGGCGCGATCCGGCATGGCTCGATACCGTTTCGCCTGCAAGCGCCGCGACGGCACAACAGGAGTCCGCACGATGATCGACGTCGATCACGCCTCGATCCGTTTTCCGACCCGCACGGGCCATGTCGACGCCGTGCGCGATGCGAGCTTCGCGGTGCGCGACGGCGAAGTGTTCGGGCTCGTCGGCGAATCGGGCTCCGGCAAGTCGACGCTGCTGCGTGCGCTGACCGGCCTCGTGCCGCTCGCGGGCGGCAGCCTGTCGATCGACGGCCGGCCCGTCGGCGGCACGCCCGACCGCGCATTCCGCCGCCACGTGCAGATGGTGTTCCAGGATCCGTACGCGTCGCTGCATCCGCGCTTCACGGTCGACCAGACGCTGCGCGAGCCGCTGTCGATCCACGGGATCGACGACGCCGACGCGCGCATCGCCCGCGCGCTGTCCGAAGTCGGGCTCGGCCCGGCGTTCCGCTTCCGCTATCCGCACCAGCTGTCGGGCGGCCAGCGCCAGCGTGTCGCGATCGCGCGCGCGCTGATCGTCGAGCCGCGCGTGCTGCTGCTCGACGAGCCGACCTCCGCGCTCGACGTGTCCGTGCAGGCGGAGATCCTGAACCTGCTGCGCCGCCTGCATCGCGAACGCAACCTGACGATGATCCTCGTCAGCCACAACCTCGCGGTGATCGGCTTCCTGTGCCAGCGCGTCGCGGTGATGCAGCATGGCGAGATCGTCGAACAGCTGCGGATCGAGGACGTGCGCGCCGGGCAGGTGGCACGCGACTACACGCGCACGCTGCTGCGCGCGACAGAAGGGTACCGCCGGCTCGATCCGGTCGCCTGACATGTGCGCGACGCGCGGGCGTGCGATACTCGGCACCCCGTGCGTCGGTGCGCCAGTGCGCCGACGCGCCACCGAATGGAACCCTCGCGCGCCGCGCGGGTCCATGTCCTTTCGTCAACAGCTCAACAGCTATAGGGAGGCGTTCATGCTGCAATTCATCGAAACCCTGGTGGTCGGGCTCATCGTCGGCCTCCTCGCCCGTGCGCTCAAGCCCGGCGACGACAAGATGGGTATCCTGATGACCATCGTGCTCGGCATCGTCGGCTCGCTCGTCGCGGGCTACATCGGCCGCGCTGCCGGCTGGTATGCGCCGGGCCAGGGCGCGGGCTGGATCGCGTCGATCATCGGCGCGATCGTGCTGCTCGTGATCGTCGGCGCGGTGCGCAAGCGCGCGGGCTGACCGCCGCATCGCCCGCGTCGGTGCACAACGGCCGCTCGTTCACACGAGCGGCCGTTTTTCTTTTTGCACACCTCAATTCGCGCCCCCCTCGAATCGTTGAATCCTCAACGATTTACCGGCAAACGCCGCATCCATTGACGCCCCTTCCGCAAGCTTATGCCACCGGCAATACCCTGACTTGCGGCCGCACAAATTTGAGATAAATTGATTGAAGGAATACGGCGTCATTTGCTTATTGCCGTTATTTCCGTCTTTTCATTCAAGAGGTCCGATGGATTTGCCGTTTACGCATACAGCACCGCAGCGTTGACGGACTGCCATTCGAGCGGCCCCGCTGCGACGCGCTTCCTCTCTGGAGCCTGTCATGAAGCATCGCCTGTTTGCCGCCTCGTTTGCCCTGGCTGCCGCGCTTCTGGCCTCGTCCTCGTCATTTGCCGCCGGCACGTCCGGCATCATCCACTTCACCGGCATGATCGTCGAGCCGCCGTGCTCGTTCGCGCTCGACACCGCCGACACCGCGCATGCCCACGTGCGCGCCGACTGCCCGCGTCCGGCGACCGGACAGGTCGCGTTCGTCGACGCGGCCAGCCTGCGCACGATCAAGACCACGACCTTTACGCAGGCGTCGCGCGCAATCGTTTTACCGGACCGTCCGGCCAACGCGCATGCGCCGATGATCGCCGTCGTCACCTATCAGTAAGCAACACGCGCCTCGGGCGTCGCGTCGCGCGTCAGTCGCGATGGCTGGCGATCCAGTCGCTGAACGCGCGAATCTTCTGCTGGCCGCCGATGCTCTCGGGATAGACGAAGAAATAGCGGGCACCGGTCTCGAGCACGATGTCGAACGGCCGTTCGAGCCGGCGCGCGCTGACGTCGTCGTCGACGAGCGTCACGTCGCCGATCGCAACGCCGAAGCCCTGCATCGCCGCGTTCGTCGCGAGATCGAGCGTGTCGAAAGTCGGGCCGCGCTCCGCGTCGACGGCACGCTCGCCCGCGTAATCGAGCCACGCGCGCCAGTCGCGATGGTCGCGCGTCGGATGCAGCAGCGTATGGCGCGCGAGATCACCAACCGCATCGAGCGGCGTCGCGTGCCGCAGCTCGGGTGCGCACACCGGCGTCAGCCGCTCGTCGAACAGCGGCAGCGCGAACACGCCCGCGCCCGGCGACGTGCCATAGACGACCGCCGCATCGAACGGCTCGGCCGAGAAATCGACGACGTGCTGCCACGCGGTCGTGATCTGCACGTGGAGATCGGGATGCTCGCCCTGGAAGCGCATGATGCGTGGCAGCATCCAGCGCATCACGCAGGTCGGCACCTTCAGCGCGAGATCGGTGCGCTGCCGCGTGAGCTTCATCGAGATGTCCTCGATCCGCGCGAAGCTCTCGTTGACGACCGGCAGCAATTGCTCGCCCTCCGCCGTCAGCGTGAGGCCCTTAGCGTGCCGCTTGAACAACGGAAAGCCGTAGTGCGCTTCGAGTGTCAGGATCTGCCGGCTCACCGCGCCCTGCGTGAGGCACAGCTGCTCGGCCGCGCGCGTGAAGCTGCGGTGGCGAGCCACGGTCGAGAAGATCTGCAGCGCGTGCAGGGGCGGAAGTCGGCGCATGACGAAGCGGGTAAGGCGGGTAAACGGACCGCGGATCGCGGATCGCGGATCGACCGCGCCGAACGACGGCGCGGCAGGACCGCGCGTCGACATCGGCGCGCGCTGATCGACACGATAAGCCAAACGCGGGCTTTACGCGAGGTGCGCCGGGCGCTCAGGTCGTAGGAACTAGCGCGCCCGCCGCGATGCGTGACGCCGACGCGACGACGTCCGCGCGTGCCGCCGCGCTCAGGCGGTGGGAACGAGCGCACCCGCCACGATGCGCGCCGCCGACGCGACGACGTCCGCGCGTGCCGCCGCGTCGGCACGCGGCTGCGTGAACGACACGGCCAGCACGATCGGCGCGCGCGACGGCGGCCACAGCACCGCGACGTCGGTCGTCGTGCCGTAGCCGCCGGTGCCGGTTTTGCCGGCACTGCGCCAGCCGGGCGGCACGCCGGCCGCGATTCCGGTCGCGCCGCCGGTCATCCATTCGGTGAGCTGCGCACGCTGCGGCTCGCGCAGCGTGTCGCCGAGCAGCAGCCGCTGCAGCATGTCGACCATCGCGACCGGCGTCGACGTATCGCGCTCGTCGCCGGGCGCGGCCTGGTTCAGTTCGGGTTCCCAGCGGTCGAGCCGGAACGCGGTGTCGCCGCTTTCATGCGCGAACGACGTGACGGCCTGCGGGCCGCCGAGCACGCCCATCAACAGGTTCCCCGCGCCCTTGTCGCCCGACTGCAGCAGCGCGGTGCAGAGCTGCGCGATCGTCATCCCCGTATCCACATGGCTTTCCGTCACCGGCGACCCGGCCACGACCTCGTAGCGGCGGTACAGGATGCGGCGCGGCAGCAGCGATGCGTCGAGCGAACCGCGCGCGAGTATCGCGGCGGCGGCGACGACCGCATAGGTGCCGCACAGCGGGAAGCGCTCGCGCGCGTGATGCGCGATGCGCGTGCCGTTCGACGTATCGAGTGCGGCAACGCCGAGCCGGCCGTTCGACGCTTTTTCGAGCGCGGCGAGTTCGGCCTGGGCGACGTGGGCGCGCCCCTGGTCGGCGACGGGTGCCGACGAGCAGGCGGCGACGAACGGCGCGGCGACGGCGGCGAGCAACAGCGAGCGGCGTGTCGGAGAGTGTTCCATGGATGAAGGCTGTTCGGTCGGAAACGGTGGCACGGAGCAACGCACGCGCGCATCGGCGATGCGCGCGTGTTCACGCCGACGGCCGGCTCGCGACGGCATTCGCCGCGCATCCCCGAAGACGTCCGTCGGCCCCGCATGCGGCGGGACTCACATGAACAGACCCTAGCGTAGCAGCGCGCGCCGCTCGCGTCAGCCTTGCGACGAAGGCAGGTACGGCATCGGATTGACGGGCTTGCCGTCACGCCGCACCTCGAACAGCAGCGCGACACGCGAGTTGTCGAGGTCGCCCATCTCGGCGATCTCGTCACCCTGGCGCACGATGTCGCCGGTCTTCACGAGCAGCTTGCGGTTGTGCGCATAGGCCGTGAGGAAATCGGCGTTGTGCTGGACGATGATCAAGGTGCCGTAATCGTTCAGGCCGGTGCCCGCGTACATCACGCGGCCGTCGGCGGCCGCACGAACCGGGTCGCCCGGCCGGCCGGCGATCTGGATGCCGCGGTTCTGCCCCGGCTTGAATGCGTCGACGATCTTGCCCTGCGCGGGCCATCTGAGCGCCACCGCGCCCGCATGGCGCCGGGTCTCCTTCACGACCTGCCGGTCGCTCGCCGTCGATGCGCTCGCCTGCGCGGCGCCCGCCGCATTGCTCGCGGCGGCCGGTGCGGCCGCCTGCGCGCTGGCCGACGCGCCCGGCGCCTGCAGCGGCTGCTGCCGGACGATGCGCAGCACCTGCCCCATGCGCAGCCTGCCGCGCCCGTCGAGCTTGTTCCAGGTCCGCAGGTCGGCGACGCTGCAGTCGTTGGCGGACGCGATGCCCGACAGCGTGTCGCCGCGTTTCACCACGTACTTCTGCGCGACGAGAATGGGCGCCGGCGGCGCCGCCGGCGCGGCGGCGGGCTGGCCCGACGTCGAGCCCGCCAGCGTATCGCTCGGCGGGACGGACGGCGTACTGGCGCAACCGGCCATGACGAGCACCGCGGCCAGGCCGGACAGCCACGCCGACTTGCGGCAAATCTCGCGCTGTTTCATGGACGATCGACTCCGGTTTGACAATCTTTCAAGCATCTCAAAAACGGAACGGCCGACGTGTAACCGGATGCAAACAATGATGACAAACGATCACGAACCGGGTGCCGGCAAACACTTGTTACCGGGAATACGGTCGGATTCGGAAAAACTTGACGGTATTGGACGGGTGATTCGGAAGAAATTTCGCGATGCGCCGATTATTTCGAACGGCTTTCATTGCGCGCGTGAGCGCGCCGGCGAGCCAGTGCGGCCCGCGCCGTCCGCCCGCTCAACGCAGCCAGTCGACCAGCTCCGCGCAGGCCCACGCGATGCCGATGCAGAGGAACAGCACGTGCAGCGCGATCTTGAACGACACGCCCCACGACGAATCGACCCGCATGACAGTCTCCCCCGGTTGATATGCCGCCATGATCCGGCATCGATCCCGCCCCGAAAATGCGGAACCGGCGAACGGGGCCTCAGGCCCAGCCTGAGACCGGTGCGGCGGTTCCTGCTAACTTATCGGCCATACCCATCCTTACGCGCCCCCACCGATCATGCGCTTCGACCTGACCGACCTGCGGCTCTTCCTGAACATCTGCGAGGCCGGCACGATCACGGGCGGCGCCGAGCGCACCCACATCACGCTGCAGGCCGCCAGCGAGCGGATCCGCGGGATGGAGGACGAGCTCGGCGTGCCGCTGCTGCACCGGACCAAGTCGGGCGCGCAGGTAACCGACGCCGGCCGCGCGCTCGAGCACCACGCGCGCACGGTGCTGCAGCAGATCGACCACATGCGCGGCGAGCTGCAGCAATACGGCCAGGGGCTGCGCGGGCATATCCGGCTGCTGTGCAACACGGCGTCGCTGAGCGAATACCTGCCCGACGCGCTCGCCGCGTATCTGCCGCTTCATCCGAAACTGTCGATCAGCGTCGAGGAGCGCTCGAGCCAGGAAATCGTGCATGCGATCCGCAACAGGACGGCCGAGGTCGGCATCGTCGCCGATTCGGTCGGACTCGGCGGGCTCGAACAGAAGCCGTTCAGAGAGGACTGGCTGATCGCGGTCGTGCCGGCCGGTCATCCGCTCGCCGCGCGCGACAAGGTCGCGTTCGACGAGATCGCCGACGCGGACTTCATCGGGCTGACCGACGGCAGCGCGCTGCAGGTCCATCTGGCGGACCAGGCGCGTGCGCTCGGCAAGCGTATCCGCTACCGTGTGCAACTGAAGAGTTTCGATGCGATCTGCCGCGTGATCGCAAGCGGCGTGGGGATCGGCATCGTGTCGCGCCATGCGGCCGAACGCGCGATGCAGACGATGGACGTGCGGCTCGTCGAGCTGTCCGATGCGTGGAGCCACCGCAAGCTGACGCTCTGCGCGCGCTCGTTCGATGCGTTGCCGAAATACACGCAGGCGTTCGTGTCGTATCTGTCGGGCGACATGCCGCCACGCTGAACGTCGCGCGCGCGTGGCGATACCCGAGGAGACATCGCAGCCATGACCGGACCCGAACTCGCGATGCACTATCGCGCCTACATCGACTGCCTGAACCGGCAGGACTGGCCGGCGCTCGGCCGGTACGTCGCCGACAACGTGATCCACAACCACCGGCCGCTCGGCCTGGCCGGCTATCGCGCGATGCTGGAGCAGGATTTCCGCGACATTCCGGATCTCCATTTCGAGGTCCGGCTGCTCGTGTGCGAACCGCCGCGCATCGCATGCCGGCTGCGCTTCGCCTGTGCGCCGAAAGGGACCTTCATGGGGCTCGCCGTCGACGGCACGCGCGTCACGTTCGCCGAAAACGTCTTCTACGAATTTCACGACGGAAGGATCCGGCAGGTCTGGTCTGTGATCGACAAGGCCGCGATCGAAGCGCAGCTGTGACGCTGCCGGCCGTCACGGCTTACCGCAGCCCCGACACGGCCATATAGGCGCCGAGCGCGATCATCCCGACGAAGAAGCAGCGCTTGAACGCCTTCTCGCTCATCACGCGTCGCGCGTACTGCCCGCCGATCATCCCCGCGAGCGCCGGCACGAGTGCCAGCGCCGATACGCCGAGATCGACCGTCTGCAGCGCGCCCGTCACGCGCAACTGCAGGCCGAGCGTGATCGTCGACGCGGTAAACGACAACCCGAGCGCCTGGATCAGGTCGTCCTTCGACAGGCGCAGCGCCTGCAGGTACGGCACGGCCGGCACGACGAACACGCCGGTCGCGGCCGTCACGACGCCCGTCAGGTAGCCAACCGCGGCCGACAGCCACTTTTCGTGACGGCCCGGCGCGGGCAGCCGCGCGGCGGCGAGGCCCCAGCCGCCGTATGCGACCAGCACGATGCCGAGTGCCGCACGGGTCCACGCGCTGCCGGCCGCGAGCGCGGGCAGCCCGCCCGTCAGCGTGCCGAGCGTCAGCCCGGCGAGCAGCGGCCACAAACGCCGCAGCAATGGCCCGAACGACGGGCCGAGCCACAACTGCCACACGTTGGTGATGAACGACGGCACGAGCAGCAGGCTCGCGGCGGCTGACGGCGACATCGCGAGCGTCAGCAGCCCCATCGCGATCGTCGGCAGCCCGAGGCCGATCATGCCCTTGACCGCGCCGGCGAGCAGAAAGACCAGCACGATGATCGTCAGCGTATGCGTTTGCATGGCGGGGGTTCGGTCCGGTTGAATACGGCGCCGATGGTGAACCACCGTCACGCCGTCGGCCATCTGGCTTTGCCTGAGGCTGGCTCGGGCCCGCCCGGCGGGGCCTGTCACCCCGCTACCCCGCCACCCATCGCCTCATCGCCTCATCGCCTCATCGCCTCATCGCCTCATCGCCTCATCGCCTCATCGCCTCATCGCCTCATCGCCCCGTTGCCCCGTTGCCCCGTTGCCCCGTCGCCCCGTTGCCCCGTCGCCCCGTCGCACCGCCATGCGCGCCGTTCAGGCACCGTGCGCCGGCCCCCGTCCCTGCTCGCTGTCGAGGTGCGCCATCTGCGCGGCCGGATAACGCTCGCCGGCAGCCGCCCCGGCGGGAACCGCCGCTTCGATGCGGGCGAGATCATCGACCGTTAGTTGCAATTTAGATGCCTGAAGCGCGTCCTGGAGTTGCGTGCGCTTGCGTGCGCCGATCAGCGGCACGATGTCGTCGCCGCGCGACAGCGCCCATGCGATCGCGATCTGCGCCGGGTTGCTGCCCTTCTCGTCGGCGATCGCGCGCAGCGCGTCGACCAGCGCGAGGTTGTGCGCGAGGTTCCCGCCCTGGAACCGCGGGCTGGCCGCGCGGAAATCGCGCTCGCCCTGCCGCGCCGCGCTCCAGCCGCCGCCGAGCAGCCCGCGCGACAGCACGCCGTAGGCCGTCACGCCGATCGCGAGTTCGCGGCACACCGGCAGGATGTCCGTCTCGATCCCGCGCGACAGCAGCGAGTATTCGATCTGCAGGTCGGCGATCGGCGCGACGGCCACCGCGCGGCGGATCGTGTCGGCCCCGACCTCCGACAGGCCGATGTGGCGCACGTAGCCGGCCTTCACGAGATCGGCGATCGCCCCGACCGTCTCTTCGATCGGCACCGCCGGATCGACGCGCGCCGGCCGGTAGATGTCGATGTGGTCGGTGCCGAGCCGCTTCAGCGAATACGCGACGAAATTACGGATCGCCTGCGGCCGCGCGTCGTAGCCGACGAACGCGCCGGCCGGATCGCGCAGCGCGCCGAACTTCACGCTGATCAGCACCTGGTCGCGCGTGCGGCCGCGCAGCGCGTCTCGGATCAGCATCTCGTTGTCGCCCATCCCGTAGAAGTCGCCGGTATCGAGCAGCGTGATCCCGTTGTCGAGCGCCGCGTGCAGCGTCGCGACGCTTTCGTCGCGATCCGCCGGCCCGTAGAGATCCGACATCCCCATGCAGCCGAGCCCGATCGCCGATACCTGCGGGCCCGTGCGGCCCAGTTGACGCTTGTCCATGTCCGTTTCCTCGCGGTTGTGAGTGAATGAACCGGATTCTGGGCGTAATGCGGCGCGCGATAAACGCGAAACGCCCAACCAAATCATTCGACGCTGATTAACAATGGAGCCTCCCGATCCGTCACGTTTCCGCCCCGCATGGACCATCTGCATGCAATGCGCATCTTTGCGCGCGTCGCCCACCTCGGCAGCTTCACGAAAGCCGCCGAGCAGTTGCAATTGCCGCGCCCGACCGTCAGCAATGCCGTCCAGTACCTGGAGAAGCACCTGAAGGTGCGCCTGTTGCAGCGGACGACGCGGCGCGTCGCGCTGACCGCGGAAGGCGCGACCTACTACGAGCGCTGCACGCGACTTCTGGCCGACCTGGACGACGCCGAGACGCTGTTCGACGAAGCCGGTGCGTCGCCGCGCGGCCTGATCCGCGTCGACCTCCCCGAGCGCTTTGCACTGGACAAGGTGATTCCGGCGCTGCCGGATTTCCACGCACGCTATCCCGACCTGCGCGTGGTGCTGAGCACGACCGACCGCTTCGTCGATCTCGTCGCCGACGGGATCGACTGCGCGGTGCGGGTCGGCGTGCTGTCCGACACGTCGCTGGTCGCGCGGCGCGTCGGCGAGATGGCGCAGATCAACTGCGCGTCGCCCGCGTATCTTGCGCGATACGGCACGCCGCGCTCGCCGGACGATCTGCCCGACCACCTCGCGGTCGGCTATTTCTCGAGCCGCACGGGCCGCGAGCTGGACTGGGAATATGCGGACATGGATTCCGGCGCGCTGCAGACCGTGAAGATGCGCAGCGTGGTCGCGGTGAACAGCTCGCACGCGTATCTCGCGTGCTGCCTCGCGGGCCTCGGGCTGATCCAGGCGCCGCGCGACGGGCTCGCGCCGCTGCTGGAAGACGGCTCGCTGGTCGAGGTGCTGCCGGAATGGCATGCGGCGCCGCTGCCGGTGTCGGTCGTGTTTCCGAACGGCCGGCATCTGGCGCCGCGCGTGCGGATCTTCGTCGACTGGCTCGCGCACACGCTCGACGACGCGCACCGGGCGCAATGACGACGGCCGGCGCCAGGGCAGCCCACCCCGGGCGCCGGCCGGTCAAGCGCATCAGAACTTGTGGCGGATCGCGGCGCGCACCGCGAACTGGTTCGCCGACGACGACGGACCGTCCGTCCCGACCACGTAGCCGCCGTCGGCCGCGGTGCCCGTCTTGTCGCCGGCGACCTTCTGCCATGCGCCCTGCAGGTAGACGTCGGTGCGCTTGGACAGGCTGTAGTCGGCCATCAGCCCGACGGTGTGATATTTCGGCTTGAACGAACCGGCTGCGGCGTCGAACTTGCCGTCGGTATACACGTACTGCGCGCCGAGATAGAAATCGGGCGTGAGCTGGTACTTGCCGTTGATCTCGAAGTTCTGGAACCTGGTCGCCGTGAGCCCGAGGCCGTCGAACGTCGACGCCGGCAGGTAGACGGTCGACACCGGGTTCTTCACGTCGGTCTTCGTATAGACGAAGCCGACCGTCGCCGGACCGAACGTATAGTTGATGCCGCCGCCGAAGATCCGCAGGCGGTCGGCGACGAAGTTCGCGTCGTCGGCCGCGATCGCGCCCGCATTGCCGACGCCCGGGCTGTTCGCCTGCAGATACGCGGCCGCGACCTGCAGCCCGGCCAGCGAATACTGCGCGCCGATGCTGTACTGGCGGTTGGTCGAGAAGCCCGTGCTGTTGCTGAAGCTGTAGGTGCCGCCGAACGACAGTCCGTTCCAGTCGGGACTCGCGTACTTGACCGTGTTGTTGACGCGGAAGGAGTTGTCCGTGTTGTCGTTGTCGAACGGGTGCGAGAACAGCGTGCCGCCCCAGTTGCCGTTCGCGGTGAGCGGCGCGAGATAGTCGACGACCGCATCGTACTGGCGGCCGAAGGTCAGCGTGCCGAAGCGCGACGCGCTCAGCCCGACGAACGCCTGGCGGCCGAACATCCGGCCGCCCTGGTTGAACCGGCCGTTGTTCACGTCGAAGCCGTTTTCCAGCGTGAAGATCGCCTTCAGCCCGCCGCCGAGGTCCTCGCTGCCCTTCAGGCCCCAGCGGCTGCCCTGCGCATAGCCGCTCGCGAGCTGGTAATTCGTTTTTCCGACCCCGTTCACGCTCACGTTGTTCGTGTAGTTGAAGCCCTCGTCGATCAGGCCGTACAGCGTCACGCTGTCCTGCGCGAAGGCCGGCGCGGCGAAAGCAGCCAGCGCGGCGGCAAAAATGACGTGCTTCTTCATGACGGATCTCCGGAGCCGGGTGCCGGGCAGGCCATTCGCCCGGCAATTGTTTGGTCTGTTTTATAGAGGTGGCCCGCAGGGCGGACTGCGCGGTGTGCGGCCGCGAGGACAAAATGGTGTCACGTCGCAAACCGCCCGTCCATCGGGGCGTGGGCGCGGCCAGCAAAGCGTTGCGCTCGTCCAACTGCCCTGTTTTTCCGATGCCATGAGCACGCTTATCGGCAGCGGCCGGCCGGCCCGCTATCCGCGTAAACCCGGACGGCACCGTATCGGTGGCACAATGCGCATCCGTTCGTCATTTCTTCACGAATTCATGCTTCACCCCGATTCATGCGCGGCAGGTGCCGGCCGCGCACGCGGCGCGCGCCGGGAGGCGGCCCGATGACCGCCGCCGCCCGGGCCGGCCGCTACGCCGAACTCGATTTCTTCCGCGGCCTCGTGCTGCTGGTGATCGTCGTCGATCACATCGGCGGCAGCATCCTGTCGCGCGTGACGCTGCATGCGTACGCGCTGTGCGATGCGGCCGAGGTGTTCGTGTTCCTCGGCGGTTTCGCGACCGCCATCGCGTACAACTCGCTCGCCGAGCGCCACGACGAGGCCGCCGCGCGCCAGCGTTTCATCCGCCGTGCGTTCGAGATCTACCGCGCATTCCTCGTGACGGCCGGCCTGATGCTGCTGATCACCGCCGTGCTGAACGCGTTCTCGATCGACGGCCCGAACATGCCGACCAACGATCTCGACGGCCTGCTCCACAAGCCGCTCGCCGCGCTGCGCGACATCCTGCTGTTCCGCCGCCAGCCGTATCTCGCGTCGGTGCTGCCGATGTATGCGTTCTTCGCGCTGCTCGTCCCGCTCGCGCTGCCGCTCGCGCGCACCCAGCCGTGGCTGATGCTCGCGTTCAGCGGCTCGCTCTGGTACGCGGCGCCGCACGTCGCGCGCTTCTTGCCGACCGTCGAAGGCGCGCCGTGGGACTTCAACCCGTTCGCGTGGCAGTTCCTGTTCGTGCTCGGCGTGATCGCGCGCTGCCAGCCCGTCTACCAGACGCTCGCGCCGAAACCCCAGGGCTGGCTGCTGACGGCCGTGTCGCTCGCGATCGTCGCGGCCGGCGCGTACTACCGGCTGCGCGTCGAGCCGTTCCCGACCGATCCGTCGATCAAGCAGAACCTCGGCGCGCTGCGGCTCGCGAACTTCCTCGCGATCGCGTGGCTCGCGGCCAAGCTCGTGCACCTCGGGTGGATGAAGAAGGTCGCGCACGCGATACCGTGGATCGGCACGATCGGCCGCCAGGGGCTGCTGTGCTTCGTCGCCGGCACCGGCATCTCGCTCGCGGTCGACTCGCTGCTCTACCAGGCGACCGAAGGCTATCTCGACGTGCCGCTCGGCCTGGCCGCCGACGTCGTCGCGATGGGCCTGCTGTATCTCGTCGCGAAGCTTTATGCGCCGCTGGTGTCGCGGCTGTCGTTCCCGTTCCGTACGCGGCGATGACGTGCCGCGCCGTCACGCGCCGCTGCTACGATAGCGGGCGCCTCTCCTGAAACGCTTCGCCATGCGCCGACTCGCCCTTCCGTTCGCCGTCGCCCTGATCGCCGGCTCCATCGCCACTGCCCACGCCACGCCGGGCGGGCCCGCGGCCGCGCCGGCGACGTCCGCGCCCGCGATCGTCCCGCCCGCAACGGTGGCGCCGGCCGCCCAGGAACCGCCGGTGAATCCGGGCAGCAGCGTCGTGCTGCGCGCGTTCCGGTCGGCGTCGCTCAAGCGCGACTGGTCGTACACGGTCTACCTGCCGCCCGGCTACAACCCGGAAGGCGCGCGCTACCCGGTGCTGTACCTGCTGCACGGCAATGCCGGCAATGCAAACGACTGGATCACGCAGGGCCGGCTGCAGGCCACGGCCGACACGCTGATCGAACGCCGCGAGATCCCGCCCGTCGTGATCGTGATGCCGCAAGGCGGCACCGACTGGTACGTCGACCGCAAGGAGAAGATGCAGAGCGCGTTCCTGAACGACCTGCTGCCGGAAGTCGAAGCGCACTTCGCGGTGTCGAACCAACGCGCGGGCCGCGCGATCGGCGGCGTGTCGATGGGCGGCTTCGGCGCGCTGCGTTTCTCGCTGCTCGAACCGGGCCTGTTCTGCGGCGCGATGCTGTTGAGCCCCGCGATCTACGCGAACGAGCCGCCGCTCAATTCCGCCGCGCGCTATGTCGGCGTGTTCGGCGACCGGCAGTTCGACCCGCGCGTGTGGCACGAGCTGAACTACCCGGCCCTGATGCGCGGCTATTTCGCGCGCAACTGGCGCGTGCCGATGTTCATCGCGGCCGGCGACGACGACCTGACGATCCAGGCCGAATCGAGCGTGCTGTACACGCAGCTGCGCCGCGCGCAGAACCCGGCCGAACTGCGCATCGTCGATGGCGGGCACACGTGGGACGTGTGGCGCGGGGTGCTCGGGTCGGGGTTGAAGTACGCGCTGGAATGCGTGAAGTAATGCGTGACGTAATGGAGCCGGCCGACGCGTCAGGCAACCGCACAACGATCACCTGACGCCGCTTCCTACTCTGCGCCGGCGTCACCGGCGCAAGGCGCGCGCCGCGCTGTCGCGCTGCCTCGCGCCCGATTCAATTCCACGCGTGACGCGCCGGCCGAACGCCGTTCAGGTAGTAGTTGCCGACGAGGTGATACTTCCACCGCACCGGATCATGCAGCGTGTGCGTGCGCGCATTGCGCCAGTGCCGGTCGAGATTGTGTTCGGCGAGCGTCGACTGCGTGCCCGCCAGCTCGAACAGCTTCTCGCCCGCTAGCAGCGCGATCTCGGTCGTCAACACCTTCGCCTCGCCGACCGCGACCGATGCACGCGCGACATCGTCGTCGGTCACCGTGCCGCGCGCGCCGATCTCGTCGAGCGTGCGCGCCGCACGTTCGAGCAGCGCTTCCGCCGCATGCAGCTGGATGTGCAGACGGCCGATCTCGCGGACGATCAACGGATCGTCGGCCGCCCGCTCGACGCCGCTGTCGACCCACGGCCGCGTGCGCGTGCGCACGAACGCCTCCGTATCGGCGATCGCGGCCTTCGCGATGCCGGCATCGATCGCCGCCTGAATGATCTGCGACAGCGGGCCGTTGAGCGTCGGCTCGTCCGACACGCGCTGCGCGTGCAACACATGCGAAGCCGGCACGCGCACGCTGTCCAGCACCACCGTGCCGCTCGCGGTCGTGCGCTGCCCGAAGCCCGACCAGTCGTCGATCACGGTCAGCCCCGGCGTCGGCTGCGGAATGTAGGCGAGCCATGCCTGCTGCGCATCGTCGAGGCCGAGCACCGGCACGTAATGCGCGAACAGTGCGCCGGTCGAATAGAACTTCGTGCCGTCGACGACATAGTCGTCGCCGTCGCGCCGCACGCGCGTCTTCAGGTCGAGCACGTGCTTCGTGCCCTTCTCCGAGAAGCCGTTGCCGAAGCGCTTGCCGCTCAGGATCTCCGCGAAGAAATGGCGCTTCTGCGCATCGGTGCCGGTCAGCGCGATCACGTCGACCAGCCCGAAGTGGTTCTGCGGCAACTGCCCGAGCGACGCATCGGCCGCCGCGACGATCTTGATCACCTCGGTGAGCGTCACGTTCGAGACGCCCGCGCCGCCGTAGGCCTTCGGCACCGTGATCGCCCACAGCCCCGACTGCGAGAACCATTCGATCTCGTCGCGCGGCAGCCGGCGCTCGCGGTCCCGCTCGGCCGCCCCTTCGGCCAGCCGTTGCGCGAGTGCCTGCGCAACCGCGATCGCCTGCGCGTCGTCGGCGATCACGCGGGCCACCTGCGGTCTTGCGTCGGCCGGCCGGTCCTGAATCGTCGCGCTCGTATCTGACATCGGGCTCTCCTGTCGAATCACGAAAGCACTCAATCTAGCAGCGCGCCGCAGGCCGGCAAACCGAGCGATTCTCGTAACGATATTCCTTCGGATAACAAACGACATCGCACGGCACCGCATCCGCTTCCGCGCTTCGGCGTCGCAATCGACGCCCTGGCGTCGACGTTTCACGGCGCCGTTCGCGTAATGCGCAGCGACGATAACGATCTGCGAATCCGTTATTGGAACGTGCGCGTCGTGCTTCCTATACTGGGCTCCCGGTGCAAACGGCCCCGCCCTACGAGGAACCCCGCATGACTTCGTCGCACGCAGATACCGAATTGTCCACCGGCACCGACTACGACGCGCTCGCGAGCCGGTTCCGGCCGATCTTCGACCGGATTGCCGCCGGCACCGCCGAGCGCGAACGCCGCCGCGAACTGCCGTACGAAGCGATCGGCTGGCTCAAGGCCGCCGGCTTCGGCGCGATACGGCTGCCGGTGCGTGACGGCGGCGCCGGCGCGTCGCTGCCGCAGCTGTTCCGGCTGCTGACCGAACTCGCCGCCGCCGACTCCAATCTGCCGCAAGCGTTGCGCGGCCACTTCGCGTTCGTCGAGGACTGGCTGAACGCGCCGCCCGGGCCGCAGCGCACGACGTGGTTCGATCGTTTCGCGAGCGGCCAGCTCGTCGGCAATGCGTGGTCGGAGGCCGGCGACGTTCCGCTCGGCCAGACGATCACCAAGGTATCGGAGCAAAACGGCCGGCTCGTGTTGAACGGCCGGAAGTTCTACAGCACCGGCAGCCTGTTCGCGGACTGGATCGACGTGTTCGCGCAGCGCGAAGAGGATGGCAGCGACGTGATCGTCGCAATCGCCACCGGGCAGCCCGGCGTGATACTCGAAGACGACTGGGACGGCTTCGGCCAGAAAACGACCGGCAGCGGCACGACGCGCTTCGAGAATGCGGCGGTCGACGCCGACCACGTGATCGATTTCGCACGCCGCTTCAAATACCAGACCGCGTTCTACCAGCTGTTCCACGTCGCCACGCTGGCCGGCATCGGCCATGCGATCGTGCGCGACGCGGGCGAGCTCGTGCGCGGCCGCACGCGCGTGTACAGCCACGGCAACGCCGCGCGCGCCGGCGACGATGCGCAGCTCCAGCAGGTGATCGGCGAAATCGCGTCGTGGGCCTATGCGGCCGATGCGCTCACGCTGCGCGCTGCGCAACCGCTGCAGCAGGCGTACGTCGCACGCTTCGGCGGCGACGACGAAGCCGAACATGCCGCCAACGTCGCCGCCGAAATCGAATCCGCGCAGAGCCAGCTCGTCGTGTCGGAACTCGTGCTGCGCGCGGCGACGCGCCTGTTCGACGCGCTCGGCGCATCCGCGACGCGCAGCACGACCGCGCTCGACCGTCACTGGCGCAACGCGCGCACGGTGTCATCGCACAATCCGCTCGTCTACAAGGCGCGGATCGTCGGCGACTGGGTCATCAACGGACGCACGCCACCGTTCGTCTGGCGCGTCGGCAACGGTGCAGGTGCGCAAGCCGGCACGGAAACGGGAGCGGCGCGATGAGCAAGACCATCCGCTTCAACGCGTTCGAAATGAATTGCGTCGGCCATCAGTCACCCGGCCTGTGGGCGCATCCGCGCGATCGTTCGTGGCAGTACAAGGATCTCGACTACTGGACCGATCTCGCCCGAGTGCTCGAACGCGGGATCTTCGACGCGATCTTCATCGCGGACGTGATCGGCTATTACGACGTCTACCAGGGCAGCAACTACCACGCGCTGCACCAGGCCGCGCAGATCCCCGTCAACGATCCGCTGCAGCTCGCCGCGCCGATCGCAACGGCGACCGAGCATCTCGGTATCGGCATCACCGCGTCGACGACGTTCGAGCATCCGTACACGTTCGCGCGCCGGCTGTCGACCGCCGACCATCACACGAAGGGCCGGCTCGCGTGGAATATCGTCACGTCGTATCTGGAAAGCGGCGCGAAGAACGTCGGCGACAATGGACTGCGCACCCATGACGACCGCTATGCGGTCGCGGCCGAATACGTCGAGGTGCTGTACAAGCTGTTCGAAGGCAGCTGGGAAGACGGCGCGGTCGTGCGCGATCGCGACGGCCGCGTGTTCACGCATCCGGAGAAGGTGCACGAGATCGGCCACAAGGGGCGCTTCTTCGACGTGCCCGGCTATCACCTGTGCGAGCCGTCGCCGCAGCGCACGCCGGTGCTGTTCCAGGCCGGCGCGTCCGGCCCCGGCAAGGCGTTCGCCGCGCAGCACGCCGAATGCGTGTTCGTCGCCGCGCCGACCCGCCCGCAACTCGCGCGCTATCTCGCCGACGTGCGCGCGCAGGCCGCCGCCGCGGGCCGCGACCCGCACGACGTGCTGATCTACAACCTCGTCACGGTGATCGTCGACGAGACCGACGAGAAGGCGCAGGCCAAGTTCGACGAGTACCGCCGCTATGTGTCGTACGACGGCTCGCTCGTGTTCATGTCCGGCTGGACCGGCATCGATTTCGGCCAGTACGCGCCGACCGATCCCGTCCGGCGCGTCGAGACGAACGCGATCGTGTCGGCCGTCGAGCATCTGGCCGGCGGCGATACCGCGTGGACGATCGAGGAACTGGCCGCGTGGGGCGGCATCGGCGGGATGGGGCCCGTGTTCGTCGGCTCCGCGCAGACCGTCGCGGACATCCTGCAGGAATGGGTCGCCGCGACCGACGTCGACGGCTTCAATCTCGCGTATGCCGTTGCGCACGAAACCTTCGAGGACATCGTGCGCTACCTCGTGCCGGAGTTGCAGCGGCGCGGCGTCTATCCGACCGAATATGCGCCGGGCACGCTGCGCGAGAAGCTGTTCGGTGCGTCGGCGCGGCTGCCCGACAACCATCCGGCCGCGCGGTTTCGCGACATCGAACAGGTCAAGCGCGACGCGCAACAGGTGGCCGACTACGCGTGACGGCCAGCCGCCCCGACGAACGACCGTGCAACTGCCGCGCCGATCACCGGTCGCGCTGCCGCCGATCGCACCGCGCCCTGCCGCTCACAGCCACGTCCCGCCCTGCCGCTCGTTCGGTTCATCGGCGAGCGCGTCGAAATCGTGAATCCAGTTCAGGTGATGCAGCACGCTGTCGCGCTCGCCGAGACGCGCATTGCGCGCCTGCGCGGCCGGCCCGTCGGGCAGATGCAGCACGTCGGCCGCGGAGATCGACGCGTACTGCACCTTGCGCGTGCGGCCGCGCCGCAGCCGCTCGTACGCTTCCTGCGCCTCGCGCCAGTTGCCGCGCCCGGCCTTCGCCAGCTGCGCGGCCAGCACCATCGCGTCCTCGATCGACTGGTTCGCGCCCTGCCCGTGATGCGGCACCAGCGCATGCGCGGCGTCGCCGATCAGCGTCACGCGCCCGCGGCTCCAGCGGCCGAGCGGCGGCCGGTGGAACAGCCCCCAGCGTTGGCTGATCGGCACCGCGGTGATCATCTGCACCACCGCCGGATGCCAGTCCTTGAACAGGCGCAACTGCTCGCCCTCTTGCGCCGGCATGACCCAGTCGCGCGACGGCCACGGCGACGGATGACGCTCGACCAGCAGGAAGTTCTGGTCGCCGTTGTCGCCGATCGGATAGTGCAGCAGATGGCCGTGCGGCCCGACCCAGAACTGAATGGTCTCGGGATCGGGCAACAGGTCCATCCGCTCGGCCGGCACCACGCCGCGAAAGCCCGAGCACCCCGAATACAGCACGTCGTCGTAGCCGAGCATCCAGCGCCGCGTGATCGAACGCGCGCCGTCCGCGCCGATCACGAGATCGGCGTCGACGCGTGCGCCATTGGCGAAGCTCAGCGTGACGCGATCCGGATGCTGCGCGAGATCGACGAGCCGATGGCCGAGATGAATCTGCTCGACACCGACCGCCTTCGACAGGATCGCCTGCAGGTCCGCGCGATGCACGCCCCAGTACGCGCCGCCGAACTGCCGGCGATAGTCGGGTTCGCCGCGATGATGCCCGATCACCGTGCCGCTGCGCCCGTCGCGATAGACGAGGCCGGGAATCTCCGCGCACACCGAGTCGAAAGCCGGCCGTAATCCCATCCGTTCGTAGAAGCGCGTCGCGTTGGCCGACAGCGCGACGGCTGCCCCCACCTCGCGCAGCACGTCGGTCTGCTCGTACAGTTGCGCGTCGATGCCCAGCTCGCGCAATGCAAGCGCCAGCGTCAGGCCGCCGATGCCGGCCCCGACGATCGCGATCCTCAGATTCGTCTGCATGATGAACGTGTCTCCGATATTCAGATGGTGAGTGGTCGAGACCGCGGTGCGCGTGCCCCGCCCGGCGCGCCTGTCGAATGCGAGCGCCGTATCGGTATTTTCAGCAGCGCCCCCTTATCCCACAATAAAATGCAGGGAATCTGCCTCATCACCAAACGGAATGATCGGAGACAACCCGGAACCATGGAACTGAGCGAGATCGACCTCAATCTGTTGCTGCTGTTTCAGCGACTGATGCAGGAGCGGCGAGTGTCGACCGTCGCCGAGCAGATGAACATGAGCCAGCCGGGCGTCAGCAACGCGCTCGCGAAGCTGCGCCGCCGGCTCGGCGATCCGCTGTTCGTGCGCGGGCCGGGCGGCGTGGTGCCGACACCGTTCGCGCTGCGCCTGGCCGAACCGGTTGCGCACGCGCTGTCGACGCTGCATGCCGCGCTCAACCCCGAGACCGGTTTCGATCCGCTGCGCGCATCGCGCACGATGACGATCGGGATGACCGATATCGGCGAAGTCGTGTTCCTGCCCGCGCTGCTCGAACACCTGTCGCGCACGGCACCGGGCATCGCGCTCAATACGGTGCGCAACACGAGCGTCAATCTCGCCGACGAGATGGCCGACGGCCGCGTCGATCTCGCGATCGGCCTGCTGCCGCAGTTGCAGGGCGGGTTCTATCAGCGCCGGCTGTTCGATCAGCGATACGTGTGCCTGTTCCGGCGCGGGCATCCTCTCGAGGACGCGCCGCTGACCGTCGACGCATGGCGAGCGGCCGAGCATCTCGTCGTGGTGTCGGCCGGCACCGGTCACGGCCAGGTGGACGAATGGCTGAAGCGCCGCCGCGTGAAGCGCCGCGTGCGGCTGACGGTGCCGCATTTCATGAGCGTCGGCTATATCCTGCAGCGCACCGACCTGATCGCGACCGTGCCGGAACACCTGGCGCTGCAGCTCGCCGCGCCGTTTTCGCTCGGCTGGCGCGCGTTGCCGGTCACGCTGCCGGGCGCGCCGATCCACATGCTGTGGCACGCGCGCGTGAATCAGGATGAGGGCAACCGGTGGCTCAGGGACGTCGTGGTCAGCCTGTTCGCGGAAGCCGGAACGCGTGGACGCAAGGCCGCGCCGACGCGCAAGGCATAGCCGCTCGCGTCGCGAAATCCGGCGTGCGCGGTAGGATGTCGCTTCGACCGGCGCGGCGAGTCCATCGCGCGCCCGCCGCCGCTTTCCTCATCCAACCCGCAGGAAATCAAGCCATGTCTGCCTCGAAGAAGTTCGCCGCCGTCACGGGCGCCGGATCCGGCATCGGTCGTGCCGCGGCAATCGCGCTCGCGAACGCCGGATTTGCCGTCGCGCTGCTCGGACGCAAGGAAGCCTCGCTGCGTGAAACGAAAGAGGCGATCGTCGCCGACGGTGGCGACGCACACGCGTTTCCGGCCGACGTCACCGACGAAGCGTCGGTCGAACACGCATTCGCGCAGATCGCGCAGCGGTTCGGGCGGCTGGACGTCCTCTTCAACAATGCCGGGCGCAATGCGCCGGCCGTGCCGCTCGACGAACACGAGTTCGACGTATGGAACGACGTCGTCGCGACGAACCTGACGGGCGTCTTTCTGTGCGCGCGGGCCGCGTGGCGCCTGATGAAGGCGCAAACGCCGCAGGGTGGCCGGATCATCAACAACGGCTCGATCTCCGCCTATACGCCGCGCCCGAACACGATCGCGTACACGGCCACCAAGCATGCGGTGGCCGGCATCACCAAGTCGCTCGCGCTCGACGGCCGTGCATACAACATCGCGTGCAGCCAGATCGACATCGGCAACGCGGCGACGTCGCTGACGGATCGCATGACGGAAGGCGTGCTGCAGGCCGACGGCCGCATGGCGCCCGAGGCGCGGATGGACGTCACGCATGTCGCGAATGCGGTCGTTCAGATGGCGACTCTTCCGCTGGACACGAACATCCTGAACATGACGATCATGGCGACGACGATGCCGTTCGTGGGACGGGGATAAAGCCCGGCGCCGCGCCGTTTCTGCCGCGCCGGGCCGCGATGCCGGGCACGTCGCCCGGCTCCCCGGCGCCGCTCGTCCTTGACAAGTTGCGTGTCGCAACTAATATTACTTGCGACACGCAACTTTCCCGGGCTCGCCATGGACCTCATCGATATTCCGTCGAAGACGCGCGAAGCGACGATCCTCGAGCTTCGGGACTTCTCGCGCAAACTGGTTCGCGAACTGGGTTTCATGCGGGCGACATTGGCCGACAGCGATCTGGCGCCGTCTGCCGTTCACGCCGTTCTCGAGATAGGCATGGCGCCCGGCATCAGCGCGAAGGATCTGGGCAGCATTCTGCGTCTGGATAAATCGAACACGAGCAGGCAGCTTTCGCGGCTCGAAACGGCCGGCTTCGTGACGCGCCGCATCTCGCCCGACGATGCGCGTGCGACGCAGCTGTACCTGACTGCCGACGGGCAGAAACTGCGCAAGAAGATCGACCAGTTTGCGACACGTCAGGTGTCGAATGCGTTACGCCGGATGGTTCCGGCGGACCAGCAAACTCTCGTCCGCGCCCTCGCGCTTTATAGCGATGCGCTCGCGCAAGACAATGCCACCGACGCGCGCACGCCTAAAGCGGACACCACGCAGATCGTCGACGGCTACCAGCCCGGCTGTATCGGCGACATAGCAAGCCTTCACGCGCGCTTCTATTCGGAACACTGGGGGTTCGGCGCTTTCTTCGAGAAAAAGGTGGCGACCGAACTCGCGGAATTTGCCGGCACCCTGCCGGCCGAGGGCAAGGCTCTGTGGCTCCATGCCGAACACGGCCGCGCGCTCGCGTCGGTCGCGATAGACGGGAATAAAGCCACGGGAATCGCACATTTGCGGTGGTTCATCGTCGATGATGGATTGCGTGGCTTCGGGATCGGACGGGAACTGATGACGCGCGCCATGCATTTCGTCGATGAGCAGCAGTTCGACGAGACCTACCTGTGGACGTTCAAGGGGCTGGATTCGGCACGCCACCTGTATGAATCGTTCGGTTTTGCGCTGACCAGCGAATCGGAGGGCGCGCAATGGGGAACCAACGTCGTCGAGCAGCGCTTCAGCCGGCGGCGGCCAGGTCGATAAGTCGCCGCACGTTTCATCGATCGTGATAGATCGCGAGCCAGACCGACCGTTCTTCAGGATGCGTCCACGCGACACGATGCCGGCAATGCGGTTCGATCAGCACGTAATCGCCGGGGCGCATGTCGTGCAGCGTCGCGTCCGCTTCGAACTCGAGCACCGCGGCGCCTGACAGCAGCACGACCCATTCGGCACGCGAATCGTCGTACCAGAATCCATCGGGACTCGTGTGCCCCATCGACACGATCCGCTCGACGTTCAGGCGCGATCCCGCGACGAGCACGTCGACGCGCTCGTCGTCGCCGCGCGCACCTTCGAGGCTGAACAGGTTGCCGGTCTGGCGTTGCATGGTTCGACTCCGGGTCGGCCTTCGGCTGAAGGCGAATGACGCCAATGTAGCGCGAAGGCCGGCATTGCGGCGAACTTGTTTGCGGGTTCCGGCAAGCGCTGCATTCACGCGGCCGCCTCGGCGTCGATATCGCGCGCCGTCGGTTCATGACGCACGATCAGCAGGAACACGATCGGCGTGGCCGCGCTGACCGCGACGACCCAGAACATGTCCGTGCCGAGACGGGCCTGCAGGATCGGCAGCACGAACAGCGCGAGCGCCTGGCCGATCCCGCACAGCGAGCGTCCGAAGCCGACACCGGTGCCGCGGATCGCTGCCGGATAGGACAGCGTCGGATAGATCATCATCTGCGCACCCGGCCCGAAACCTTCGGCGAACAGCCATGTACCAAGCATCAGCAGCACGAGGCCGATCGCGAACGCGCCGTGCGGATGCCCCGCCAGCGCGAGCGCGACGAGTGCGACGAACTGCAGCGCGAAGCCCGCGATCGCGACGTGACGCGACGGATATCGATACGCGAGACGCATGCCCAGCAAGCCGCCGGTCAACGCGAACAGCACGTTCAGCGCAAGCGACGCCGCGATCGTCTCGAACACGCCCGCGCCGAGAAACTGCGACAGGATCGACGGCAGGAAGAACGCGATCGCCGTGTATTCGAACGGAATGCACAGGTTCATCACGCTGGCGACGATCGTTCGGCCGAGATACGGACGCTGGAACAGCACGCGAATCCGCACGGGCGGCGGGCTCGGCTCGCGCGGCGCGTCGTCCGCTTCATGGGCGTGAATGCCGTACGACTCGCGCAGGATGCGCGCGGCATTGGCCAGGTCGCCCTGGTTCGCGGCCCACAACGGCGATTCGTTCATGAAGCGATTCCGGACCAGGATGATGACGAGCGCCGGCACCGCGCCGAAGATCAGCGACGCGCGCCACAGCCAGCCCGCATGCTCGGCCGGCAGCAGGAAATACATGCCGAAGATCAGCAGGAAGCACACCGACGACGCCACGTACCACATCGGGCACCACGCAGCGAGCCGCGATGCCTTGTTGCCACGGCCGTTGAACTTCGAGAATTCCGCGAGAAACGCCATCGCGACGGGCAGGTCGATGCCGACCCCGAGCCCCATCACGAAGCGCGCGGCGATCAGCACCCAGACGTTCGGCGCGAGCCCGGCCGCGATCGCCGCGACGACGAAGAACAGCATGTCGGCCATGAACACCTGATAACGGCCGATCCTGTCGGTCAGCCATCCGCCGATCAGGCTGCCGAAGATCGTGCCGATCATGATCGCCGAGCCGACCAGCCCCGTCAGCGCGGGCGTCAGGCCGAATTCGCGCGCGACGTCGTCGATGCCGTACGACAGTGTCGTCAGGTCGTACGCGTCGAGAAACACGCCGCCGAGCGCGAGCAGCACGATCATCCGCGCGTGGCTGACGGAACTGTCCGTCGTATTGATCAGGCGCGCGACATCGCTCGCGGAGCGGATGGGCGCGGAAACCGGCGTGACTGCGTTCAGATCGATCGAACTCATCGCATTCCCTTGTTCGCCGCATGGCCGGCGATGTCCACATGGAGACAGGAACCCGACACGTGCATGCACGCTCGCCATCACATGAAAAGTGGATGCTGGAGCGTCGACACACAGGCATTCGGGTTCCGGAAGCGACGATTCTGTTCCCGCGATCCGGCATTCCCAACCGATATAAACCGATAAATTATTCGGTGCACGTCATAAAGTTTCGCGGACGCATACGCCTGGCAGGCACGCGCAGGTGCAATCGCGACCGCGGCGGGCTCGAGGCAATTCGAGCGCGGCCACGCGCCTGCGTGTCGCGCCACGCGTCATGCCGGCGGCTGAAACGCGACGACCTTGTTCCGGCCGGTCGCCTTCGCGTAGTACAACGCTTCGTCGGCAGCCTTGATCACGGCCTCGGCCTCGGCATCGTGCTCGGGCGTCCAACTCGCCAGGCCGATACTGGCCGTGACGTGCCCGTGTTCGCTGCCGGCGTGTTCGAGCGGCAGCTCGTCGATCGCCGCGCGAATCCGCTCGGCAATCTGGGCGGCACCCGTCTCGGCGGTATCGGGGAGCAGCACGACGAATTCCTCTCCGCCATAGCGGGCTGCGGTGTCGGCCGGCCGGCGAATGTTGTCGCCGATGCAGCGCGCAACCGCAGCCAACGCATCGTCTCCCGCCTGGTGGCCGTAGGTATCGTTGTAGGCCTTGAAGCGGTCGACATCGACGAACAGCAACGAGAACACCGATCGCGCGCGCCGCGCGCGGCGCCATTCGCGGTCCAGCACTTCCGCGAAGCTGCGGCGATTGTTCAGGCCGGTGAGACCGTCGGTGCGGGCGAGCAGCACGAGTTCCGACTCGGCGCGCATCCGGCGCCGGAGTTGCGTGCCGAGCATGAAGGACACCCCGATGAACGCGGCGCCGAACGTCGCCACCAGCGCGCCGATCGTCACGGCGCGGTGCCGCCAGGCCGCATAGATATCCTGCTCCGCTTCCGCGACCATGATGATCAGCGGGAGCTTGGGTAGATGTTTGAAGTAATAGAGACGGCGCACGCCGTCGATCGACGACGTTTCAGAGAACGAGCCCTCCGGCGCGGTCTGGAATCGCCGGAAGGTCGCGGCTTTGCTGATGTTGCGCCCGATGGTATGCACGTCGTACGGCTGGCGCATCACCATCACGCCGTCGTTGCCGATCAGCGAGATCGAGCCGTGCTGTCCAAGCGACAGGCCGGCGAACAGTTGGTGGAAATACTCGAGGTTGACCGCAATGAGCACGACGCCGGCAAACGAGCCGTCCGGGTTCGAGATCCGCCGCGAGAGCCCGATGCTGGGCGAGCCTCTTCGCAGGCGCGATATGAACGGATCGCTGACGTAGAGCCCTGCGTCCGGATTGTCGCGGTGGATGGTGAAATACTTGCGATCGGCGAAATTGCCGTGACGCGGCTCGTCGCCGGCGGAATCGAGGACGATGTTGCCGCTGGCGTCGAGCACCAGCATCGAGCCGAGAAACTCTGCCGTCATGGCGTGATCGAACAGCACGGCGCGCCGCAAGCTCGCGGGCGCGGTCATCACGTCGTGACGTTGAAGCCCCGCGATGACAGCCTGCAGCGACAGGTCGTAGAGTTCGAAATTGCGTTCGATGTCGCGCTCGGCGATCAGGCCGAGATTGCGGGAGGTTTCGCTCGCCCGCGCGAGCGCGTCGTTACGGCTCTGGAACAGCTGCAACACGCACAGACCCATGAGCGCGCACGCAATCACGATACCGATCACGACGATGGTATAGGGCGCCGTCGACCTGAATTGCATGTGTCTCCTCGATGATCACGCTCGTGCGCGGCGCACGACGCGATTACCTCATACTAAATAACGCGCGGGGACATATCAAGCGGGGTTGCCCCGGTCACCGCGCGGCATGGCGCACGATGCCGGGATGCTGCACAACCGTCCCTCACACATCCGGATCCGGAATTCGCGCCGACTGAATCACGACCAGCGTATCCCCCGCCTCGATCCGGCACGGCGGATCCTCGTAGAACGAATGGATCTTCCCGCAGCGATCGAGCCCGACGACGATCGCGCCCGGCACGACGTTCGTCATGCAGCCGATTTCGTGCGGCAATGCCTCGCGCTCCAGCAGCGTCGCGCGCCCGCGCGTCGACAGCATGTCGTTCACGAACGGCACGATGTAGCGGCTATGCACCGCATCCGCGAGCAGCAGCGCGCCGATCTTCGTCGACGACACGATCACGTCCGCGCCCGCCTGCCGCAGCTGCCGCTGATACAGGTTCTCCTGGATCCGCACGACGATCTTCGTCTCGGGCGCGATGCTGCGCACCGACAGCGTCAGCAGGATCGCGGTCGGGTCGTCGGTCACCGAGATGATCACGGCCTTCGCCGAGCGCACTTGCGCCTGCTGCAGCAGATCCTCGTGCGCGGGATCGCCGAGCAGCCCCGTCACGCCGAGCGACGTCGCTGCCTCGAGCGCCTGCTGCTGCGCGTCGATCACGATGACCGTCGACGGATCGACACCGCTTTCGAGCAGCTCGCGCACGGCGATCGACCCCGACAGGCCGTAGCCGCACACGACGATGTGATCGGACAGTTGCTTCTGCAGGCGTTTCATGCGGAATTCCTCGATGACGCGCTGGATCACGAACTGATACGCCGTGCCCAGGAAGATGAACCAGATGCCGATGCGGATCGGCACGATGAAGAATGCATCGATCAGACGCGCGCGCGCGGTGACCGGCACGATGTCGCCGTAGCCGACCGTCGCGACCGTGACCATCGTGAAGTACACGAGATCGGCGACATTCATCGGCGTGCTCTTGGTCGAATCGCGCAGGCCGTCGCGATCGAGATACAGCACGAGAAACGCGAGCATGCACAGCACCACGACCGCGCCGAGACGGAACAGCAGCGTGCGCCGCGGCGACGTCGCGGGACGCGTGAACAGCGTGCGCGCACGCGGCGCCTGCCACGGATCGCGGGCACGACGCAGGCGGGAGCGCAACGAGCGGCGCTTGTCGGAGGGCGTTGCCAACGGGGAATCTCCTGAAGATTGCGGGCTCGATTCTACGACGGGAACACGCGGGCCCGTCCGCTACAGCATGCTGCGCGGCCGCACCATCGTCCCGTCAGCGAAACGCCCGGCGCGGAACGCCGCCAGGTCGAGCGACGGCGCGCCCGTATCGACCCATTCGGCCAGCAGCCGCCCGACGATCGGCCCCATCGCGAAGCCGTGCCCGCAGAAGCCGGTCGCGATCGCGAGCCCGGACGGCGTGCCGGGCGCGTCGATCACCGGAATCCCGTCGGGCAGCACGTCGATCAGGCCGGCCCAGGCCTCGACGATCTGCGCGTCCTTCAGCGCGGGGAAGATCGCCTTCAGCTTCGCGAGCGCGCGCGGCGCATGCGCGCGATTCGGCTGCGGCTGCGGATCGCGCGGCTCGATCGGCCCGCCTCCGCCGCCGATGCGCGCGCAGGCATCGCGCCACGCGGCGCCATTCAGATGCAGCCGGAACTTCTCGCGCTGCGACCAGAATTCCGGCCAGAACAGGCTCAGGCCGCGCAGATGGCCGAGCGTCAGGTCGACGTCGACCTGCATGTCGTCGGCGAGATTGATCGCGCCGTTGCTGCGTTGCCGGATGCCGAGGCCGTGCCCCCAGATCGTCGACGCGGACACGTCGGGCAACACGTTGGTGCGCATGCAGGTGCCGCGCACGGCCTGCTGCGGCAGCCGGATGCCGACGCCGTCGAGCAGCCGGAAGCTGGTCGCGCCGGCCGCGCAGATCACGCGCCGCGTGCGGATCGTGCCGCGCTCGGTCACGACGCCGACGACCGCGCCGCCGGCCGTCTCGATCGCCGTCACGCCGCAGCCTTCGAAGAAACGCGCGCCGGCTTGCGTCGCGCGCGCCGCGAACGCGGCGGCCACGCGGCGCGGTTCGGCCTGCCCGTCGGTCGCCGTATACAGCCCGCCGAGCGTGCGCGCCTGCGTCGACAGCCCGGTCACGCGTTCGTCGATTTCCGCGCGCGTCAGCGTGCGCGTGTCGAGCCCGTGTTCGCGCGCAACGGCGAGCCACGCCTGGAACGACGCCCAGTCGTCGTCGTTGTCGGCGATATAGAGGCAACCGCCCTGCCGCCATTCGAGGTCGAAGCCGAGCGCCTGCTCGAGCCCTTCCCAGATCCGCATGCCGGCCATCATCAGCGGCACTTCGGCGGACTCGCGGCCCTGCTGCCGCACGAAGCCCCATGCGCGCGTCGATTGCTGGCCGGCAATGCGCGACTTGTCGAGCACGACGGCCTTCAGGCCGCGCAGGCCGAGGTAGTAGGCGGCCGCGCAGCCCATGATGCCGGCGCCGGCGATCACGATGTCGGCTTCGGCCGGAAACGCCGTGTCGGCGTGCGTCAATGCGTCGTGCAGCGGATAGGTGGTCGTCATTGTTCTCTGTTGGCGTCGATACGCCGGCACACGCATCGGCGTTCGCGATGGCATGCGCCGGACAGGCGCCCGGATTGAGGATCGGGAGGGCGAACGTGGGGGAAAGTCGATGAACGATCCGGTGCGCGGCCGCGGCCCCGCCATCGGTGACGGTTGCCCGTCGACCGTCCCTGTTTTTTCGCCTTGACGGCGCTATGTTACCGCGCGATAAACTGTATATCCATACAGTATTTCTTCAGCAGTAACATGATCCTCCCCCCATTCGATCCCCCGAAGCTGAACGACCTCACCGAATGGTGGACGAAGTGCACCTACGCCGACGTCCAGCGCCTGATCCTCGAGGTGCAGCACCTTCGTCTGACGCTGTGGGAACTGAAAGCGCACGTCGCGGATGCATCGCGCGGGATCCGCGTGCTCGATCCGGCCATGCTCGCGCACGGTTCCGCACTGAGACGGCTGACCTACCTGCTCGAAAAGGAAATCGAGCGCGCGAATCCGATCGGCCGCTCGCGCGACGTGTATGCACCGTTTTCCGATGAATGGCGCGCGCGTGAAGCGCTGCGATGTGCATTGCGCGCGCAGCCCGAACCCGCGGAAACCGGCACGCTTCCCTGCACGATTCCGGAATTCCAGCGCATCACCTGGGCCGAGCTTCGCGATCGCTGGCGTCACCTGAGCGACAGGCAATCGAGCCGGCAGAACATCGAGCAACGCATGGTGCTCGAGATCGCGCGTCAGCGATCCGTGATCCTCGCGCGCGCGCGAAAACTCGTCGATGCCGCGATCGCCGAAGCGGCCGCGGAAGGCAAGCAGTTGTTCGCGCTCGATCAGCTCAAGCGGCTGCTGTCCGTCGAGCGGGAAGACGGAGAGCCGTTCACGTATATGCCGGCGTAAGGCGATTCGAATTCGGTGGTCGTTTTTCGAGGGTTCTTCGATGTCGTTCGTTTTCCTGATCATGACGACATGACGATACTTTCCCGTGCAATGCGTCGGGCAGGCCATGCTTCATTGATCAATGCCGAAGGCGCGATGACCGCGAGGTCATCGCGCCACATGGACGTTATCGAAGATCGAAAGGCGCGGTTCGCGCCGGGACGATCCCGGTGCAACCGGTATCGGGGTGATCAGTGTGGATAGCTCAACCGACGCGTTTGCGCGCGCACCGTGCGGTTGTACGGCTGAAGCCGCGCGAGCTGTTCGATCGACATCGTGACGACTTCGAGCACATGCCGTGCGATCTCGTCGTCCGTCATGCCGGCGTCGACGTACTGTTCGATGCTCATCGTTCGGGGCGGATGGCTGCCCGCGTCGGCGTCGACGATGTAAATCCTGGCGGTACGGTGCTCCGACGACAACATGAGCTGGACAGTTTTACCGAGAACGACGATCTGCATGCACAAAGTGGCCATTCGCTGCCTCCAATTGCGTTGCCTTCAATCGAGCATCGAACGATACCTCACAACCCGGGCGATGAATCTACTCGCTTCCCCGGATATTCGAAACTATCAGGAATCAATCGCGGGCCGGCTGTCCATCGCCTTCCGCGAACCTTTCTGCCGGGCGCGACGATCCGGGCGCGTCGCCATGCGGCAACGGCGCCACGCGGCAAAGGCGAGAAGGTGCGCGCGACCCCGCCGCGCATCCGGGCGTCACTCGTGATTTTCGCTTTGAATGGGGGGCGCCCGTTCGGCGCCCTAATGGCTCACAGTGCATGCACCGGCCGGTCGAGCCGGCGCCCGTCGTGCCCGGGCAAACGACGCGCTACGCGTAGCGGCTCAACCAGGCTTCGGAGAATGCTTTCGCGTAGGCGACGGCGTCCGCTTCGGTATCGAATTCGCCCAGCTTGCGGAAAGCGGCCTCGCGGCTGAAACCCAGCTTCGTGACCTCGACCTGGGCGGCATATTTGCCGTCCTCCGTCACGCGCGGTTCGCAGTTCATTTCGTACCCGCGCATCACAAATTTCTTCTGCATCGCTTCAACACTATTTTGAGACGGGCGAATCGTAGCATGGGGTTCCGCCGCGTTCATGCGCGTGCCCGACCAGAGCATCCCCATCGGTTTCATTAGAGTAAGCCGTCGAACCATCCGCGTGTAAGATCCGGGGCCAGCTGGCCCGACACGGACGCCATGTAAAAATTTGTCGCCGACGCAGCGGCACGATGCCGCGCTTCGGGTCGCCGACACGCCCTGCTCTGGTGCATTTCGTCGGCAGTGCGGTGCGATTACGTGCCGCTCGGCGGGGAATCGTGTCCCGGCGTCTCGCGATCCGCGTCCGAAGGTTGCGAACGGGCCAGTGGTGCCTGACGCACGCCTGTGGATCTAGCGTAACGTCGTGACACACCTTTCACAGAAAGGCACCGATTGCGACATGGAATGACACTCGTTTTGCGGTAAAGTTATCTTTTCCGCGCGTGGCCGGTCGGCTCGCCCCTGGACGTCGTAAAGACTGTCCGCCGAGACTGCCGCAAGGCGTCGTTCTGAACGTCACGATCCGTTCCCGTAGCATGACCACTGAAGCAATCACCACGGATTCCCTCGCGGTTGCCGAGCGCGTGCGCGAGCTGATGACCCGCAACGGCATCGGCAAGCGCCAGCAAACCACCGAGCTGTGCCGCATCCTCGACCTGAGCTTTTCGCAGGGTCACCGCAAGCTGCGCGGCAGCAGCCCCTGGACGCTCGCGCAAATCAAGAAAGTCGCCGAAGCCTACGGCGAGCCCGCCGCTCAACTGTTCGGCGCGCAGACGCTCGACCCCGGCATGGTCGGCGCCTATTCGCAGGAGGCCGTCCTGTACGCCGGCGTCGCCGAAATTCCGTGCACCGCCTGGATCGGCGCGCCGCTCGAAGCCGGCGCGCGCCCCGAGTTCGTCGCGTACGAACAGAACGGCCGCTGGCGCGTGCTGCGCCATACGGGCGTGCTGTATCAGAACGCGTACGACGTGCACAAGATCGAGATCTATCCGCGCCGCGCGGAGAGCGACAAGCTCGTCGTCGCGGTGATCGATCCCGATCGCGTCAGCGCGACCGAGTTGTGCCGCTATCTCGAGCGGCAGGGATTCTCGACGGCCGCGTTCGACGGCCTCGCACCGTTCGTCGACGCGCTGCAGGGCCAGGCGTTCGACGCGGTCGTCACCGAATGGCTGTTCGACGACAGCACGGCCGCCACCGCGATCAAGGCGGTGCGCACGTCCGACAATCCGGGCGCGCCGATCTTCGTGCTGACGGGCGACCTGCTCACCGGCCGCGCGAGCGAAGCGGACATCAGCGAAGTGATCCGCGCATTCGACGTCGTCTGCTACGAAAAACCCGCGCGCATGGCGATCCTCAGCGCCGACCTCGCGAAGCGGCTCGCACGCGGGTAATTCCCGCACGCCGTCTACCTCTTTCGCATGGCCGGCGCCCCTGCGGCGCGGCGGTCGTGAACAGGTTCCTCAGTACAATAGCCGGACCCCGTTCACGACCGGCATCCGCCGCCCGACTTCATGGCCCGCCTCATTCCCGACGACTGGAAAAGCCTCGCCGCCACCGGCGCGGCCGAACGCGAGCGCGAGACGCTTGCCGCCCTCGAACACGCGCTGCCGGACAACTACACCGTCTATCACGGCGTGCACTGGACGCGTGCCGACCAGGGTTTCTCGGTGTTCGGCGAAGCCGCGTTCGTCGTCGTGAGCCCGGCCGGCCGCGTGCTGCTGATCGAGCAGAAGGCCGGCTTCCTGCGCGAAACGCCGAAGGGGCTCGTGAAGGTCTACCTGCAGAAGGAGCGCAACGTCCCGATCCAGCTCGCGCGCACGCAGGAGACGCTGCACCGGCGGCTGACCGCTGCGCTCGGCGCGGGCGTCTATGGCGTCGAGGCGCTGCTGTACTGCCCCGACTACGCGATCCGCGAGACGGCGATCGCCGGCGTCGCGGCCGACCGCATCGTCGATGCGTCGCGCAAGGCGCAGCTCGCGCAGGTGATCCTGCAGATCCTGCCCGAGCACGACGAGCCGCTGCCGAACGCAGCGAAGCTGCATCACTTCCTCGCGGACGAACTGGCGCTCACGCCCGACACGAGCGCGCTCGTCGGGCAAGCCGGCACGCTCGTCACGCGGCTGTCGGGCGGGCTTGCCGAGTGGGCGCGCCAGCTCGAGTTCACGCCGTTCCGCTTGCGCGTGACGGGCACCGCGGGTTCGGGCAAGACGCAGCTCGCGGTGCAGGCGATGCGCGACGCGGTCGCGGCCGGCAAGCGCGTGCTCTACGTGTGTTTCAACCGGCCGCTCGCCGACTACATCGCGCGCATCGCGCCGCCCGGCGCGAAGATCGCGAACTACCATCAGCTGTGCGACTGGGTCGCCCGCGACGGCGGCTATACGCCCGACTTCGACACGCCCGGCGCGTTCGAGCGGCTCGAGGCGCGCTTCGCGCAAGCGCCGATTCCGGAACGCTGGCGCTTCGATGTGCTGATCGTCGACGAGGGACAGGACTTCCACGCGCCGTGGGCGGCGGCACTGGAGCGCCTGCTGGCGCCGGACGCCGCGTGGTGGTGGCTGGAAGACCC
Organism: Burkholderia sp. Bp9099; assembly: GCF_003857805.1. Classification (NCBI taxonomy): domain Bacteria; kingdom Pseudomonadati; phylum Pseudomonadota; class Betaproteobacteria; order Burkholderiales; family Burkholderiaceae; genus Burkholderia; species Burkholderia sp. Bp9099. The sequence continues at coordinate 65,982 of NZ_QTPU01000017.1, forward strand.
GCTGCAGAACCTCTATCTGCGCGAGCCCGTCGCGCTGCCCGGCTGGGTCACGCTGAAGGCGCTGACGAACTACCGCAGCCCGCGCGACCTGCTCGAATTCGTGCGCGACGTCGTCGGCCGCGTCGAGCCGCTCGCGGCCGAACTGCGCTCGGGCAGCCCGTTCGACGGTTCCGATCCGTCGGTGTCGTCATACGGGGAAGACGGCGCGTCGGGCGACGCACTCGCCGAAGCGTGCATCGACGCGACCAAGCGCGCGATCACGCACGCGCTGTCGCTCGGCTTCCGCAAGCAGGACATCGCGGTGCTGTCATATCGCGGCCGCGAAAGCTCGGTGCTCGCGCGGCTCGACCAGCTCGGCCCGCACCGGGTCAAGCGCTTCACCGGCAAGTACGACCTGTTCGGCAACCCTGAATATCGCGAAGGCGACGTGCTGCTCGATTCGATCTACCGCTTCAAGGGGCAGTCCGCGCCGTGCGTGATCCTCACCGAGATCGACTTCGACACGCTCGACGCGCGTGCGGCCCGCAAGCTGTTCGTCGGCGCGACGCGCGCGACGATGAAGCTGCTGCTCGTCGCGTCGGCGCGCGCGGCGGCGCAGCTTGCGGGTGGATGACGCGGCGGAACGCATGAACCGCAATTTCATTCACGGGAACGTGACTTATCGAAGCGTGATCGGGCTCGAACAAATACCGTCCTTCCACGATGCCGAACTCGTTACGATCGACCATCGTCCGACCGATCGAGAGTTGCGCCTTCGATTCAGTCGAGTCGGCGGTGACGTCAACACCTTCCGCTTCACCGGCGTCATCTGCCAGCGAGTGTTCGATTTTGCAGAACAGAACGTCGTGTCACGCCTTCTGATTTCCCCTGCCTACCCGTTCTCGGCAGCGGAGGTGGGCCAGTGGTTGAAATGGATCAACAGCAGAGAAGATTTCGAGGCGGCGAATATCGACGAGTCTCTGGCAAATCAGTATCTGGCCGATTTCGCCGCAGGTCGAAAGGCTCTGTTCGTACTCGATCCATCATGCGGCGCAGAGGTCGCGGTCTTGTGCGAGGCGATCGGGTTCAGCGCTCATCCCGCCGTCTGAACATCAGACGGCGTCACGTCGACGGTGAAACATGTCGAGGTAACCACCGTTCCTCAAGCTACCCGAAACGCCCCCACCGCCCGCCGCAGCCCATCGGCCTGCTCCTCGAGCGAGGCCGCAGCCGCCGCCGCCTGCTCGACCAGCGCCGCGTTCTGCTGCGACACCTGATCCATCTGCGACACCGCGCGGTTCACCTGCTCGATCCCGTCGCGCTGCTCGTTCGACGCGGCCGCGATCTCGGTCATGATGCCCGTCACACGGCCGATCGCCTGCTGGATGTCCTGCATCGTCGCGCCGGCCACGCCGACCAGCCGCGACCCCGTCGCGACGCGCTCGACCGACTCGCCGATCAGCGTGCGGATCTCCTTCGCGGCCGACGCCGAGCGCTGCGCGAGCGTGCGCACCTCGCCCGCGACCACCGCGAAGCCGCGGCCCTGCTCGCCCGCACGCGCGGCTTCGACCGCCGCATTCAGCGCGAGGATGTTGGTCTGGAACGCGATGCCCTCGATCGTGCCGATGATGTCGGCCACCTTCTGCGAACTCTGGTCGATCTCGTTCATCGTGCCGATCACCTCGCCGACGACCGTCGCGCCGCGCGTCGCGATCTCGCTCGCGTTGTCCGCGCACGCCTGCGCCTCGACCGCGTGATCGGCGTTCTGCTTCACGGTCGCCGTCAGCTGTTCCATGCTCGCGGCCGTCTCCTGCAGCGCGGACGCCTGCTCCTCGGTACGCTGCGACAGGTCGGTGTTGCCGGCCGCGATCTGGTGCGTCGCGGTCGAGATCGCTTCGGAACCCTGGCTGACCTGGCGCACCGTATCGGCAAGGCTGCGCTGCATGCCCGTCACGCCCTTGACCAGCTCGGCCATCTCGTCACGCGACGACCAGCGCACTTCCGACGTCAGGTCGCCGTCCGACAGGCGGCGGAAATGCGACAGCAGGCGGTTCACCGGTTGCGTGATCGCGAAATGCAGGCCGACCGCGCAGCCGAGACACGCGGCAAGACCGAACGCGATGCCGGCGATCGCGCCCGCGCGCATCCAGCCGTAATAGGTCTGCGCGGTGTCGTAGACGTCCTTGCCGCGCGCGGCCTGGTACGCGTCGAGCGCGTCGGTCGCCTGCGTGAGCGCGACCGACAGCGGCGGCGCGACCGTCATCAGCAGGCGGTCGGCGTCGTCGCGGCGTCCCGCGCGGATCGCGTCGATCATCGGCTTCAACGCCTGTCCGATCAGCGCCTGGCGCGCGGCGTCGAGCCGGGTCGCGAGCGGGCCTTCGTCGCCGTCGTGCGGCATCGTCGCGTAGGTGCGCCACGCGGCGTCGGCCTTCGCGAGATAGCCCTCGGCCTTGTTGACGAGCTCGGGCACTTCCGGCGCCTCCGGATGCAGCATCGCGCGGTCGAGCGTGGTGCGCACGATCGTCAGGTTCAGGCTCGCGGCGGACAGCGCGGTCTTCGCGGCCAGCTCGCGCGTATAGGCTTCGTCGAGCGCGCGGTTCGAGCGCTGCATGCCGGTCAGGCCGATCAGGCCCGACACGACGAGCAGCACGGCGACGAGCCCGAGCGTGGAAAAAATCCGCGTACGGATCGAGAAACGGGAAAACAGGGCGTTCAGGTTCATGACGGGACGGGAGCGATAAAGGGTGCCGCGGCAATCGGTCCGCGGCACTCTGGATTACGGTTTGCCTGCAAAAAACTTGAGCCCGACCCACCGTCGGGCTGATCGCGATCAATTTTTCCTGGCCGGCAATCTCCTGTTACCGATGCAACAAATCGAGGCCCGGCAGAAATTGACCAGGCAACAAATTATCTCTATATTTCGCTCAATTCCCTGCCACGGCAGATATCTCGATGAGAACCGATACCCTCCTTGCCCCGCCGGCCGCCGACGCGGCCCGCCGCGACGCGCCGACCGGGCTGATCGTCGCCGCGCTGCTGCTCGTCATGCTGCTGTCCGCGCTCGACCAGACGATCGTGTCGACCGCGCTGCCGACCATCGTCGGCGAGCTCGGCGGCCTCGACCAGTTGTCATGGGTCGTCACCGCGTACCTGCTGTCGTCGACGGTCGTGCTGCCGCTGTACGGCAAGCTCGGCGACCTGTACGGCCGCAAGATCGTGCTGCAGGCCGCGATCGTGCTGTTTCTCGCCGGCTCCGCGCTGTGCGGCATCGCGCAGGACATGACGCAACTGATCGTGCTGCGCGCGCTGCAGGGGCTCGGCGGCGGCGGGCTGATGGTCGTCACGATGGCCGCGATCGGCGATCTCGTGCCGCCCGACCGACGCGCGCGCTATCAGGGGATGTTCGGCGGCGTGTACGGCCTCGCGACGATCGTCGGGCCGCTGCTCGGCGGCTTCCTGGTCGAACACCTGTCGTGGCGCTGGATCTTCACGATCAACCTGCCGCTCGGTTGCGTCGCGCTCGCGGTGATCGGCATCGCGTTCCGGCCGCATACCGCGCACGTGAAGCACCGGATCGACTACATGGGCGCGGCGTTCCTCGCAACGGCCCTCACCTGCGTGATCCTGTTCACGAGCGAAGGCGGTTCGCTGCTGCCGTGGTCGTCGCCGCAACTATGGATGACGCTGGTGCTCGGCGTGGTCGCGGTCGGCGGCTTCATCTACGAGGAGCGGCTCGCGGCCGAGCCGATCATGCCGCTCGAACTGTTCCGCCAGCGCACCTTCGTGCTGATGAGCCTGATCGGCTTCGTCGTCGGCATCGCGCTGTTCGGGTCGGTCACGTTCATTCCGCTCTATCTGCAGGTCGTGAAAGGCTCGACGCCGTCGCAGGCCGGGATGCAGCTGCTGCCGATGATGGGCGGGATGCTCGCGATGTCGGTGGTCAGCGGTCGGCTGATCTCGCGGCTCGGCACGTATCGGCCGTTTCCGATCGCGGGCACGCTGATCGGCGGTGTCGCGATGGCGCTGCTGTCGACGCTGTCGCTCGACACACCGCTGCACACGATGTACGCGTACATGGCGCTGCTCGGGATCGGGCTCGGCATGGTGATGCCGGTGCTGACGCTCGCGGTGCAGAACACGGTCGAATTCCGGCACATGGGGGTCGCGACGTCGGGCGCGACGCTGTTCCGCTCGATCGGCGGTTCGCTCGGCGTCGCCGCGTTCGGCGCACTGTTCTCGCACGAGCTGCAGTCGCGGATCGTGCAGGCGCTGCCGGCCGGCACCGAGCTGCCGCCCGCGCTCGGCCCGGCGGCCGTGCACCAGTTGCCGGATGCGGTGCGCGATGCTTACCTGCATGCGTTCGCCGGGTCGCTGCATGTGGTGTATCTGGCGGCGGCCGGCGTGATCGCGATCGCGTTCGTGCTCGCCTGGTTCGTCGAGAGCGCGCCGCTGCGCAAGCACAACTGATTCGCAGGCCGGCGGCAGCGATCGCCGGCCGATCGAAGCCACGAGGCGACCGTTCTCCCGATTTGCGATCGCCGTGCCGCCCCGCCCGCCGTCACGGCACCAGCACCATCCCGCCCGTCGTCTGCCGCGACTCCAGCAAGCGATGCGCGTCGGCCGCCTGTTCGAGCGGCAGCCGCGCGCCGATCTCCACGTGCATCCCGCCCGCGAGCCGCTCGAGCGTCGCGCGCGCCGCTTCCCGATACCCCGCCACGTCACGCGCGATGAAACCCAGCACGCTCGGCCGCGCCAGCGCGATCGAGCGGGCCGGCCCGAGTTCGTCGAGATCGATCGTCTGCCGCGCGCCGATCGCGGCGACCTGCCCGATGCTCGCGACCATCCCGAACGGCCGGACCGCGCCGAGCGTACGCGTCAGCACGTCGCCGCCGATCCCGTCGATCGCATAGTCGACACCCGCGCCGCCGCCGAACGCGCGGGCCGCCGCGACGAAATCCGCCTCGCGATAATCGACCACCGCATCCGCCCCGTGCGCGCGCACCAGCGCCGCCTTCGCGGCCGAGCCGACCGTGCCGATCACCCGTGCGCCGAGCGCGCGCGCCCACTGCGTCGCCAGCAGGCCGACGCCGCCGGCCGCCGCATGCACGAGCACGGTCTCGCCGGCGCCGACCTGCCGCACGCGGTGCAGCAGCATGTAAACAGTAATGCCTTTCAGCAGCCCGGCCGCGGCCGCGTCGTCGCTCACGCCGTCGGGCACGGGCACCACGCGCTCGGCAGGCAGCGTGCGCAGGCTCGCATAGCTGCCGGTCGGCAGTCCCGCATAGGCAACGCGCTGGCCCGGGACGAGCGCCGTCACGCCGGGCCCGACCGCCTCGACCACGCCGGCCGCCTCCACGCCGAGCGCGTCCGGCAGTGCCGGCAACGGGTGCGCGCCGGTCCTGAAATAAATGTCGACGAAGTTCACGCCGACGGCGGTCTGGCGAATCCGCACCTCGCCAGCACCGGGCGGCGCGACGGGCGCATCGACACGGCGCAGCACGCCGGCGTCGCCGTAGCGGTCGATCCCGATCCGGGTGGCGGTGGCAGTTTGGGTCATGACGTTCCTCGCAATCGAATGAAGTGACACGATCATCCCATCGTGCATAATCGAACGGAATTCCCGTTATGCGCCCATCTACTGTGCAAAATTCGACCGAACCAACGGCAGTGTCCGCGCCGCCGATGAGCTGGGACGACCTCCGCTATTTCCTCGCGGTGATGCGCGGCGGCAGCCTGTCGGCCGCAGCGCGGACGCTGCAGGTCCAGCATTCGACGGTTGCCCGGCGCATCGACGCGCTGGAGTCCGCGCTCGGCATCCGGCTGTTCGACCGACTGCCGCGCGGCTGGCCGCCGACCGACGAAGGGCTGCATCTCGCCGAACATGCGGCGCGCGTCGAAACCGACGTACATGCGTTCGCGCGCGCCGCGCAGGGGGCGGCGGCGCTCGAGGGGGTGGTGCGCGTGTCCGCGTCGCCGGTGTTCGCGAGCCACTTCCTCGCGCCGCGGCTCGCCCGCGCGCAGCGCGCGTGGCCCGCGCTGCGGATCGACCTGATGGGCGAAATGCACGCGGCCAACCTGTATGCGCGCGAAGCCGACCTCGCCGTGCGCTTGTCACGACCGAACGAGCCGGGGCTGGCCGCGCGCCGGCTCGGCACGATGCGCTTCGCGCTGTGCGCGTCGCCCGACTGGGCCGCCGCGCCGCCCGACACCTGGGCATTCCTCGGTTACGACGACGCGCTCGCGCAAATGCCGCAGCAGCAATGGCTCGAGCGCTTCGCGGCCGGGCGCCGCTTCGCGTTCGTCGCCAACGACCTGGCCGCGCTGCATCGCGCGTGCGTGGCCGGTGCGGGAATCGCGTTGCTGCCGCGCTTTCTCGTCGACGATCCAGCACTCGACGCCCTGCCGGCAGCGTCCCGGTCGCCCGGCGAATCCGAAACCGGCGGTCCCCGCGACGCGGCCGGTGCCCGCGCCAACGCCCACCAACCCGCCCGTGCCGCCGCGGCAACCGACGCAGCCGCCCCCGCGGCGCTCGTCGAACTCACTGCCGCACCACGCTGCGACATCGAGCGCGAAATCTGGCTCGTCGTTCATCCTGACGTGCGCCGGTCGCCGCGCGTGCAACGCGTCGCGGATGCAATCGCCGACGCGGTGCATGCGGCCGACGGGCGGCTCTGACGCCCCGGCCCCGTCAGAACTTCTGCTGCAACCCGGCCATGATTCCCAACTGGTCACGCCCCGCGTCGACCGTCCCGCCGGCGGCGACGGCCTTGGCCGCCGTCGGGCCGTTCAGCATGTAGCCGACCGACGTATAGACGCGCGTGCGCTTCGACAGCAGGTAACTGGCACGCCCGACCAGCAGGGTCGCGCTCGCGCCGGTATTGCGCGCCGACCCGCGTTGCAGGTAGCGCGTGCCTTGCGCGTCGAACGATACCGCCGGCGTCCGCGCGTAGGTCACGCCGGCGAACAGGATATCGGTCTGCACATGGGCCGAGGCCGCGACGTTGTTTCGTATCCACCCCGCGCCGAGCTTCGCTCGCCCCACCAACGCGTAGCCGTCGACGACGGTGTGCGTGCTCGTATGGGCGCTGCTGCCTAGCGGCGCCGCCGCGCCCGGTCCGCCGCGCTTGACATCGCCGGACGCGGCGAAACCGAAACGCGGCGTGTCGTATGCGACCAGCGCCGTATATTGCCGGCACGCGAGCGGATTGCCGGGCACCTGCCCCGCGCAGCCAGTGGCGGAGGGGCCGGCCGGCCCGGCGGCGTCGCGCCCGAAGCTGTAGGTGCCGCCGATCGTGAATCGGCCGAACTTGCCCAGGTAGCCGATCGCATTGTCGCTTCGAGCATTTGGCAGATACGCGTCGAAGTTGCTCGGGGAATGGATCGACGGCCCGATCACGTCGGCGTTGGCGAGCGCATGGGCCGTCATGTTCATCTGCCTGCCGAGCGTGAGCGTTCCATAGGCGCCGCCCAGCCCGACGTTCGCCTGCCGGCCGAACAATCGCCCGCCGCCACCGAGCCGGCCCGTGCCGGGCTGGAAGCCGCTTTCCAGCACGAAGAACACCCGGTATCCGCCGCCGATCTCCTCGACGCCCTTCACGCCCCACCGCGACGGCATTGCGCCCGTCAGGTGCGGCATATCCACCGTCGATCCGCCCTTCGCCGCGCGGTTGTAATAGGAAACGCCTGTATCGACAATGCCGTACAACGTCGTGCCGCCTTGCGCATGCGCGATGCCGGATGCCGCCATCAGCGCCCATGCAAGCGCTCGCCGCTTCGCAACCGTCCGCCTCTCAGCGGAACCGATCCGCATGACCGGGGCTTTCCATGCGCCACACGACGCAGCGCCCCGTCGTGCCGCATTTGCGCCGGCGCACTGCTCAGGATTGCTTGACATATGCCTGCTGCCGTTCGCCGGGGCTGCCCGCCTGATCTCGATGCGAAGCCGAGCGTCGATGATCGATCAGGCCGACCGCGAGCGCCGCCGCCAGCGCGGGCAGCCCGATCGCCATGAAGTTGCGCTCCAGCGGTAGATCGATGCCGACCAGCACGCCGATGACGATCGGCGCCAGGATCGCCCCGCCGCGGCCGATGCCCAGCGTCCAGCCGATGCCGGTCGAGCGGATCGCGACCGGGTAGAACTGCCCCGCATACGCGCAGTTGACGATCTGCGTGCCGATGGTCGACGCGCCGGCCAGCCCGACCAGCACGAACAGCAGCGCAGTCGGCATCCTGTAGCCGAGCAGCGTGATCGAGATCGCCGCGAGCAGATACATCGAAACGAGCACCGTCTTGATCGGAAAGCGATCGGCCAGCCAGCCGCCGCCGATCGCGCCGACCATCGCGCCGGCGTTCAGCACCAGCACGAACGTCAACGCGGAACCGAGGCTGTAGCCCGCCCCGGCCATCAGCCGGGTCAGCCACGAACTGAGCGCGTACACCATGAACAGGCACATGAAGCAGGCAATCCAGAACATGACCGTGCTGAACCCGCGACCGTCGTCGAACAGCCGGCGCACCGGCGCGTTGCCCGCCTGATCCTCCCGCGGCAAGACATGGCAGTCGTCCGGTCGGGGCCGGTAAGCGGGATCGAGCCGGCACGCGATGCGCGCGAGCTCGCCCGTCCTGCCGCGCCTGATCAGGAACGACATCGATTCCGGCATCCATTTCATGAGCAGCGGGACAAGCAGCACCGGCGCGCCCGCGGCGACGAACACCGACCGCCATCCGTACGCCTCGATCATCCCCTTGCCCATCACGGCCGCCAGCATGCCGCCCACCGAATAGCCACTGAACATCAGCGTCACCAGCGTGCTGCGCATGCGGCGCGGCGCGTACTCGGTCATGTGGGCGATCACGTTCGGCATCACGCCGCCGATGCCGATCCCCGCCAGAAAGCGGGCGGCGCCGAACAACGCGGGCGTCGGCGCCAGCCCGGCCGCCGCGGTAAAGACGCTGAACAGCGTCAGGCAGGCCGCGATGGCCCGCCGGCGCCCGATCCGCTCGGCGACGGTCCCGAACACGATGTTGCCGAACATCATGCCGAACAGCGCCGAACTCACCATGAAGCCGGCATGCGCGGGGCTGACGCCCATGTTCTTCATGATCGCCGGCAGCGCGATGCCGGCCACCGCGAGATCGTAGCCGTCGAACACGATGATCAGCGCGCACCAGAACAGCACGACACCGTGCAGCGGGCCCAGCCGCGCATCGTCCGAGAGCGCCTGCAGATTGATTTGACGCATGGAGTTCCTTCCTTTTCCAGTGGGGAGGCTTCGAATCAGTACGATCGGCCGGCCCGCATATTTAGTAGTTATCCGAATTTATTTACGAGATGCACCGGCTTCCGGTCGAACGTCGACGCAGTGTAGGAAGCCACAATGATTCCCACTATCCGGAATTTGCATGCCGCGCACGAATTCAATCCGTTTTTTTCTCACGCCGGGCTCTATCCGGATTTTTCCTGAGCGGGAACAGGACTGTCCGATTCTTGCAACCCCGTGCGATACCTTAGACAAGCCTGACGAAGATCAATATCATCCATTCAGGAGATTTCGCGCACGCAAGAAAAACCGATGCGGCACGACGCGCATCCGCGGCCCAGCCGGATGCACTGCACGGAAATGCCGCACAGGAGACGCCCCATGCCCCTCACGCCGAATGCGGACGTGCTGTCCGCGCTGTACCGGAATTGCCTGTTCCGATCCGGATCGCGCACGGATGCGCACGAGCAGGTTTCGGCGGAACTGGCCGAGCATGTGCTGCGCTGGAAGCACGGCGTGCCCGACGCCGCGCTTTTCAAGGGGCGACTGAATCGTCTGAGCGTCTACGCGCTGCAGTACGGCGCCGAAGTCGAGGTCGTGCCGCGCCCGTTCGACGGCTTTTCGCTCGTCCACACGTCGCTCGCCGGCGGCGCCGAAATCGACTGCGACGGACATGTGATGGACGTGCTCGAAGGACGGACCGCCGTGCTCGCGCCCAGGACGCGCGTGCGCCTGCGCTGGCGGCCCGGCACCCGGCAACTGATCGTCAAGGTCCCCGATGCGCTGCTGCGGGCGGTTTCCGGCCACCCGCCCGACGACGGACCGCCCGCCCTCGCGCCGGGATTTCTGTTGCCGCCTGCACTGGCCTCGCAATGGGACCTGATCGCACAGTTGCTGCTCAACGTCCTCGCGCTGGCCGGCGACGGCGGCATTCGGGCCGAGTGGCGCGACCACTTCGAACGCAGCCTCGCGTTATTCCTGCTCGTACATTGCCCGCCGCCGTCGGCAACCGGGAATGCCCTCGCGTCACCGGAAGCGTGCAACCCACCGGTGACATCCGGATCCCCGGGCGGCATCCGACAAATGGACGCGCTCCTCGAATTCATCCATGCGCGACTCTGCGCGCCCATTTCGCTCGAGGATCTCGCCAGGGCGGCCGGCGTCAGCTTCCGGACGCTGAACGTGCTGTGCCGCAGCTACCACGGCGCAACCCCGATGGAACTGCTGCGCAACATCCGGCTCGACGCCGCCCGCGTGCAACTGCTGACCGACCCGATGGCCAGCATTACCGATACGGCGCTGACGTTCGGTTTCGGCCACCTTGGCCGCTTTTCGGGCTATTACTTCGCCCGCTTCAACGAGTTGCCGCGCGATACGCAGAGGAAGCGGCTGCCGAACTGAATGCGACGACGCGCGACGTCCGGCCGTCGCCCGGCCGTCGCTTTACGCGCCGGGCAATCGCCCGCATAGTAAGGGTTTGCCCATGCCTCCGCCCGTTGCCATGTCCGCCACCCCCGCCGCCTGCGTCGTCCGCGACGCGACCGATACCGATCTCGACGCCATTCACGCGATCTACGCGCACCACGTGCGCCACAGCGTCGCGTCGTTCGAGGAGGCGCCGCCCGACATCGACGAACTGCGCGCGCGCCGCGACGCAGTGCTGCGTCACGGGCTGCCCTATCTCGTCGCGGAATGCGACGGCCGCATCGCCGGCTACGCGTACGCAACGCCGTATCGCACGCGCAGCGCGTACCGCCACACGATCGAGGATTCGATCTACATCGACGACACGCAGCGCGGCCGCGGCATCGGCCGCGCGCTGCTCGCGGCACTGATCGCGCGCTGCGAAACCGGCCCGTGGCGGCAGATGATCGCGGTGATCGCCGACGGCGGCACCGGCGGGTCGACGTCGCTGCACCGCGCGTTCGGTTTCGAGCCGGCCGGCGTGCTGAAGGCGGTCGGTTTCAAGCACGGCCGCTGGATCGACACCGCGCTGATGCAGCGCGCGCTCGGCGACGGCGCACGCACGCTCCCCGCCGCGCCCGAGCCTGTCGCGTCGCGCTAGAATGGCCGCATGTCAAAACAGACTCCAACCATGCCAGACGAGGCCGCGCCGGATTCCCGCAACGAGTACACGGTCGATGAACTCGCTCGCGTGTCCGACACGACCGTGCGCAACGTCCGCGCGTACCAGGATCGCGGGCTGCTCGCGCCGCCCGAGAAGCGCGGGCGCGTCGGCATCTACGACGACACGCACGTCGCGCGCCTGAAGCTGATCAACCACCTGCTCGCGCGCGGCTACACGCTGTCGAACATCCAGGACCTGATCATGGCGATCGACGAGGGTCACGACCTGCGCTCGATCCTCGGCCTGGAAAACGCGATCGGCGGCCGCTGGTCGCACGAACTGCCGAAAACCTATTCGCTCGCGCAACTCGCGCAGATGTTCGGCCCGCAGACGGCGTCGCAACTGTCGCGCGTGACTGAACTCGGGCTGCTCGAACGGCGCGGCCTGTCGTTCGTCGCGAAAAGCCCCGCGCTGCTCGAGGCGGCAGCCGCGATGACGAAGGAAGGCATCCCGCCGCGCGAGCTGCTCGACGTGATCAGCCTCGCGCGGCCGCACTTCGACGCGATCGCGCGGCTGCTCGTCGATCTCGTCGTGAAGCGGCTTGACCGCTATGACGAAGGCACGCTGCCGCCCGTCACCGACGTGCCCGCGCTCGTCGATGCGATCTGGCGCCTGCGCCCGCTCGCGGCCGTGTTCGTCGAGGGCGAGACGAACCGCGCGCTCGAGAACGCCGCCAGTGCGTATCTGGGCGGCCGTGTCGCGACGATCCTCGACCGGAAACTCAGTGACGAAGCGGCACGCCAGGCCGGCACGTCGGATAGGTCCGATGCGTCCGGCCCGCAAGGCGACGGCGACAAAGCATAGGACCGCCGCCGTCATATTCATATCGGCATTGCTTGGTTTGCGGGCCCGACCGCCCATGCGACGATTCTTCCAACCGAGCGGCACACGCCGCTCCCCGAAGACGTTTCGCATGGAGTCCGTTCGATGATTCGTTTCACCCGCTGGATCACCCGCACCGCCGCGACGGCGCTCGTCGCCGTCGCCGCCACATCGGCCTTCGCGCAAGGCAGCGCCGACAAGGTCGTGCGCATCGGCTACCAGAAGGCCGGCCTGCTGTCGGTCGTCAAGACGCAGGGCTCGCTCGAGACGCGGCTCAAGCCGCTCGGCTACACCGTCCAGTGGTTCGAATTCCCGGCCGGCCCGCAACTGCTCGAGGCGCTGAACGCGAACAGCATCGACTTCGGCTACACGGGCGCGCCGCCGCCGGTGTTCGCGCAGGCGGCCGGCGTGCGCTTCGTGTACGTCGCCGCGGAACCGCCGTCGCCGCACAACGAGGCCGTGTTCGTGAAGGCCGATTCGCCGGTCCGCTCGCTCGCCGACCTGCGCGGCAAGAAGGTCGCGCTGCAGAAGGGTTCGAGCGCGAACTACCTGTTGCTCGAAGCGCTGAAAAAGGCCGGCGTACGCTACGACGAAATTCACCCGGTGTACCTGCCGCCCGCCGACGCGCGCGCCGCGTTCGAGAGCGGCAACGTCGACGCGTGGGCCGTGTGGGATCCGTACTACGCGGCCGCGCAGAATTCGCTGAAGATCCGCACGCTGTCCGACTACACGGGCCTCACGCCCGCGAACAACTTCTACGAGGCAACGCGTGGCTTCGCGGAGCAACATGCCGACGTGGTCGGCACGATCCTGAAGCAATTGCGCGAGACGGGCCTTTGGGTCAACGGGCACCCGGCCGAGACGGCCGCGCTGATCGCGCCGAAGGTCGGCCTGCCGCAGCCGCTCGTGGAAACGTGGATCAAGCGTGTGCCGTTCGGCGCGGTGCCGGTCGATGAGAAGATCGTCGCGGTTCAGCAGGGCGTGGCCGATGCGTTCCATGCGGCGAAGCTGATTCCGCAGAAGCTGAACGTGGCCGATAACGCGTGGACCGACAAGGGCGTGGCAAGCGCGCTCGCGGCGAAGTAACGCACGGTTCGCACTCGTTTCGAACAGGCTGACGGGTACCCTGCCCGTCGGCCTGTTTTGGTTCCGTTCGAATTTTCGGGGAACGTCGGGCGCGCTGGCGGCGTTCGGCCATCTGCCCGTACTTCGAACCGCCATTCACACATCGCTTCCATGCGGTCAATTGACCTTCGCGTGCGGACCGTCGAACGACGGCACTCTGTCAACGACGTATTTGGGTCGACCGTAGCTGCACATCCCTGCCGAAATCTTCTTCTGCGCGTAGCCCGGCGGGCAACTGCAGAAGCTCGGTCATCGTGACAATACCTCGCTGACGGGCCGGACTCGTACTTCCGGGTTCGGCCAACAAGCGTCATTCGCACATGCCAATTCGAAGTCTGGTCGCAGACTTTATTCGGTCGACGCGAAATCCTCTTCTCTTGAATTCAGGATTCCGCTCAGTGTGAGCAGACCCGCATCGAGCTGCCCCATGGTTGGCGCAGCAAGCGCAAGCCTGACGGCGTTCGGCGCATGGCCTGGCGAGGCCGCGAAGGTGGTCGACGGCGTCAACGCGATGTCTCGTCGGGCTGCGGCTGCGACTAACGCCTGCGAGCGCCAATGGGCTGGAAGCTTCAACCACAGATGAAAGCACTTTCCGTTCGTCTGAATGTCGAAATCCGACAGACGGTCGGCGGCCAGCTTCTGACGGGCCACGGCGTCGAGGCGTTTCAGTCGTGCGAGTTCGGCAACCGTACCGTCGCTCATCAAGCGCTGCGTGGCCGCAAAGGCAAATCCCGATGCCGTCCATCCGCCCGAGCGCACCGACGCCATCACGGTTTCACGTAACCTACGCGGCGCCACGACGAATCCCAGCGTCAATCCCGGCGCTACCTTCTTCGACAGGCTGTCGATCACAACGCAATTCTCGGGTGAAAGCGCCGCAAGCGGCGGCTCGTCGTCGAGGAAACCGTACACATTGTCCTCGATGATCGGAATGCCGAGCTTTTCTGCGACACGCAAAAGATCTTCTCGTCGCGCAGCATTCATCGTCATGCCCAACGGATTCTGGATTGCGGGCTGAATATAGATCGCCGAAAGATTTGCCTCCCGGTGCGCTTTGAGTATGGCGTCGGGGCGCACGCCGCCTTCGTCCATCGCGAGTGGAACCAATGTGATACCGAGCCGAACCGCGATACCTTTGATAAACGGGTAGGTCAGGGATTCGACGCCGCAGCGCCCGCCCGTCGGAACAATGGCGCCGACCGCGGCGGCAATGCTTTGTCGTCCATTCCCCGTGAAGACCAATTGCTCAGGAGAAGGCGCCCAACCGTCGCGTGTCAGGCATGCGGCCGCGACGTTCCTCAGAGCGGGCGTTCCACTGCTTGTTGCCTGACTCAGGGCGCTCGCGAGTTCGGTAGCCCTTTCGAGCCCGCTCAGGCTTCTCGCGATGAGTGTCGCTTGGTCGGGAAGTATCGGGTAATTGAACTCCAGATCGATCCGGACGTCCCGCGGTTCGCTTGGCGCCGCCGCTCCGCGCCTTGCGTCGCCCGAAACGAACGTTCCTCTCCCTACCTCACCGACGGCGAGCCCTCGTCGCAACAACTCTGCATAGACCCTGCTGGCCGTCGACACGGCGATCTTGCGCTGGTCCGCGAAATTCCGCTGCGGAGGAAGCCGGTCGCCCGGCCTGAGCGTTCCGTCAGCAATGTCCGCGGCGATCGCGTCGGCCAACTTCAGGTATTCCGACTTTGACATTCAATGCACCGAGTTCAATGAATATTGCACCGAGATCAATGTATTTATTGCACCGATATATCATCCGGTGCATTCTGTCTTCACCCCAGATTGTACCGGGATTGCAACGCTTCCACGGCCTATCTGCACGCGCCTTGTTTCGACGAAATCCGCGCAGGCGTCGCATTGACCTCGGAGCATTCATGGAGATGCAATATGCCTTTCACCGCTTCGTTTGCCGCCCGCCCCGCGCATGCGGGAAGGACGACGGGACCTTCACACCTGTTGGGCGGGTGTGACGTCGATCGCGCGAGGTCATCGGGATGATCTCGTCGACCGGCATGGATCTGCAACTGACATTCATGACGATACTGATCGCCTTTGCGGGTGTGTTCGTGATCTCGTTCATGAAAGGGGCGTTCGGCGGCGGCTTTTCGATCGTCGGTATTCCACTGCTGTCGTTGGTGATGGATCCGGTTACCGCGGGCGGAATGCTCGCGCCGTTGTTCATCGCAATGGACCTGTTCGCATTGCGCTACTGGAAGCCTTCGACATGGTCGAAGCCGGACCTGTTGCTGCTTTTGCCGGGACTGGTGACCGGGATCGGCGCCGGCTATCTGACCTTCCGACTGCTCGACCACCGCGCGATTGCAATTGTGATGGCGGCGATTACGCTGATCTTCGTCGGACTATGGTTGGTCGGAGGCGCAGCGTTGACGGTCCGTCCGCGTTCCAGGCCAAAGGCGATCACAGCGGGTCTCGCCTCGGGCGTGACCACGATGGTCGCGCATTCGGGCGGCCCGCCGCTCGCAATGTATCTGCTGCCTCTTGGCCTCAGCAAGGAAGTGTATGCGGGGACGACGAGCATGTTCTTTACCGTGGGGAACGCGACCAAGGCAGTGCCATGGCTGCTGCTGGCCAGGCCGACCGGTAATGTCTGGATCGTGATGGCGGTCTGCCTCTGCGCAATTCCTGCTGGTATCGTGACCGGTTGGCGACTTCACGCGAAACTGGATCAACGTCAGGTTTATCGAGCCTGCTACGGACTGCTGGTGGTGGCCGCGATGAAACTGCTTTGGGATGGCGTAACAGGGTATCTCGCATAAGCGTGGCAAACGAGTCTGTATCTTTGGTTCATATCAATAAGCAGTACTGATATATAGGGCGATCGACAAACGCACTCGTCGTGTTGGTTGATTCACCGACTTTCTGTACTGAACACTGGAGTTTGTATGTCAATTGATGTTTCTCCGACGACCGCATCGCGCCGTCATTTCATGGGCGTCGCAGTGGCAGCCGCCGTGGCAGGCTCGTTCAATGCGGCCGCTTTCGCCGGGGCGGATCGACCCGTCGGCGACATCGCCACGTCGGCCGGCGGCGACGAAACCGCGATCCGGCCGTTGCACGTGCATGCGCCGGAGTCTCGGCTCGTCGAATTGCGGCGACGCATCAAGGCAACTCGGTGGCCCGAGCGCGAGACCGTGCACGATGCTTCGCAGGGTGTGCAGCTTGCAACGATGCAAAAGCTCGCCGACTACTGGGCGACGAGATACGACTGGCGCAAGATCGAGGCAAGGCTCAACGCGTTGCCACAATTCGTTACCGAGATCGACGGGCTCGACATTCACTTCATTCATGTGCGGTCGAAACATCAAAACGCGCTACCGATCATTGTCACGCACGGCTGGCCGGGTTCGATCGTCGAACAGTTGAAAATTATCGATCCACTCACCAATCCGACAGCGCATGGCGGGTCGCTGTCGGATGCTTTCAACGTCGTGATTCCCTCGTTGCCCGGGTATGGTTTCTCGGGCAAACCAACGACGACTGGCTGGGATCCGCAGCGCATCGCTCGCGCGTGGGTCGCTCTGATGCAACGTCTCGGGTACGAGCGATACGTCGCGCAAGGCGGTGACTGGGGAAACGCGGTCACGGAGCAAATGGCCCTGCTGAAGCCACCGGGGCTGCTCGGCATCCACACCAACATGCCGGCAACCGTGCCGGACAACATCGCGACGGCACTGAAATTCGGCGATCCGGCACCGTCCGGACTCTCATCCGATGAAAAACACGCGTTCGACCAGCTCGATTTCTTCTACAAGCACGGGCTCGGTTATGCGCAGGAAATGGCAAACCGACCGCAGACGTTGTATGCGATCGAAGATTCGCCCGTCGGGCTCGCAGCGTGGATGCTGGACCACGACGCCTCGGGCCTCGCACTCATTACACGCGTATTCAATGGCGAGTCTGAAGGGCTGACACGGGACGACGTTCTCGACAACGTCACGTTGTACTGGCTGACGAACACGGCCGTCTCATCGGCGCGATTGTACTGGGAGAGCAAGCTGAGCTTCTTTGCCCCGAAACATGTTGCGATTCCGGTGGCCGTCAGCGTTTTTCCCGACGAGATCTACGCTGCGCCGCAGAGTTGGGCGGAAGCCGCCTATCCCAGGCTGGTTCACTTCAATCGTTTGTCGAAAGGTGGGCACTTTCCAGCGTGGGAGCAGCCTCAGGCACTATCGGAAGAGCTTCGTGTGAGTTTCCGAGCGCTGCGCTAACCGCAGTGAATGACGCAGCACGGCGCGCTGACGCCCATGCATTGACGCATGCAGCTCGCCGTGTTGGTGGCGACATGACAGGCCGGCCGCGTGCCCGGTCGACGACGTGCACGCCGGGCGCGGTAAGGGATTGCCGACCGACCTTGGGGGCATCTGTGACCGTCGGCCGGTGCTCTCCTGAGAGCGGCCGTTGAGGTGGCGACTGATCGATGGTCGGTAATGGGTCGATCTGCGTCTGTCGCGGGCGCCGGGTGGCGGCCGGCCGAGTTCGGCCACAAAGAGACGTTTACCTGTTTCTCTACCGAGACATCTGGACGTCCGGTCCTAGCTCAGCCTCCGCCACTGCCATCGCCCTGCGCGTGACCAGCTCGCCGAGTGCAACGTCGGCAAGCGCAATCCCAAGCGATTTGAAGACCGTTATATCGGCTTGCGAGCGCGTCCCGGCAACTCCATTGGCGATGACATCGCCGAGTTCCGCAACGGTGCTCCAGTCAACGACACCCGGCGCCGCCATCAGCAGATCCCCCGCCTCTTTCTCTGCCTGCTCTAGTGATTCGACAACAATCATGCCGGCCCGGGAAAGCGTCGTATCGTCCACTTCGCGTGCGCTTGGCTTGCTGGAGCCGATCGCTGCGACGAAGGTTCCTGGTTTGAGGTCGGCGCCGTCGAAGAGCGGGACCGTGCTGCGGGTTGCAGTGACAACGACGTCGGCCACCTGCACCGCTGTTTCTGCGGTTGAGGCCTCAAAGCGTACGCCAGCGTAACGCGCCTGCATTTGCGCAATCGCTTCCTGCACGCCCTCGATGCCGACCACCAGTACGCGCTTGATGCCCGAATTCTCGACAAGCGCCCGGATGTGGGCTCTCGCCTGGACGCCAGTTCCGAACACGGCCAGAGCCTCAGCATCGGTGCGGCCAAACGTATCAAACGCGACGCGGGTTACCGCCGCTGTGCGGTATTCCGTGAGTGCGCCGCCGTGGATAATGGAGAGCAACCTGCCGTCACGAGTGGAAAACAACGGAATCACGAAGTCGAAGACGCCGTTGTGCGTCGAGTAGACCTTCGCACCGCACACGCCGGCAGCGGGCAGAATTGCCCCCATCGTGCTCAACGACACGTTTTCGCCGAGCGTGCGCACGCGTGACTGAATCTTTGCGTGCCGGCGGCCTTGTTCAGCAAGCGCAAAGCGCATTGTTTCAATGGCGTCGCCCATGGTGATCAGCCGTTGAACCTGATCGTCGGTAATGATGTACATGGTATTTCCTGGCAGGGTTCAGAAGCGGTAGAAGGCTGCCTGCAATGCGCGGCGGTCATCCGGATGGCTGAGCATCGCCAGCATCAGGAGAATGCGAGCCTTTTGAGGCGCCTGATCGTCGACGACGATCCAGTCATAGTCGTCGTCAGGCTGCGCGCCGTTGCGCACGACTATGCCACTGCCTGTGCGCGAAGCCCTCACCACGTGCATGCCGCCGCGCGTTGCCTCCCGCAGCGGCCCGACCATATGCTCCGCGATGTTGCCGTTGCCGGTGCCAGCGAAGACAAGGCCGCGCGCATCCGCTGCAATGGCGCGGACGAGACTACTGCCAAGCGCGCCGTAGGCGTAGACGACGTCGACTTTTGGCAACGCCTTGATGTCGTCGATGGACCACGGGGTGGAAACAGTATGATCGCGCGATGGCATGCGGTAGTAGCGAGGCTTGCCTTGGGTCACGTAACCAAGCGCGCCGTAGGGCGAGCGGAATGCCTCGAGCTTGAAGCTGTTTGTCTTCGTAACGTCTCGAGCAGTGTGGATTTCTTCGTTTGCGACGACAAGCGTTCCCTTTCCATGCGAGGACGGATGAATGGCTACCGCAATCGCGTCGTAGAGATTCAGCGATGCGTCGGAGCTCATCGCCGATGGCGGCCTCATCGAACCAACTACAACGACGGGCTTCACGCTCTTCAACGTCAGATGCAGAAAGTACGCGGTTTCCTCGATGGTGTCAGTGCCGTGCGTGAGAATGACACCGTCTACTGTGTCGTCCTTGAGCACCTCGGACACCCGCTTCCCGATCATGAGCAGGTGCTGTTCGTTGAAGTTCTCTGAGCCCGCCTGCAGCAGCTGTTCTGCGCTCAGGTTTGCGAGCGACGACGCTTCTGGAATGGCCGACAAGATTTCATCAATCGGGAGCACTGAGCACGCGTATGCTGAAGTGTCGACAGCGCTTGCGCCACGGCCGGCAATCGTACCGCCCGTGCCGATGACCACAATATTGGGTTTGTCTTTCATTCGGTATCGACTCGAGGAATTTTTGATTGAGGACAGCCGTGCGCCACAGGCTGCACGGCTCATTGGGCGAGCGCGAAAAAGCTGGACAGCGACGAGTCAGGCTTGCCGTCGATCCAACCCGTGAGCAACGCAGCTGAACCGGAGGCCAACGTAAAACCGAGCGCACCATGCCCGATGTTGAGCCAGAGATTCGGATAACGCGTGGGCCCGATAATCGGCTTGCCGCGTGGCGTGGCGGGACGCAGCCCGGTCCACTCAGTGGCGTCAGCGTGATTGGCTACAACCTGAGGGAACA
Source organism: Burkholderia sp. Bp9099 (assembly GCF_003857805.1). NCBI lineage: Bacteria > Pseudomonadati > Pseudomonadota > Betaproteobacteria > Burkholderiales > Burkholderiaceae > Burkholderia > Burkholderia sp. Bp9099. The sequence goes on from NZ_QTPU01000017.1 coordinate 86,089, forward strand.
GCGCGGCGGCCTCCGCATGTAGCGCGGCAACGCGTGATGGATCGGACTTCAGGGAGTACCCGTCTAGGTCGGCCATACCTGCCACGCGCAACCGGTCGCCAAGTCGCGCATAGACCACTTTGCGGGCGAAATCGGTAACACTCAACATCGGTGCTATTGCCTGAGGTCCCAGCGAGTAGGTCAGGCTGTAGCCCTTGAGAGGATAGACGGGCACACGAACGCCCAATGGCTGGAGCAGGTGCGCAGCGCTTGCCCCGGCAGCTACGACGACATGGTCCGCTTCGAGTGTCCCGCCGCCGCTGCGCGCTACGATGTGTCCGCCTTTGGCGACCTCCAGTGCGTCGATGCGCGTATTCATCGCAAACTGCACGCCGCGTGCCCTCAAAATGGCTTCAAGACCTTTGCTAAAGCGATGGCAATCGGCTGTATCTTCGCTACGCGTATAGATACCGCCGACAATCAGCTCGCGCACATCAGTCAGTGCGGGTTCGAGCGCGACGCATTCGGCGGCAGACAGTGCCTCCTGCTCGCAGCCGAGCGAGCGCTGGAAATCAAGCAAATCGATGGCACCCTTCATGGCGGCAGCGTCGCGGTGCAGGACGAGCTTTCCAGAGTGTTGAAAGTCGAAGTCGAGCGTGGGTTCGTCGCGCAGGAGTTGGTGCATGAGCGCGCGGCTCGCAAATGAGAGCGAGAGCAACTCGCGCGTGGTGAGATTGCTACGCCGGTGCGTGCAGGCGAACACGAATTTCAGGCACCAGAGCCACTGCTCGGTGCTCACCGACGGCCGGAAGCGCACTGGCGAATCCCGTCGAGCGAGCCACGCGGGCAGCTTCGACAGCACGCCCGGCCCGGCAAGCGGCGCGACGTAGCTATACGACAACTGGCCGCCATTACCGAAGCTGGTCTCGGCGGCCACATCACCATGCCGGTCGATAACGATGACCTGATGTCCGGCCCGGTTCAGATAGTAGGCGCTCGCCAGACCGACGACACCTGCACCCAATACGGCAATCTGCATGTCGCTTGTTTCCCTGTTTCACGGTGCACTCACACGAGACAGGATGTTGAGCCAGGCGACACCAGCGGGATTGCACTGAAGAGCAAAAAAACAGAAGAAACGCGACAACGAATCTCCGCCGGACAGGGTGCGCGCAGCGATGGCGTCGCCCCCCCCCCTCGGCCGCACAGCTTCAGTCCTCGGTTGGACCTGCGCGCGAACCACGCAGCTTGCCAGGGGTCACGCCGTAGGTCTCGCGGAACACCCTGATGAAATGCGCGGAATCGGCAAAACCACACTCATATGCGATGTCAGTGACCTTGCGCCCGGTGTTCAGCAGCATCCAGCGCGCGTAGCGTAGCCGCATACCTCGATAGAACTCATTCGGCGACACCTTCATCTCGGCCATGAATGCCCGCTCGAGCTGGCGCACGCTCGTGCCAATCATCTTCGCGATCACCGCGATGTTAAGCGGCGCTTCGAGGTTTTCCTCCATGAGCAGCGCAGCATGGCGTACGTTTGCATCGTCCACCGACAGGTAGCCCAGTGCGCGGCGGCGCTCGATGAACGAGGCGCCGGCCTGCCGACTTACGGTCATCTGGTGAATCACCTTCGATGCGCGGTCAGGTCCGCAATGCAGATTGATGAGCCGCGCGGCGAGCTCGATGACCGAGATGCCGCCCGCACACGTGATGCGATCGCCGTCAATAAAGTAGTCGGCATGCGTGACGACGCGTAGCCCGGGGAACATGTTGCGATAGTCGTCGAAGTGAAAGCTGTGCACGCATGCGACGTGATCCTGCATGAGCCCGGCATGGGCGAGGACAAAGCTACCAGTGCAGATGCCTACCAGCGGAACGCCCGCCTGTGCGGCGGCGCTCAGGTAGTCCCAGTAGCGCCTGTCCACCTTCTCGAGATGCGGCAGCAGGCCGCCGATGACGACGATGTAGTCGAACTGCCCGACTTCCGGAAAGGCCGCCTGCACCGGTACAGCGATACCGCAGCTCGATTCGACGGTGGTGTCGTGCACGCCAATCGTCGTCCAGAGACAGCGCAACTGACGACTCTGGTCGCTGCGATCGGCAGCGTGACGTAACGCGTCACAGAGCCCGCCAAGCGACAAGAGCGGAAAGCGCGGCCATAGCAGGATTCCGACATTGAGCTCCGCGCCGGAACGCCCCAGAAGCGACTCGGGTGCCGTAGAAAGCGAGTCAAGCCGGCCCACCAGTTCGTGGGCCGGCGGCGCTTTGGCCGGGGGATCGTCGGAGGAAAACATGGGCAGCGCGAGTAATCGGTGTCACGCCATTATAAGACCGCACGGTACGCATCGCCGCTGTCGCATTTCTTCTGTTTTCTGGCAAATCGGTGCAATGCCGCTGGTTTGTGTCTGCATAAATTTGTCTCGCCAGCGCAGACCACCTGCCGCGCGGTACAAGGACAGAGGCGACGGGGACAATCCAGCGGATCGCCCTCGATGCAGATAACTATCGATGAGGTAATGCAATGACCAAGAGCAAAATATTGGGTCGCCGTGCGACGACCTTTGGCATTCTGGGGGCGCTGGCTGCCGTTTCTGCCGGGGTGGCGCATGCCGACGAAACCGTGAAAGTCGGTGAAGTTGCGCCTCTCACCGGTCCGGCTTCATATCTGGGCAAGGACACTGAGAACGGTGCAAGGCTCGCGGTCGAGGAAATCAACGAAAAGGGGCTTGTCGTCGGCGGAAAGAAGGTCACGCTGGTTCTCGACACCGAAGACGATGCTGGCGATCCGCGCCAGGCCACGCAGGTCGCACAAAAGCTTGTCGACGCCAAAGTAGTGGCGATAGTCGGTCACATGAATTCTGGAACGACGATTCCGGCCTCCAAGATCTATCGTGACGCCGGTATCGTTCAGGTCTCACCGTCGGCTACGAATCCGGCGTACACGCTCCAGGGCTTCAAGACCGCATACCGCGTGGTGGCAACTGATGCCCAGCAAGGGCCGGCCCTCGCCGATTACGCGATGCGGAAGTTAAAAGTCAGGACAGTTGCCATCGTCGACGACGCCACCGCATATGGGCAGGGTCTGGCCAATGAATTCGAGAAACGTGCGAAGGCAGATGGCCTTTCGGTGGTTTCGCACGACGCGACCAACGATAAGGCTATCGACTTCCGCGCTATCCTGACAAAAATCAAGGGCGCGCATCCGGACGTAATCATGTATGGGGGCCTCGACGCAACGGGCGGCCCGTTTGCGAAGCAGGCCAAGCAGCTCGGCATGACGCAGAAGATTCTTGCAGGCGACGGCCTGTGTGCCGACGACCTTTCGAAACTCGCCGGGGACGCGGCCGATGATGTGATCTGCTCCGTCGCAGGCTCGCCGCTCGAGAAGATGCCCAAGGGCCCGGCCTTCATGCAGCGCTACGAAAAGCGCTTCGGTACACACCCCGTCCTCAACTCGCCATTCGCTTACGACGCTGTATACGTCATCGCCGAAGCGATGAAGCGCGCCGGCTCGACGGCCCCCGACAAGATTCTTGCCGCAATGCCAGCGACGAACTACGAGGGTGTGCTCGGCCAGACACAGTTCGATTCGAAGGGCGACCTGGTCCACGGGACGATTTCCCTCTACAAGTATGTCGGTGGAAAGCAAACCCTCCTTGACTACGTGAAGAACTAACCCGGCAGGGCCGGTTGTTCAACCCGGCACAACTTCAGTGATGCGGTTGTGTCGGTCGTACACCTCCTCTTTTTCCCTCACTCCCGCCGTCTTGATAGCGAAAACGCTGACTGCCGACGCATCCTGTCGTGCGGGGCGTAATTTCCGTAAGCGCACAACGGCCGGACGCTCTAAACCGGATATGGATATCTTCCTGCAGCAGTTAATCAACGGGCTGGTACTTGGCAGCATTTACGCCATCATCGCGCTCGGCTACACCATGGTGTACGGGATTCTGGGCATCATCAACTTCGCGCACGGCGACGTGCTCATGATGGGCGCCATGGTCGCGCTCTCCGCGATCAACGTGCTCCACAATCACTTCCCGGGCCTCGGGAACATCCCCACGCTGTGCATCGCGCTCGCGGTCGCCGCGGTCGTGTGTGCGGTCATCGGGTACGCGATTGAAAAGGTCGCGTACCGGCCACTGCGCCGCGCGCCGCGTCTCGCCCCGTTGATTACCGCGATCGGCGTGTCGATCCTACTGCAGACGCTCGCGATGATCATCTGGGGCCGCAATCCGCTCGCGTTCCCCCAGCTCATCTCGACCGATCCCATCAACGTCATCAAGCCGACTGAAACCGGCGTCGGCGCCGTGATCTCGCCCACCGAGATCGTGATCATCGTCGTCGCGTTCCTCGTGATGGCGGGCCTGCTGCTGCTCGTGCACAACACCAAGCTCGGCCGCGCGATGCGCGCCATCGCCGAGAACTCCAGCGTCGCGAGCCTGATGGGCGTGAATCCGAACTTCGTGATTTCGGCCACCTTCATGATCGGCTCGGCGCTTGCCGCGCTGGCCGGCGTGATGATCGCCTCCGAATACGGCAACGCCCACTTCTATATGGGCTTCATCCCGGGCATGAAGGCGTTCACCGCGGCGGTGCTTGGTGGCATCGGCAACCTGGGCGGCGCGATGGTGGGCGGCGTGCTGCTCGGCCTCATCGAGCAGCTTGGCGCCGGCTACATCGGCAGCCTCACGGGCGGCGTGTTCGGCAGTAACTATCAGGACGTGTTTGCGTTCGTCGTGCTGATCGTCGTGCTCGTGTTCCGTCCGTCGGGGCTGTTGGGCGAACGGGTCGCGGACCGCGCATAAAGAGGGGAACACAACATGACATCCATTCAACCGATCGAGCCGCCGACGACGCTCATCCCTGAAAAAAACACCGCGAAAACGCTCACGGTGGGCATCGTGACCGCCATCGTCGTGGCCTCGCTGCCCTTCGTGGTCGGCGCCACGGGCGGCAACTACTGGGTCCGCGTGCTCGACTTCGCGATGCTCTACGTGATGCTCGCGCTGGGCCTGAACGTGGTGGTCGGCTTCGCCGGCCTGCTGGACTTGGGCTACATCGCGTTCTATGCGGTGGGCGCCTACACCGCCGCGTTGCTGACTTCCCCGCACCTCGCCACGCAATTCGCCTGGATCGCCAACATGTTCCCGGGCGGGATGCACACGCCGTACTGGATCGTGGTGCCGGCGGCGATGGGGCTCGCCGCGCTAGCGGGCGTCCTGCTCGGCGCGCCGACACTGCGTCTGCGCGGCGACTACCTCGCGATCGTGACCCTCGGCTTCGGGGAAATCGTCCGCATCTTCATGAACAACCTCGACCGTCCGGTGAACATCACCAACGGGCCGCAGGGCATTACGGGGGTCGCGCCGCTGCATGTTGCGGGTATGGATCTCTCGCAGCCGCACACGCTGTTCGGCTTCACGTTTACCGCGGTGTACTGCTACTACTACGTGTTCGTGCTCTGCGCATTGATCGTGATCTGGGTGTGCACGCGTTTGCAGCACTCGCGCATCGGCCGCGCATGGGCCGCGATCCGCGAAGACGAAATCGCCGCGAAGGCCATGGGCATCAACACCCGTAACGTGAAACTGCTCGCGTTTGCGATGGGCGCGTCGTTCGGCGGCCTCTCGGGCGCGATGTTCGGTGCGTTCCAGGGCTTCGTCTCGCCGGAATCGTTCACGTTCTGGGAATCGGTCGTGGTGCTCGCCTGCGTGGTGCTGGGCGGCATGGGCCATATTCCGGGCGTGATTCTCGGCGCGGTGCTGCTGGCCATTTTTCCCGAGTTCCTGCGCTCGTCCATGGGCCCGCTGCAGCACATGCTGTTCGGCCATGAAGTCGTCGATACCGAAGTCATTCGTCAGCTGCTCTACGGCCTCGCGATGGTCATCATCATGCTCTACCGCTCGGAAGGCTTGTGGCCTGCCGCGAAGCACGAAGACAAGATCGCGAAGATCGCGAAGCGCACGAGCAAGAAGCCGGTGCGCGCATAAACGACCGGACGGAGAACAGACTATGAGCGACAAACCAATCCGCCTGTCGGTGAAGGGCGTGAGCAAACGCTTCGGCGGCCTGCAGGCACTCTCCGAAGTGGGCCTGCAGATCGAGGCAGGCACCATCTACGGCCTGATCGGCCCGAACGGCGCGGGCAAGACCACGTTCTTCAACGTGATCACGGGCCTCTATACGCCAGACTCGGGCGAGTTCCGGCTCGACGGTGACACCTATACGCCGACCGCCGTGTATCAGGTGGCGAAGGCGGGCATCGCGCGCACCTTCCAGAATATTCGCCTGTTCGGCGGTATGACCGCGCTGGAAAACGTGATGGTGGGCCGCCACGTGCGCACGAAGCACGGCCTGTTGGGCGCGGTGTTCCAGACGCCGGCTGAGCGCAAGGAAGAGCGCGACATCAAGGAGCGCGCGCTCGAACTGCTCGAATACGTGGGCATTGCGCAGTACGCCGACTACACCTCGCGCAATCTCTCGTACGGCCACCAGCGCCGTTTGGAAATCGCGCGCGCGCTCGCGACCGATCCGAAGCTGCTTGCGCTCGATGAGCCGGCAGCGGGCATGAACGCGACCGAGAAGGTCGAACTCACGCGCCTGCTCGACAAGATCCGCGCCGATGGCAGGACCATCCTGCTAATCGAGCACGACGTGAAACTGGTGATGGGCCTGTGCAACCGCATGACAGTGCTCGACTATGGGAAGGTGATTGCGCAGGGTTTGCCGCAGGACGTGCAGAAGGATGCGAAGGTGATCGAAGCTTATCTGGGTGCGGGGGTCCACTGATGTCCACGACGCAAGCAATGTTGAAAATCAAGGGCCTGCAGGTCAACTACGGCGGCATTCAGGCGGTCAAGGGTGTCGACCTCGAGGTCGGGCAGGGCGAACTCGTCACGCTGATCGGCGCGAACGGCGCGGGCAAGACCACGACGATGAAGGCGATCACGGGCCTGAAGGCGTACGCGGCCGGCGACATCGAGTACATGGGTCAGTCCATCAAAGGGCTGCCCGCGCACGAGCTGCTCAAGCGCGGTCTCGCGATGGTGCCGGAAGGGCGCGGCATCTTCGCGCGCATGTCGATCGTCGAGAACATGCAGATGGGCGCGTATCTGTGCACCGACAAGGACGCCATCCAGAAGGACGTCGACCGCATGTTCGGCTTCTTTCCGCGTCTGAAAGAGCGCGCATCACAATACGCGGGCACGCTGTCGGGGGGCGAACAGCAGATGCTGGCGATGGCGCGCGCGATCATCTCGCGGCCGAAGCTGCTGCTGCTCGATGAGCCGTCGATGGGTCTGTCGCCGATCATGGTCGAGAAGATCTTCGAAGTGGTGCGGTTGATTTCGTCCGAAGGCATGACCGTCCTGCTGGTCGAGCAGAACGCGCGTCTTGCGCTGCAGGCGGCGAATCGCGGCTACGTGATGGACTCGGGTCTCGTCACGATGTCGGGTGATGCGAAGCAGATGCTCGATGATCCGAAGGTGCGGGCGGCGTATCTGGGCGAGTGAATCAGCGATACCAGCGAGGACTGAATCCTTGGAAAAGCTTCACTACGGTAGACGGCTATCTGGGCGACCAGCAATACGAGGGTAGTCTCAAGTGGATGGCGCCTTCGCCACCGAAAGCCGCCATCCAGCGCTGGACGATCCGATGACCGGAAGGGGTCGGGAAGCGCCATCCACGTGAAACGCGCGGCGAGCAATCCCCCCACCGCCATCGATCGTCGACGCTGCGTGCAGCGCATGAAAAAAGGCCGGCGGCCACCCGGCCCGCCAGCCTTTTGCATTGCATGTCCGCGCCCACCGGCCTACCCCCACTTCAACGCCCCGCCACCTTCTTCTGCCGCCACAGACACAGCAAATCGCACGCAACATGCGCACCGGCGATCGCGGTGATGTCCGCGTGATCGTAAGCAGGCGCAACCTCGACGACATCCGCGCCGACCAGATTCACCGCCCCGAGCGCACGCACGATCGCGAGCGCCTGTGCGGACGACAACCCGCCCGCGACCGGCGTCCCCGTGCCGGGCGCGAACGCCGGATCGAGACAGTCGATATCGAACGTCAGGTACGCGGGCCGCGCGCCGACGATGTCGACAATCCGCTCCACCGCCGCGCGCGGACCATGCTCATGCACCCACGCGGCATCGAGCCGCTCGATCCCGAGGAAATCGTCGTTCCACGTACGGATGCCGACCTGCACCGACGTCGCCGGATCGATCAGCCCTTCCTTCACCGCCTTGTAGAACATCGTGCCGTGATTGAGGCTGTCCGGCTCGTCGTCGGCCCACGTATCGCAGTGCGCATCGAAGTGGATCAGCGACAGCGGCTTGCCGTAGCGCTCCGCGTGCGCGACCAGCAGCGGATACGTGATGTAGTGATCGCCGCCGAGCGTCAGCATCTTCGCGCCCGAGCGCAGGATCGTGCGCGCATGTTCGACGATCGCCGGCTTGATCGACAACGGGTTGTGCGCATCGAACCAGCAATCGCCGTAATCGACGGTCGCGAGATCCTCGAACGGATCGAAGCCCCACGGATACGGCTTGAGCTCCGCGAGCTGCACGCTCGCCGCGCGGATCGCGGCCGGCCCGAGCCGCGCGCCCGAGCGATAGGTCGTCGCGAGGTCGAGCGGCACGCCGGAAATCGCGACGTCGACGCCGTCGAGCGCGCGCGAATAGTTGCGACGCATGAACGACAGCACGCCCGCATAGGTGTTTTCGATCGAGGAGCCGTATGGCGTCGTGCGACGGATCGCGCCGTCGCCGTGGAGCAGTTCGGTCATGTCGAACCTGTTGGTCAGGAGGACTGGCCCCTGCCACTGCATCGGGTGCGCTGGCGGGACTCGGCACGGATTCAATGAAAACGCGGCGGCATGCCCTCGCCGGGCGCGGCCGTCGCGCCGGCCTGCGAACCCTGTAGCGCGGCCGGGCGGGACAACGTCGATACGCGGCGATGATAGCAAGCCGAAACCGCCGTGTTGCCCCGGTTCGACCGGGGCAAACGCATCGAAACGATCGGCGCGGCGGCAGGCGCACCGGCGCCGCATCGCCCGATCCCGTACCGCCGGACCGCCGCACCGCCGCCCCCGTCGCCCCCGTCGCCATGCCGCGCCTAGAAGGATTCGCCGGTTTTCGCCCGCCCTTTCTTCCGGATAATGGCCGCAGCCGCGCCACCGACGGCGCGCCGTCCGCCGCAGACGACGACAACCCTGGAGACACCCGCCTTGATCGCCACGCTTCCCGCCCCCTATCGCCGGCTCTGGCCGCTCGCCATCGCCGCCGCGCTGCTGTACGGGCTGTCGCTCGCCGCCGCGCCCTATCCCGGCCAGGCCGCCGCGAAAGCCGCGATGGGCATCCTGCTGCTCGCGGCCGGCAGCGCCTGCGCGGCACCGCGCGAACGCGCGTGGCTGTGCGCGGCGCTCGTCACGGCCGTGCTCGGCGACGTGCTGCTCGCGCTGCCCGAGTGGCCGCTGTCGTTCGTCCTCGGCCTCGGTGCGTTCCTGCTCACGCACCTGTGCTACTGCGCGATCTTCGTGCGCTGGCGCGCGCGGCCGCACGGCTGGCGCTTCCTCGCACTGATCGGGCTGTGGATCGCCGCGCCGGCGTTCTATGCAGCGTTCCTTCCGCATCTGGGCGAACTACTCGTACCCGTCGCCGTCTACATGCTCGTGCTGTGCGCGATGGCGAGCTTCGCGCTCGCGGCCCGCACGCGCGGCCCGCTGGTCGCCGTCGGCAGCCTGATCTTCGTCGGCTCCGACACGCTGATCGGCGTCGGACGCTTCCTCGGCGGCTTTCCCGGCATCGACTACCTGATCTGGGGCCTCTACGCGCTCGCGCAGATCACGATCGTCGCCGGGGTTTTCCATGAGACGGCCGCCCGCCCGATCCGTCCCTGATAGCGTTTCAAACAGGTCGCCGCGTGTCGGCGGCCTTCGTCTCCCGCCTCTCCAGCCCTGCCGGCGGCCGTTTCCGCACATTCCGCAATGCGGAAAGCAGACCGTTCCAAACCCCGCTCAGCCTTTTCCCGCGCGGCTTCCAGCCCTTAGAGCGCCGCTTCTAGCCTCTTGCGGTTTCCGGGTTCACCCACTATCGTTACATCAACCAATGTAACATTAAAAAATGAGCCAAATCGGAGACACCCGGATGAATGCTCGCACGTTGCCTTTCGGCCCGCCCGGCCACGACGGCCCGGACGAAACCACCGACATCGCCATCATCGGCACCGGCTTCGCCGGTCTCGGGATGGCCATTCGCCTGCGGCAGACCGGCGTGACCGACTTCGTCGTGCTCGAGAAGGCCGCGTCGGTCGGCGGCACGTGGCGCGACAATCATTACCCCGGGTGTGCCTGCGACGTGCAATCGCACGTCTATTCGTTCTCGTTCGCGCCGAACCCGCGCTGGACGCGCATGTTCGCGCCCCAGCCGGAGATCCGCGCGTACCTGGAAGACTGCGTGCAGCGCTTCGGCGTCGGCCCGCACCTGCGCCTGAACCATGAGCTGCAGCGCGCCGAATACGACGAGGCCGCACGACGCTGGCGCCTCACGTTCGCGAACGGCAAGCGGCTGTCGGCGCGCGTGCTGGTGTCGGGGATGGGCGGGCTGTCGCGCGCCGCGCTGCCGGCGATTCCCGGCGTCGAGACCTTCAAGGGCCGCGCGTTCCATTCGCAGCAGTGGGATCACGACTACCCACTCGAAGGCAAGCGCGTCGCGGTGATCGGCACCGGCGCGAGCGCGATCCAGTTCGTGCCGCAGATCGCGCCGCGCGTGAAGGCACTCGCGCTGTTCCAGCGCACGCCGCCGTGGATCATGCCGAAGCCCGACCGCAACCTGAGCGGCTTCGAGAAGTGGCTGTTCCGCACGCTGCCGTTCACGCAGAAGGCGGTGCGCAGCGGCATCTACTGGATGCTCGAATCGCGCGTGCTCGGCTTCGCGATCCATCCGTCGCTGATGAAGAACGTGCAGAAGCTCGCGCTGCGCCATATCCGCAAGCAGGTTCCCGATCCGGAGCTGCGCCGTGCGGTCACGCCCGACTACACGCTCGGCTGCAAGCGCGTGCTGATCTCGAACGACTACTACCCGGCGCTGTCGCGCAAGAACGTCGACGTGATCACGACCGGCATCGAGCGCATCGAAGCCGACGCGGTCGTGACGACCGACGGCAAGCGTCATGAAGTCGACTGCCTGATCTACGGCACGGGCTTCCAGGTCGCCGATCCGTTTCCGCGCGGCGCGATCATCGGCCGCGGCGGCCTCGACATCGTCGATGCGTGGCGCGACGGCGCGCACGCGTATCTCGGCACGACGCTGCCGGGCTACCCGAACTTCTTCATGATCGTCGGCCCGAACACCGGCCTCGGCCACAACTCGATGGTGTTCATGATCGAGTCGCAGATCGAATACATCCTCGGCGCGCTGAACGCGATGCAGCGCGAACGCGCGGATGCGATCGAGGTGCGCCCGCTCGTCGAGGCGCAGTTCAACACCGACCTGCAGGGCCGGCTCCAAAAGGCGATCTGGTCGACGGGCGGCTGCAAGAGCTGGTACCTCGACCCGCGCACCGGCAAGAACACGACGCTGTGGCCAGGCTTCACCTGGCGCTTCCGCCAGGCGACCGCGCACTTCTCGATCGCCGATTACCACGCGTATCGCGCGCCGCACCACGACACGAGCGGGCGGCCCGTCGCCGCGCCCGCCGCGTCCGCCGCTTCCGCTTCCACGTCCGCCGAAGCGGCCTGAGCCAGACAAGGAGCCAACGACATGAGAGATTTCGCCAACAAGGTCGCCGCGATCACGGGCGCCGGCTCGGGCATGGGCCGCTCGCTCGCGGTCCAGCTCGCACAGGCCGGCTGCCACGTGTCGCTCGCCGACAAGAACGGCGTCGGCCTCGCCGAAACCGAGCGGATCGTCCGCGCGATCGCGCCGAACGTGCGCGTGTCGACGCGCGTGCTCGACGTCGGCGACCGCGACGCGATGTTCGCGTGGGCGGACGACACCGCGCAGGAACACGGCAAGGTCAACCTGATCTTCAACAACGCGGGCGTCGCGCTGTCGAGCACGATCGAAGGGATGGAATACGGCGATCTCGAGTGGATCGTGAACATCAACTTCTGGGGCGTCGTGCATGGCACGAAGGCGTTCCTGCCGCACCTGAAGGCGAGCGGCGACGGTCACGTGATCAACACGTCCAGCATCTTCGGGATCTTCGCGCAGCCGGGCATGAGCGGCTACAACGCGACCAAGTTCGCGGTGCGCGGCTTCACCGAATCGCTGCGCCAGGAACTGGACATGATGAAGTGCGGCGTGTCGGCCACCTGCGTGCATCCGGGCGGCATCCGCACCAACATCGCGCAGTCGAGCCGCGTCGCGAAGAACATGGTCGGCTTCATCGTCGAAAGCGAGCAGCAAGGCAAGGACAGCTTCGAGAAGTTCTTCATCACGACCGCCGACGACGCCGCGCGCACGATCCTCGCCGGCGTGCGCCGCAACAAGCGGCGTGTGCTGATCGGCCGCGACGCGAAGGCCGCGGACTGGATGGCGCGCATTCTGCCGGCCGCGTACCAGGCGCTCGTCGTGCTCACGACGCGCCGCGAGGCCGCGAAGGCCCGCCGCGCGGCCGCCCGCTACGGCACGCCGGCCGCCGCGCCGCTTCACGCCACCTACAACAACGCAGGCAATCAGGGAGGAGAACAATCATGACGACCCCGAACATGATGCCGGTGCGGCGCGACATCCGTTTCGCGCTGCCGCCCGAACGCGCGAAGGACTGGCACGTCCAGGGCGTGCCGGTCACGCACTTCATGAACGCGCTGTCGCTGCTGTTCCCGGCCGGCGAGCGCTTTTTCATGGATTCGGTGCGCCACTACCGCGACCGCATCGAGGATCCGGAGCTGAAGAAGCAGGTGCTCGGCTTCATCGGCCAGGAAGCGATGCACACGCGCGAGCACATCGAGTACAACGACCTGCTGCAGTCGTCCGGCCTGCCCGCGCACAAGCTCGACAAGCGGCTCTGGACGATCCTCGGCTTCTTCAAGAAGACGCTGCCGCATTCGATGCAGCTCGCGATCACGATCGCGCTCGAGCACTACACGGCGATCCTCGCGAACCAGCTGCTGGCGGGCCACGAGCACCGGATCGACGGGTCGGTCGAAGGCTATCAGCAGATGTGGATGTGGCACGCGATGGAGGAAACCGAGCACAAGGCGGTGTCGTACGACGTATGGAACGCCGTGATGAAGCCGGGCCTCGGCAGCTACCTGCTGCGCACCAGCACGATGCTGCTCACGACCCTGATGTTCTGGACGATCGTGTTCGACTTCCACGTGCGGCTGATGCGCGCGCACCGTCGCGAACACGGCAGGTTCGGCGGCATGTGGCGGCTCGTGAAGTATCTGTACAGCCCGCGGACCGGCGTGTTCCCGAGCATCGCGCGCGAATGGCTCGACTACTTCCGTCCGGGCTTCCATCCGTGGGACCACGACAACCATCAGTACCTGCAAGGGCTCGACACGCTGCTCGCGAACATCGACGCGACCAACGCGCGCCATGCGGCCCAGGCCGCCCCGCGCCGCGTGCCGCTGCATCCGGTTCCGCAGGCATGACGTCATGGCGCGCACGCACGAGATGCTGACCGTCCGCTCCGGCGACGTGAAACTCGCCGTCCATGTCAGCGGCCCGCGCCGCGCGCCGCCGCTGATCCTCGTGCACGGCTATCCCGATTCGTCGGCCGTGTGGGCGCCGGTCCGCGCGCGGCTCGCGAAGCGCTACCGCGTGATCGCGTACGACGTGCGCGGCGCCGGCGCATCCGATGCGCCGCGCCGCCGCGCGGACTACACGCTGGCGCGGCTCGCCGACGACCTGAAGGCCGTCGCCGACGCGACCTGCGGCGCGCGGCCGTTCCATCTGGTCGGTCACGACTGGGGGTCGATCCAGTGCTGGGAGGCCGTGACCGACCCTGCGTTGCGCGGCCGGATCGCGTCGTACACGTCGATCTCCGGCCCGTGCCTCGACCACGTGTTCCGCGCGAAGATGCGGCTCAGGCAGAGCCTGAAATCGTGGTACATCGCGTTCTTCCACCTGCCGGTCGTGCCGTCGCTGGTGTGGCGCCTCGGCGGCGCCGCACTGTGGCCGCGCTGGCTGCAGTTGACCGAACGCGTGCGGCCCGAGCGCGATCCCGCGCAATTGAAGAACGCGCTGAACGGGTTGCAGCTCTACCGCGCGAATTTCCTCGCGCGGGCGAGAAAGCCGCGCGAGCGGTATGCGCAGGCGCCGGTGCAGATCCTCGTGCCGGTGCACGACCGCTACGTGACGCCCGAAATGTCGGTCGATCTCGAGCGCTGGCTCGGCGAGCACGTGCGCGAGGAAATCGACGGCGGGCACTGGGTCGTGGTGCACAATCCCGACCTGATCGCGGCGCGGATCGACCGGTTTGCCTCGACGCATGAACGACGGGCGGTCGCGGCAGCACCCGCGGCACCGCGAGCGGCGGTTCAGCGCAACGGCGGCAGGCGCTTGAACAGCGTTTCGTAGTCGATCACGAGCCCGTCGGGGTCGACGTCCATCTCGGCCGTGAAATTCCGGAAGATGCCTTCGTAGCGGTAGCGCCGGCCCGGCTCGATGCACGCGTAAGCCTGCTTGACCGGCGTCACCTTCAGGTCCGGCGTCGAGATGTATGCGACGTCGATCGGTCGCCGCTCGCCGCGTGCGAGCCCGAGGCGGCCGATCGGCAGCGCGTTCGTGAACGGCGTCGCCGCGATGTCGATGTCGACGCAGCCATCCAGCTCCGGCAGCGCGCTGCCTGAACCGTCGCGCCAGTGCCCGGCCCCGTCGCCGTGCAGTTCCAGCGTGCCGCCGCCCATCACCTTGAGCACCGCATACCTGACCCGCCATTGCGGATCGCACTCGACCCGGTACGCAAGCCCGTACGCGCGGCCGTACCGCTGGCCGACCACGGCACTTTCGACGACGATGCCGGCGTCCCCCCGGTCGAACGTCAGGTGTTCGATTCCGTCGCCCTCGAGCGACGCCCAGCGCAGTTCACGCATTCGTTCCTCCTCGAAAACGCCGACGCGTCAGCGTACGCACGAAAAATCCGGCTGCGGCCAAAATTTCGCTTCCGGGCCCGGCAATCCCGCGAAAGCGCCATTGCCCCGGGCAGACAAGACGCCGAAACTCGCGCCCCGCCCCAACTCAGGGCATGCGCCACAAATCCTGACTATCCAGAATTCCCTATTCCGGTGCACGGCATTGTGTCCTATGCTCGCGGCTCGTCCTGTTCCACCGCCGCCATGCCTACCGCCCGCCCCGCCTCGCCGTCGATCGACCTGCGCATCCTGCTGCGCGGCATCGGGCAGATCGTGCTGCAGGCGCGTGCCGTCACCGGCGCGCTGCTGCTCGCCGCGCTGGCGCTGACCGACCTGCGGCTCGCGTCCGCGGCGCTGGTCGGCTCGGCCGCCGCCAGCATGACGGCGGTGCTGACGGGTGCCGAGCGCCGCGACGTCGAACAGGGGCTGCACGGCTTCAACGGTGCGCTCGCCGCGCTGATCGCCGTGCTGTTCGCGCCTGCCTCGCTCGCCGCCGTCGCGCTGGTACCGCTGGTCGCGATTGGCGCGGCGCTCGTGCAGCGCGTGATGCGTGTGCCGCTCGCCCGCTGGCGCCAGTGCGCGTATTCGAGCCCGTGCCTCGCCGTCACCGCGCTGTGGCTGCCGTTTGTCGCGCCGCAGCATGCGGGCGACGCGACAGTAGGTGCGCCCCTGACGCTGCCTTCCGTCGCCGACGCGCTGCTGTCGGGCGTCGCGCAAACCACCTTTGCGCAAGGCCCGTGGGCCGGCGCGCTGATCGTCGCCGGCCTCGCCGTCGCGTCGCGCCGCGCGGCGGCGTTCGCGCTCGGCGGCGCGATCGTGTCGACCGTGCTGCTGATCGCGGCCGGCGCGAACGGCGCGTCGTTCACCGACGGCCTGCTCGGCTTCAACGGCGCGCTCGCCGCACTCGCGCTGATGCCGCGCGGGCCGCGCGCGGCGTTCGCGGCCGCCGCGCTCGCCGCGCTGATCCAGTGGCTCGCGACGCGCGCGGGCCTCCCCGCGTTCACGGCCCCGTTCGCGATCGCTGCGTGGATCACGGTGATCGTCGCGCGCCGCTTCACCCTCGGAGAACCCGATGTCGTCATTCGCACACCGTCCTGACACCGTGAAGCCCGGCGGCCCGATCTCGGACGCCGAGCGCCGGTTGCGCGTCGATCTCGCCGCCGCCTATCGCCTCGTCGCGCTGAACGGCTGGGACGACCTGATCTACACGCATCTTTCCGTGACCGTGCCCGGCGAACCCGGGCACTTCCTGATCAACCCGTTCGGCCTCGCGTTCGACGAGGTTCGCGCATCGAATCTCGTGAAGATCGACCTGGCCGGCAACCGCATCGGCGAGAGCGAATACGCAGTCAACGTGACCGGTTTCGCACTGCACGCGGCCGTGCATGCCGCGCGGCCGGACGCCGTCTGCGTGATGCACCTGCACAATACGGCCGGCATCGCCGTGTCGATCCAGCGCGACGGGCTGCTGCCCGCGTCGCAGCACGCGCTGCGGTTTCACGGCGACCTCGCATACCACGACTACGAGGCGCTCGCGTTCTCGCCGGCCGAAGGCACGCGGCTGACCGCCAGCCTCGGCGCGAAATCCGCGATGCTGCTGCGCAACCATGGCACGCTGACGGTCGGCCGGACCGTCGCCGAGGCATATGTGCTGATGGATACGCTGATCAAGGCCTGCGACATCCAGGTGCGCGCGCAGGCAGGCGGCGGGCCGCTCGTGCTACCCGAGCCGGCCGTCGCCGAGCGCACCGCCGCGCAGTTGCGCGACGGCGGCGCGATCGAGGGCGAACTGGAATGGCCGGCGCTGCTGCGCCGCCTCGACCGGATCGATCCGTCGTATCGCGACTGACGCCGCTCGCGTCCCGACTTCCCTACCCCAACCATCGGAGCATCCAATCATGCCGACTTTCAATATCCAGTTGTTCGAAGGCCGCACGGTCGAGCAGAAACGCGCGTTCGTCGAAGCGATCACGCGCGTCACGTGCGAGACGCTCGGCTGCGACCCGGGCTCGGTCGACATCATCCTCGCCGACGTGAAGAAAGAGAACTGGGCGACGGGCGGCAAGCTGTGGAGCGACGAACGCTGACGCCCCCCGGAATTGGTGTGCGTCCGGCCCTTGGACGCATGCCACTTGGCGCCAGTTTGTCATCTCTGCGTCAACAGTTGTAACGCGTTGGCGGGATGCTAAAAAGGCAAAAAATGGTCTCTGACAAGCAAATCGCAAGTGTCCTTAACGACATGATCTTGCAAATGGGAGCCGATCTGGATCGCTCCCTGCTGACCGTCAAGGCGTCGTGTCCGGATTCGGAATTCGTCGCCTACCGCGAATTCGTGTCGCAACTGCTGACCACGATGCTGCTCGATTTCATGAATCCGCTCTACGCGCGGCACCCCGACCTGAAGCCGCCGGACCTCGCCTGACCCGCCCGTGCGACGCCGGCCACCGGCGTCGCACGCGGCCTTCGTTCCCTGCGCCGCGTTGTGCGCCCGCACATCGCGTTGTCACGCAATCGGCGCATATAATGCGGCACAGACGCAGCAGCCAATGGCCACCCGACCAGGAGACCGCCATGGAAGCGAAGAACGAAGAAGTCGTCGCACACCTGCTCTCCGATGTCGTCGAATTCGCGCGCGGACGCCTGCCCGAAGCCACGTTCCGGATCGTCGAACCGTTCCTGCGTCATTACTACGATTTCGTCGACGCCGATGATCTGCAGAATCGCGGCATCGCCGACCTCTACGGCGCCGCGATGGCGCACTGGCAGACCGCCCAGAAATTCGTGCCCGGCAGCGAGCGGCTGCGCGTGTACAACCCGATCCTCGAACAGCACGGCTGGCACTCCGACCACACGGTGATCGAGATCGTCAACGACGACATGCCGTTCCTCGTCGACTCGGTGACGATGGCCGTCAACCGCCTCGGGCTCGCGCTGCACTCGGCGCTGCACCCGGTGTTCCGCATCTGGCGCGGCGGCGACGGCGCGATCGAGCGCGTCGACGCCGGCGGCGCGACGGCCGGCGACGGCCAGTCGCAACTCGCGTCGTTCATCCACTTCGAAGTCGACCGCTGCGGCGACGCCGCGCTGCTCAACACGCTGCGCAACGACATCGCGCGCGTGCTCGGCGACGTGCGCGCATCGGTGGAGGACTGGCCGAAGATCGTCGACATCGCGCGCGCGACGATCAAGGACATGAAGGCCCGCGAATCCACCGCGGAAGACATCGAGGCGCGCGCGTTCCTCGAATGGATGGTCGCCGACCACTTCACCTTCCTCGGCCAGCGCGACTACGCACTCGTGTCGGACGGCACGGGTTTCGGCCTGCGCGGCGTCGAAGGCTCCGGCTGCGGCCTGCTGCGCGAATCGCTGCGCGCACCCGGCGCGCCGGACGTGACGCCGCTGCCGCCGGCCGCCGCCGAGATCATCACCGGCCCCTGGCCGATCTTCCTGACGAAAGCGAACTCGCGCGCGACCGTGCACCGGCCCGGCTATCTCGACTACGTCGGCGTGAAACTCGTCGGCGCCGACGGCAAGGTGACCGGCGAACGGCGCTTCATCGGACTCTACACGTCGACGTCCTATTTCGGTTCGTACACCGAGATACCGATCGTGCGCCGCAAATGCGCGAACATCGTGCGGCGCGCGGGCTTCCTGCCGAAGGGGCATCTCGGCAAGTCGCTGGTGACGGTGCTCGAAACCTATCCGCGCGACGAACTGTTCCAGGCCGACGAAGACCAGCTTTACGACATCGCGTTGGGCATCCTGCGCCTGCAGGAACACCAGCGCACGCGCCTGTTCGTACGGCGCGACCGTTTCGACCGCTTCGTGTCGTGCCTCGCGTTCGTGCCGCGCGACAAGTACAACACCGACCTGCGCCGCCGCATCGCGAAGCTGCTCGTCGATGCGTACAACGGCGTGAACGTCGAGTTCACGCCGCTGCTGTCGGAATCGGCGATCGCGCGGATTCATTTCGTCGTCCATGCGGAACCGGGCACGATGCCCGACGTCGACACGCGCGAGCTCGAAACGCGGCTCGTGCAGGTGGCACGCCGCTGGCAGGACGATCTCGCCGACGCGCTGCTCGACGCGTTCGGCGAAGAACAAGGCAACCGCCTGCTGCAGCACTATGCGGACTCGTTCCCGGCCGGCTATCGCGACGACTATCCGGCGCGCACGGCCGTGCGCGACATCGAGTTGATCGAACGCGTGAAGGCGTCGGGCCAGCTGGCGATGAACCTGTACCGCCCGATCGAGGCCGACGCGCGCGCGTTCCGCTTCAAGGTGTATCGCGCGGGCGACCCGATCGCGCTGTCGCGCAGCCTGCCGATGCTCGAGCATCTCGGCGTGCGCGTCGACGAGGAGCGGCCGTACCGGATCCAGACGCAGGATGCCGCACCCGCCTGGGTGCACGACTTCGGCCTCGAACTCGCCGACGATACCGAGTTCGACATCGAGCGTGTGAAGGGCCTGTTCGAGGATGCGTTCGACCGGATCTGGAGCGGCCGGATCGAGAACGACGACTTCAACCGCCTCGTGCTGCGCGCGCACCTGAGCGCGCGCGAAGTCACGATCCTGCGCGCGTATGCGAAATACCTGCGACAGGTCGGCTCGACGTTCAGCGACGCCTATATCGAGCGCGCGCTGACCGGCAACCCGGCGATCGCAAGGCAGCTCGTCGAGCTGTTCCTGGTGCGCTTCGACCCGGCCACGGGCGGCACGCGCGACGTGCAGGCCGAACGCCTGCTGAAGGCGATCGAGACGGCGCTCGACCAGGTGCCGAACCTCGACGAGGACCGGATCCTGCGCCAGTTTCTCGGCGTGATCAACGCGACCGAGCGCACCAACTATTTCCTGCACGACGCGAACGGCGAATCGAAGCCGTACCTGTCGTTCAAGTTCAATCCGGCGAAGGTGCCCGGCCTGCCCGAGCCGAAGCCGATGTTCGAGATCTGGGTGTACTCGCCGCGCGTCGAGGGCGTGCACCTGCGCGGCGGGCGCGTCGCGCGCGGCGGGCTGCGCTGGTCCGACCGTCGCGAGGATTTCCGCACCGAGGTGCTCGGGCTGATGAAGGCGCAGATGGTGAAGAACGTCGTGATCGTGCCGGTCGGCTCCAAAGGCGGCTTCGTCGTGAAGAACCCGCCGCCGCCGAGCGATCGCGAAGCATGGATGCGCGAAGGCATCGCGTGCTATCAGACCTTCCTGCGCGGCCTGCTCGACCTGACCGACAATCTCGCCGGCAACGCGATCGTGCCGCCGCCCGACGTGGTGCGCCACGACGCCGACGATCCGTATCTCGTCGTCGCGGCCGACAAGGGCACGGCCACCTTCTCCGACTACGCGAACGCGATCTCGCACGAATACGGTTTCTGGCTCGACGACGCGTTCGCGTCCGGCGGCTCGGTCGGCTACGACCACAAGAAGATGGCGATCACCGCGCGCGGCGCGTGGGAATCGGTGAAGCGGCACTTCCGCGAGATGGGCATCGATACGCAGACGACCGACTTCACGGTGGTCGGCGTCGGCGACATGTCGGGCGACGTGTTCGGCAACGGGATGCTGCTGTCGCCGCATATCCGGCTCGTCGCGGCGTTCGATCATCGCCACGTGTTCCTCGACCCGAACCCCGACCCGGCGACGAGCTTCGCGGAGCGCCAGCGGATGTTCGCGCTCGAACGCTCGAGCTGGGCCGACTACGACACGTCGGTGATTTCGGCGGGCGGCGGCGTCTACCCGCGCACCGCGAAGACGATCCCGCTGTCGCCGGCCGTGCAGGCCGCGCTCGGCATCGACGCGCAGGCGCTGCCGCCGACCGAGCTGATCCGCGCGATCCTGCAGGCGCCGGTCGACCTGCTGTACAACGGCGGCATCGGCACCTACGTGAAGGCCGCGCGCGAAACCCACCAGCAGGTCGGCGATCGCGCGAACGACGCGGTACGCGTGAACGGCGCGGACCTGCGCTGCAAGGTCGTCGGCGAAGGCGGCAACCTCGGCTGCACGCAGTTCGGCCGCATCGAGTTCGCGCAGCGCGGCGGGCGTATCAACACCGACGCGATCGACAACTCGGCCGGCGTCGATTGTTCGGATCACGAAGTCAACATCAAGATCCTGCTCGGGCTCGTCGTCGGCGACGGCGAGATGACCGAGAAGCAGCGCAACGCGCTGCTCGCGGAAATGACCGACGAAGTCGGGCTGCTCGTGCTGCGCGACAACTACTACCAGACGCAGGCGCTGTCGATCGCGGGCCGCTACGGCGTCGAGCTGCTCGACGCCGAGGCGCGCCTGATGCGCTGGCTCGAACGCGCGGGCCGCCTGAACCGCGTGATCGAGTTCCTGCCGACCGACGACGAGATCGCCGAACGGCAGGCCGCGAAACAGGGCCTCACGTCGCCTGAGCGTGCGGTGCTGCTCGCGTACAGCAAGATGTGGCTGTACGACGCGCTGCTCGAATCCGACGTGCCCGAGGATCCGCTCGTCGCCGCGATGCTCGTCGACTATTTCCCGAAGCCGCTGCAACAGCGCTTCAGCGAACCGATGCAGCGCCACCCGCTGCGCCGCGAGATTCTCGCGACGCACCTGACCAACGCGCTCGTCAACCGGGTCGGCTGCGCGTTCGTGCACCGGCTGATGGAGGAAACCGACGCGAAGCCGGGCGACATCGTGCGCGCCTGCATCATGGCGCGCGACGTGTTCGATCTCGATGCGGTGTGGCGCGACATCGACGCACTCGACAACCGCGTCGCCGACGACGTGCAGGCGCGCATGTTCGTCGACGTCGCGCGGCTGCTGGAGCGCGCGGCGCTGTGGTTCCTGCGGCAGTTGCAGTCGGGCACGGTGGCCGACGGCGGCGTCGCCGGCCTGATCGCGCGGTGCCGCGACGCGGTGCAGCGCATCGCGCCGCAATTGCCGTCGTTGCTGCCAACCGCCGATCTGGAGGCGCTGTCCGAGCGGCAGCGCGCGCTGGTCGAAGCCGGCGTCGAGAGCGCGCTCGCGGTACGCGTCGCGAGCGGCGACATCTCGGCCGCGCTGCTCGACATCGCCGAAGTGGCCGCGACCTGCGATCGCAGCCTCGAGCTGGTCGCGGGCGTCTACTTCTCGCTCGGCACGCTGTTGAACTACGGGTGGATCGGCGAACGCGCGGCCTCGCTGCCGACCCCGACGCACTGGGACATGCTGGCGCGCGCGGCCGCGCTCGCGGAAGTCGCGCGGCTCAAGCGCACGCTCGCCACCAGCGCGCTCGCGGAATCGGCCGACTCGACGGCGCCCGAGACGATCGTCCACGCGTGGCGCGAACGCCGCGAAGCCGCGCTGCAACGCTACGAGCACCTGCTCGCCGACCTGCGCGCCTCGGGCGGCGCGAGCCTCGCGGTGCTGCTCGTGATCGTGCGCGAGATGGCCGTGCTCGAACGCGCGTGATGGAAGGTCGCGACGTCACACCGTCGCGACCAGCAGCTCTTCCGCGTTGTCCGGCGGGCGCAGGCCGTCGGTCCGATCGGCGAAGTAGCGGCGCGCGAGATCCGCGGCCGACACATGCTCGGCCCGCGCGAAGCCGGCCCCGGTCGCGAGCGCACGAATCTCCGCCGGCATGAAGAAGCTGATGAACGGCGTGCCGCTCGCGCGCGCGCCCTTCGCGGCCATTTCGAGCCCCGGGCGCACGTCCGGATCGGCATGCTCGAGCGGCAGCAGGAACGTCATCGCGAACGTCGAGCCCGGCGCGAGCGACGCGACTTCGCGCAGCGCCGCCGCGTTCGCGTCGCGCGTCAGGTACATGCTGACGCCGGTGGACACGACGACCGCCGGCTTGCCTGCATCGAAGCCCGCGCGCACGAGCGCGTCGCGCCACGACTGCTTCGCTTCGAAATCGACCGGCACGAACCGCAGCCAGTCCGGCACGCCGAAGCCGAGCTCGGTCAGCCGGCGGCGCTTCCACGCCTGCGGCGCGGGCGGATCGACCTCGAAGACGGTCAGGCGCGACGCCATCTCGGGCCGGCGCTGCGCGAAGCTGTCGAGGCCCGCGCCGAGGATCACGTACTGGCTCACGCCCCGCGCGGCCTGCTCGACGACGAGATCCTCGATGAAGCGCGCCCGCGCGACGATCGACGCGCGAAACGGCCGCGTGAACTGCGGATCCATGTCGCCGCGCTGCTGCCAGCCGGGCGCCGGCGCGAGCAGGCGCAGTCCGATTTCGTCCACGAGCACGTGCGGCGGCGCATCGAGCTCGACGTGCAGCGCGCGCCACAGCGCGACGCGCGCGGCGGTGCTGTCAGGGGCGTCCGGATGAAGGTCGGTCATCGTCTCGTCCTCATGCGCGCGGCTGGTGCGGCGCCCGCAGGCGCCACGCACGGCCGTCGGGATTGCGTACGCTCATGTCGCGGCCCGCGACGCATTACATCGTGTTCGCCCGCGCCGCCACCCGCGCGAACAACGCGTCGAGGTCGAAGCCGGTCGTATCGATGCCGATCGTGTCGCGCAGGCACGCGCCCCACGCGGCCGCGTCGTCGAACGTGACGGTGCGCCCCGCGCCCGCCGCGTCGCGCAGCGTCAGCACGGTGTTGAACAGCGCCGCGCGGCCGTCCGGCAGCACGCGGCAGGCGATCAGGTCGTTGACGAAGATCGACTCGGGATAGGTCGACGTGAACCAGTTCGCGGCGTCGTAATCGATCCACTCGGCCGGCTTCAGCGAAAAGCGGTAGGTCGTCTGCCAGCCGTCGGGGATCTGGAACTGCATGTCGAATTCGCCGTCGACCGGCGCGTCGACGACGCGAAACGCCCCATGCGGCGTCAGCTGCCGCTCGCCCGGCACGAAGCGCAGCGGCGCGGTGAGCGTCGCGCTGCCGAAGCCGATGTCGGCGAGCCACGCCGCGCCGTCGAGATCGATGCGCAGCAGCATGTGGGTCTGCGCGGTGACGAGCTCGGGCGGCCGCATCCAGCGCACGCGCGCGATCAGCGGCGTCACGCGAAAGCCGATCGTCGTGAGCGCGGTGTAGAAGAGCTTGTTGAGTTCGAAGCAGTAGCCGCCGCGGCGGCGCCCGACCACCTTGTCGACGATCGCGGGCAGGTCGAGCGCGACGCGCGCGCCGGTCAGCGGATTGAGGTTTTCGAACGGAATGGCCTGCGGCTGCAGCAGGTGCAGCCGTCGCAGCACGTCGAGCGTCGGCTCGGCCGGGCCGTCGTAGCCGATGCGGGCGAAGTAGCGCGAGAGGTCGAACGAGTCAGTCATGAACCGGCACCGGAAACGGGGAACACGCCACGATAGCATCGAGCGATATCCCCATGTTGCGCGGGGCCATCCCGGATCGCCGCTCGCGCGGCCGGCGCCGCAGCGGGTGCGGCCGCGTTACGGCAGCAGCTTCAGCGCGGACGACGCGACCGACGGCACCGCAATGCCCTGGCTCGTCGCGAACTGCACGGCCTGGCTGAGCGTCGACGCGAGCGACTGCAACTGGCCCGGCGCGCTTTGCGCGATATACGACGCGGCCTGCATGTTCTGCGGATTCAGGCCCGACTGCAGCAGCGATGCCGCGCTGGTCGAACCGAGATTACCGAGCCCCGACTGCAGCTGCGAGTACTGCGTCAGACCCTGGCCGAGCGATGCCAGACCGTTGCTGAACGCCTGCTTGTCGATCGGGCCGTGCGACGCCCCGCCGCTCGCGAACGCCTGGCCGAGCGCCTGCGACACCGACTGCTGCGCGCCGCCCATCTGCGACAGCGCGGCCGGCGTCAGCGCATTGCCGCCGCCGAGCAGGCCGGCGGCCTGCTGCGCCTGACCGGCCGCGCCGGTGAGCCCCATCGCCGACGCGAGCGACGACTGCCCGACCAGCACCTGCTGGTTCGCGCCGACGTACGCCTGCATCAACTGCGCGACGCCGCCCTGCGCGGGTGCGGCCTGCTGTTGCCCGCCGCCGAGCAGCGCCGAGCCGATCGACTGGAGGTCGAGTTGTGCACGGGCGGTGCCGTTCACGCCGAGCATGATGCCGAAGGCGATGCCCGCCGATGCCAGGTGCTTGCCCGTCGCGCGAATGTGCTTCATGTGTTTCCCTCGTGCCCGAATATGTTTGAGGCCGATATTGTCGAAGCGCGCCGCGCGCCGCCGCAACGACTGAAACACATCGATACGAAATCGCCCGGCACGACCGTCGCCCGGCGCGCGGATTCATCCGGATTTGCCGCGCGATATAGGGCTGGCGCCGCGATTCGTTCCTGCATCGCGGCAATCCCGGCGACGCCCGGTATGCGCCGGCGCTGCGCCGGTGTCGGCCGGCGCTGTTGTGCGACAGCGTGATGCCCGGCGCACCAATGGCAGGATTAGCCAGCGCGTTTCGAGGTGTGGAAACGAACCGGGCGGCACGCGGCCGCCCGGTTCGTCACTTGCGTTCGGCGTGTGTCACGGGCCCGCCGGCCGTCGCATTACGCAGCCATCCAGCCCGGCAGCCGCCGGCCGACCCAGTCGGCCGCCTGCTCGTAGCCGCGCGCGAGCTGCAGCACGGCGAGATCCGCGCGCGGCCGGCCGATCAGCTGCATCCCCATCGGCAACCCCGCATCGTTGAAGCCCACCGGCACGCTGATCACCGGGCAGCCGGCCAGCGTCCACGGCACGACCGTTTCCATCCAGCGGTGGTAGGTATCCATCGCGCGGCCCGCGATTTCCTTCGGCCAGCGCTGCTCGACGTCGAACGGGAACACCTGCGCGGTCGGCGCGGCGATGAAGTCGTAGCGATCGAAGAAGCCCAGCACGGCCTGGTGCCACGCGGTGCGCTCGACGCTCGCGTCGAACACCTCGGCCCCCTGCATCGCGAGCAGCCCTTCGACCTCGTAGATCGCCTCGGGCTTCAGCAGCGCACGCCGTGCCGGGTCGCGATAGTGCGCGAGCAGCCCGCCGCCGGACAGCAGGTGCCGATGCGCGAGCCACAGCCGCCAGATGCGCTCCGGTGCGAACGCCGGCAGCGCGGCATCGACGTCGCAGCCGATCTCGCGCAGCGTCGCTAGGCCCTGTTCGCACTGCGCGAGCACGCCCGGCTCGGTCGCGAGATAGCCGTTCCAGTCGCCGACCCACGCGATGCGCTTGCCGCGCAGGTCCGTGTCGAGCGGCTTCGCGAACACGGCCGGATCTTCCGCGAGCGACAGCGGATCGTTCGGGTCGTAGCCGGCCTGGATCGCGAGCAGCTGCGCGACGTCGCCGACCGTGCGGCCCATCGGCCCCTCGATGCCGAGCTGCTGCATGAACACGTCGACGCCTGGCCAGCGCGGCACGCGGCCCTGCGACGGACGCAAGCCGTAGATGTTGCAGAACGCGGCCGGATTGCGCAGCGAGCCACCGAAGTCGCTGCCGTCCGCGACCGGCAGCATGCGCGCGGCCAGCGCCGCCGCCGTGCCGCCGCTGCTGCCGCCCGCGCTCTTCGTCAGGTCGTACGGATTGCGCGTCGCGCCGTGGATTTCGTTGAACGTATGCGAGCCGAGGCCGAACTCCGGCGTGTTGGTCTTGCCGATGAAGATCGCGCCCGCCGCGCGCATCCGGCCGACGCCGACCGAATCGGCCTGCGGCACGTGATCGCGGAAGATCGGCGAGCCGTAGGTCGTGCGCAGCCCTTTCGTCATCGCGAGATCCTTCGGCGCCTGCGGCATTCCGTGCAGCCAGCCGTGGTACTCGCCGCGGGCGAGTGCCGCGTCCTTTTCCGCCGCTTCGGCGAGCAGCGTGGCGCGATCGCGCAGCGAAATCAACGCGTTCACCGCGCCGTTCACGCGCTCGATGTGATCGAGATACGCACGCATCGTCTCGACGCACGAGACCGCCTTGCCGCGGATCGCCGACGCGAGTTCGCCGGCCGACAGGCGCACGATCGGGTCGACGGTGATGGAAGCGGGTGCGAGAAGCTGCGGGGCGCCATGCGGCATGCGAGGTCTCCTGGAATCGGAATGGAATGGCGGGCCGCAGCGTGGCGGCGGTCCGTCCCGAACGGCCTGGACAGCCCGGGAGAAGGCCGCGCCGCGGCCGATGCACTACTCTACGCGAGGCCGGATCGCCGACCTCCGATATTTTCCGCCGCGATTCATTGAGGATCCGACTAAATCGGCGTGGTGCGCCACTCGACGGCCCGCCCCGGGCCACCGCGCGGCCGGTCAGTGAAAACGTTTATGCGCATAAACTTAAATTTCTTATATTTCTAATAGGCGCGCCGGACGTTGACGACATTTTTACGCGGCCGCCCGATCTCTTTAGGTCGGGCGATCCGGCGCCGCGCTACGCTGCAAACATCTCGATTCCGGAGCATCTCCCATGCTCAAACTGCTGGTTCCGGTCGGCCATTCGCCGCGTTCGCTGCAGGCGGTCCGCCATGCGACCTTCCTGTATCGCGAACGCTGCGCGTCGGAAATCGTGCTGATCAACGTCCAGCCGCCGCTCGAAGCGACGCGGCTCGAGGCATTTCACTCGCTGTCGCGACTGCGCTCGATCGAGGACCAGTTCGCGTGCGACGATCTGGCGACGGCCGAGCGGGTGCTGCGGGAAGCCGGCGTCCGATACAGCGTCGTGAAGAAGGTCGGGCCGGTGGCCGACACGATCGCGGCCGTTGCGGCCGAGACGGGCTGCGACGAAATCGTCGTGGTCGCGCCGCGGCACGATCCGTTTCATCAGATGCTGTCGATGTTCGGTCGCAGCGTGATGGGCCGCCTCGTGCGGATTTCGAACGTGCCGGTGACGGCGGTCAGATGAGCGGCACGCGGTGCGGCGCTCGCCGCTTACTTGATGACCTTGCGCCAGAACACGAGATAGGTCGCGGCTGACGATGCAACCAGCAGAATCGCCCACATCGGCGCGAGACTGATCAGGACGGACGATACGTTAAGCATTTGGATTCCTCACTAATTCGATAGCGATGTTCAATACGTACCCGCTGCGTTCGGAGCCGCGGCGCCCATCGCCTGCCGCGCATCGCGTTCCGTTGAAACATGCATTCATGCTATCGCTCTGACCGCCGGCACGACCGTCTCGCCCTGCCCGCCGTCTGACATTCGTCAAGCTCGCGTCAATCGCGCGGCGGCGCGTGCGGCCAACGTGCCTTTTCGTCGTCCGCACGGTAAAAACGGGACGCGATCAGCCGGGCTCATCGTCATTTCTGCAGACGTTTACCGGGGGAAGCCCCAAGTGCTTCGAGAATCGTCTCCGCGTTACGCTTGAGCGACGAGGAGACGAACCATGAGACGAGTCGTACACATCGCTTTTTTCGCGCTGCTGGTCTATCTGATCGGCGATCGCGCACTGCTGCACGCGCAAGGCCGCGATGCCAGCCCGACCGCCTGCTCGCAGGGCGCCGAGCAGGTGAAATACGCCGCGCTCGGCAAGGGCTTCGGCAGCGCGGCGGCCGACAGCCAGAGCGAAGCGTTCATGTCGAGCTGCCTCGTGTCCGGGCGCGGTAATCAGGACGTCGCGGTGGCGGCCCGTTGAGGCCGACCGGGCGCCGCGCCGGTCGCATGCGTGTCGCGGCGCCTGGGCGCCAACTGTGATCCGTGGCGCCTTCCGAGGTTCTTTCGCTTGCCACCGGCGGCATTGGCTCGCCGGTAGCGGCAGTACGAATACGCCAACCATCCGAAGATCGCGGCGACCGATGAGCGTTCGCCGCGACACGTCACGCACGTCGCAGCGATAGCGACTTGCGCGAATCGCTCGGCACCGTCCATCGCTTCTCCTACCGGGTTCCCCCGTCACGAGCACGCGAGCACGTCGTGCGCTCCCTTTCGTACCGCCGCTTCCCGCCCGTTAGCCGAGCCGGTTTTCCATCGCGTCAAGTTGCGTTCGGTTGCACCGCGTCTGGCGGCCGCATCCCGTAACCCGCCCGCCCCAGCCGCCCCTTCCTCCTGGGCATGCCAATTGCGACTCGATTGCCCCCTCCCCACGAGTCGCGATCATGAACGACAACGAGCCCCTCGATTCCGCGGAGCAGCGTCCGCGTGCCGCAACGTGGCTCCGCCGCCTCGGGCCGGGCCTCGTCACCGGTGCCGCGGACGACGATCCGTCCGGCATCGGCACGTACTCGCAGGCGGGCGCGCAGTTCGGCTTCGAATTGCTGTGGGCGCTCTTGCTGACGTATCCGCTGATGACGGCGATCCAGCTGGTCAGCGCGCGCATCGGCCGCGTGACGGGCAAGGGCCTCGCGTCGAACATGCGCACGCACTATCCGCCGTGGCTGCTCTACGTCACCGTCGTGCTGCTGATCGTCGCGAACGTGATCAACATCGCGGCCGACCTGTCGGCGATGGGCGCAGCGGTCAAGCTCCTGCTGCACGGCCCGCAAGAACTCTACGTCGTGTGCCTCGGCGGCGCATCGGCCCTGCTGCAGATCCTCGTGCCGTACGACCGCTACGCGCGCCTGCTCAAATGGACCGCGCTGGTCCTGCTCGCCTACGTCGCCGTGGCGCTCATCGTGCCCGTCCCGTGGGGCGAGGTCGGCCGTGCGCTCGTGTTGCCGCGCGTCCAGCTGTCCGCCGCCTACCTGACCACGGTCATCGCCGTGCTCGGCACCACGATCAGCCCGTACCTGTTCTTCTGGCAGGCATCGCAGGAAGTCGAGGAACTGCGCGCGGTGCCGAACCAGCAGTCGTTGCGGCACGCGCCTCACCAGGCCCCCGCGCAGTTGCGCCGGATCAACTTCGATACGTGGGTCGGGATGGGCGTGTCGAACGTCATCGCGTTCTTCATCACGCTGACGGCCGCGGCCACGCTGAACCTGCACCACATCGACGTGAAGACGTCGGCGGATGCCGCGCGGGCGCTCGAGCCGATCGGCGGGCACTTCGCGTACGTGCTGTTCGCGCTCGGAATCATCGGCACCGGCTTGCTGGCGCTGCCGGTCCTCGCGGGGTCAGCCGCCTATGCGGCCGCGGGCACTTTCCGCTGGCGCAGCAGCCTCGCGCTGCAATTCGGCGTCGCGCGCGAATTCTATGCGGTCATCGCACTGGCGATCATCGGCGGCGTCGCGATCACGTTCATGCATTTCGACCCGATCCGCGCGCTCTACTGGAGTGCGGTCATCAACGGCGTGACCGCCGTGCCGATCATGGTCGTGATGATGCTGATGGCCCATAGCACGCGCATCATGGGCAAGTTCGCGATCACCGGCCTGCTGGCCTGGGGCGGCTGGCTCGCGACGTTCGCGATGGCGGTCGCGGCGTTGGGCGTGTTCGTGCCGGGCTGAGCAGGTGGAGCCGCGCCGGCCGGCGCGGCACCGGATACACCGGCGTCACGCGAGCCGGCACACGCACCGGCAACGCATGCCGCGGAACAGAAGGAGAACGCATCGTGGCGAAGAAAGCACCGGGATCGGCACGGCTGCCGTCCAGCGACCAGCGCGCGCAGATTCTCGCGCGCCTGCGCAGCGGCAAGATGGCGCGCTCGATACACACGTATACGCGCGGCAGCGCCGAGCGCTTCTACGCATGGCTCGCGGACCATCGCTCCGGCACCCTGCCCGACGGCCCCGCGGTGTGGATCGGCGGCGACTGCCATCTCGGCAATCTGGGGCCCGTCGCGGCGAAGACGGGCGAGGTTGCCGTGCAGATCCGCGATCTCGACCAGAGCGTGATCGGCAATCCCGTACACGACCTGCTGCGTCTCGGCTTCTCGCTCGCGACCGCGGCGCGCAGCTCCGATCTGCCCGGGATCATCACGTGGCGGATGGTCGAAGCGCTCATCGCCGGATACGAGCAGGCGTTCGACAGCCGGCACCGCGCCGAGACCAGTCACCTGCAACGCCCAACCGCGATCAAGATCGCGATGAAGGCGGCGCTGCACCGATCGTGGCGCAAGCTCGACCGGCAGACGATCCAGAACGTGACGCCGCGCATTCCGCTCGGCAAACGCTTCTGGCCGCTGTCCGAGCGCGAGCGGAGCGCCATCCACGCGCTGTTCGAATCCACCCCGGATTCGCCGATCGGCGCGGCGCTCAGCCGCGCGCCACACCGCGACGCGAGGATGAAGGTGCTCGACGCCGCCTTCTGGGTAAAGGGATGCAGCTCGCTCGGACGGCGCCGCTTCGCGGTCATGCTCGATATCGACGACGCGTGTTCCGACGGCCATCCGCCGTATCTGATCGACATCAAGGAGGCCGCGGCGGCGAAGGCCCCGAAGGATCCCGGCGTGCGCATGCCACGCGATCCCGCGCAACGGGTGCTCGAAGGCGCGCGGCACGTATCGCCGATGCTGGGCAGCCGGATGTGCGCGGCACGCCTCGACGGATGTCCCGTCGTCATACGCGAATTGATGCCGCAGGATCTGAAACTGGACGCGGAACGGATGTCGGAGGCCGATGCGGTCAAAGTCGCGCGCTATCTGGCGCTGGTGATCGGCAACGCGCATGCCGCGCAGATGGACCACGCGACGCAACGCGCGTGGTGCGGCGAGTTGCGGCGCCAGCACCCGAAGACGGCCGACGCGCCGTCATGGCTGTGGCGAAGCATCATCGAACTGATGGCCGCGCACGAAGAGGCGTATCTCGAACATTGCCGGCGCCATGTGGTCGGCAAGACGGTCCGTTGACATCGCCGCCGGTCGTGCGTCGTTGCGATGGACGCACGATCGTGAACGGCTCGGCCCGCGCGATCTCAGTCTTTCGCCGGACGAACCACCAGCTCGTTGAACCCGGTGAGCGCATCGTGCTCGCGGGAAAAACGATGCGCGGCCAACGATACGAGCAGGATCTCGGCGGTCGTGCGCACCACGCAGCCGCTCGCGACGTGGCCGCCCGAGACGCGGCCATGCGCGTCGGACACCGCCATGTGCAGGTGCGCGCCGTCCGGCGAGACCGAGCCGGCAAGCGTCAGGATCTCGAGATCGCCGCGCAGCTCGGTCGGCGCAGCGACGCCGGCATAGCGCAGCTGCGCGACGTTCAGGCTGCCGATGCCCTGGATCACGAATGCTGCATGCGCGTCGAGTCGACGCAGCGCCTGCTCGATCGACGCGCGCAGATCGTCGCCGGGGGAAAGACGCAGAGGATGGGCTTGCATGGGCGGTAACCTGCTGATGGAGTCGGGGGTAGGCAAAGCGTACGTTCGACACGGCAATCCGGCAAGCCGCCAGCCGGATCGGCCGCCGCGCCTGCGTCGCGACTACGGGAACGATGCCGATGCGTCATTCGTTCGCACCGGACACGCCGCATCACCCGCATCACCCGCGACGATCGCGCGCGAGCAACCCGTACAGCGCGCTGTCCGACACCTCGTCGCCGACGATCCAGCGTTCGCGCAGCACGCCTTCCCTGACGAACCCAAGCCGTTCGAGCAGCGCGGCGGATGCGACGTTGCGCGGATCGATGTCGGCCTCGATGCGGTTCAGGCGCAGCGTGCCGAACGCGTGGTCGATGACCGCCGACGCGGCCTCGCGCATATAGCCGCCGCGCCAGTAGCGGCGCCGCAGGCTGAAACCGATTTCCGCGCGCCGGCATTGCTCGTGCGCATGAAACAGCACGCATTCGCCGAGCACGTCGCCGGTGTCCCGGGCTTCGAGCACGCAGACGAGATCCTGGCCGCTGGCGGTCGTTGCGAGGTTGCGCGCGACGCGCTCGGCGGCCTGCCGCCAATCCGTGAGCGGCGCGAACGACGCATAGCGCATCGCCTGCGCATCGGACCAGAGGTCGAAGAACGCGTGAGCGTCCGTGTCGCGAAGCGGACGCAGGACGAGTCGGGACGTATGCAGCGTGACGGGTTCGAACAAGGGCATCGCGGCGGCCGGGGAAAAAACGCAAGCATGAATTAGAACACGCTATCCGGAGGCCGGCCATCGCGTGCGTTCGCGCTGTCCGGCACGCACGATCCGCTGCCCGAAACGAAAAAAGCCCGGACACATCGTCCGGGCCTTCCACATCGCCTTTGCCACGCGCCGCGCTTATGCCTCGAGCGCTTCGAGCACCTTCCCCTTCGTCTCGATCCCGACGAAATGAACGGTCACGGCGGCGATCAGCGGCACGATGCCGATCAGGTAGAACGCCGGCGCGAGATTGCCGCCGATGATCGCGTGCGGCACGATCATCGGCGCCGCGAACGACGCGATCTTCAGCCACGCGCTGCCGAGCCCGCAGCCCGACGCGCGGATGCTCGTCGGATACTGTTCCGGCGTATAGACGTACGCGGTGATGAAGCCCGATGCCATCAGCCCCAGCGACAGCGAGCAAAAGGTCGCGACGACGTACACCGACGACGCGTGGTAGATGCCCGCGAACGCCAGCGACAGCGCGCACAGCACGAACGACCACACGATCACCGGCTTGCGGCCGAGCTTGTCGACCAGCAGCGCGGACGCGAGCGAACCGAGCACGCCCATCACCGAGCCGATCACCGCGAGATTCAGCGCGAGCTGCAGCGGCGCGTGATAGAAGTTCTTGTAGATCGTCGGCAGCCACGTGGACAGCCCGTACTGGATGAACCCGCAGGTCGCCCACAGCGTCGCCACCGCGAGCGTGCGCTTGCGATACGCGGCACTGAACAGGTCGCTCATCCGGCGCTTCGGGTGCTGGCGCACCATCTCGTCGTACGCGGCCACCTGCGTGACCGGCGGCAGTTCGCCGCGCACCGACGCTTCGAACACGCCGACCGCGCGCCCGGCTTCCGGGAGCCGCCCGCGCGACGCGAGCCAGCGCGGCGATTCCGGCACCAGACGCGTGAGCACCAGCGCGAGAATCAGCGGCAGCCCGCCGACGAAATACATGATCTCCCAGCCGAACCGCGGCACGAGCCACGCGCCGAGCGCCATCGATACCAGCAGGCCGATCGGGAACACGATTTCGTACAGCAGCACGAAGCGGCCGCGGCCGTGCGCGCGCGTGATTTCGTTGATGTACGTGGCCGCGACCGGCAGCTCGCCGCCGAGGCCGAGCCCCTGCAGGATCCGCAGCAGCACGAACACCTCGAACGTCGGCGCGAAGCCGCACGCGATGCTGGTGATGCCGATCACCGCGGAACTCCACGCGATCGCCTTCACGCGGCCATGCTTCTCCGCGAGCGCGGGAAACAGGAATGCGCCGATCAGCTGGCCGA
This sequence comes from Burkholderia sp. Bp9099, assembly GCF_003857805.1. Classification (NCBI taxonomy): domain Bacteria; kingdom Pseudomonadati; phylum Pseudomonadota; class Betaproteobacteria; order Burkholderiales; family Burkholderiaceae; genus Burkholderia; species Burkholderia sp. Bp9099. The sequence continues at coordinate 120,169 of NZ_QTPU01000017.1, forward strand.
TCGCGCCGGACGCGATCAGCATGCCGATCTGCGTCGGCGACAGCCCCCACTTGTGAATCAGCAGCGGCAGCGTCGCCGCGATCGTGATCACGTCGAAGCCGTCGAAGAACGTCGCGGTGCCGATCAGCACGCGCGCGCGGATCTGCATCGCGTTGGCCGGAAGCCGCTCGAGCCGCGCGATGATCGCGCCGGGCGTGGAGGCGGCAGCTTCCATCGTGGCCCTGCCGGCCACGACGTTGTCGAAAGTGCTCATGCGGGGTGTCTCCTGGGTCTTTGTACCGGTTTCGCCGGTCAGGCAAGCGCTTGGGTCGTGTCCGCCAGGGCTTCCGTGTTCACTGCCCGGCCCTGGTTCATCCACTTGCGTGCGAGCTTGAGCTCGCGCGCGTTGTTGATGGCGATGACACCTCTCACATGTCCGTCGCCCACGAAAAACAGCGTCGCACGTCGCGCGGCGAGATCGCCGCGCACGACGAGCTGCGCATCGGCCGGCAGATCGCCGAGGATCTGCAGGTTCACGTCGTATTGATCGGACCAGAACCACGGAATCTCGGCGTACGGCGCGCGCACGCCGAGCACGGCCTTCGCGGCCGCGATCGCCTGGTTCTGCGCGTTCGCCCACGATTCGAGCCGCACGCGCCGCTTCAGCCAGCCGTTGTGATGGTTCGCGACGTCGCCGCACGCGAAGATCGCCGGATCGCTGGTCGCGCCGAATTCGTCGACCACGATGCCGTCGTCGACTGCGAGGCCCGCGTCGCTCGCGAGTGTCGCATTCAGCGCAAGGCCGATGCCGGCCACCGCGAAATCGGCGTCGATCGTCGTGCCGTCCGCAAGCGTCGCGCGCACCTTCGATGCGTCGTCCGGCTGCGCGTCGAGCGATGCGAGCGCCGCGCCGAGGCGCACGTCGACACCGTTCGCGCGATGCAGGTCGAGCAGGAAGTCCGACACGACCTGCGGCACCGAGCGGCCGCACAGCCGCGGCGCGCCTTCGACGACCACCGCTTCGACGCCGAGCTTGCGCGCGGTCGCCGCGACCTCCAGGCCGATCCAGCCGCCGCCGATCACGAGCACACGCCGGCTCGCGCGCAGCTTCTCGCCGAGCGCGGCCGCTTCGTCGAGCGTACGCAGGTAATGCAGGTTCGGGGTCCTGACGATCGAGTCAGGCAAGCGACGCGACGTGCCGCCGGTCGCGATCACGAGGCGGTCGTATTCGACTTCGAGACCGCTTTCGATTTTCACCACGCGGCGCGCACGGTCGATCGACACCGCGCGTTCCGGCTGCCATGCCTCGACGTTCAGCGCGGCGAATTCGTCCGGGCGCACGACGCGCACGGTCTCGATGTCCGCGTCACCGGCCAGCACGGCCTTCGACAGCGGCGGACGCTCGTACGGCAGGTGCGGCTCGTCGGCGATCATCACGAGACGGCCCGCGAAGCCCTCCGCGCGCAGCGTCTTCAGCACCCAGCCGGCGGCCTGGCCGCCGCCGATCACGACGACCGTGCGAGGCGCGGCCGGTTCCTGCGAGTTCGTTGCGCTCATGATTTGCGCTCCGTCATGAACTTGCCTTCCGGCGCCTTCGCATTCTTCTGCCGGCGCGTGTTGCCGTCGAGGCCGCCGTCGACGGCCCATTCGGCGAACACGGTCGGGCCCGGTTCGAATTCGCGCGGCTGCCATTCGGGCGTCAGCACGTCTTCGTCCGCGTAGTACTCGATCAGCGCGCCGGCCGGGTTCTGGAAGTACCAGAAATACGCGGACGACACCGGATGACGCCCCGGGCCGAGCTGCGTTTCCCAGCCGCAGCGGTCGATGTGCATGCCGCCGCCGAACACTTCGTGGATGTCGCGCACGGTGAACGCGACGTGGTTCAGGCCGCGCTTGCCATTGGGCAACGCGAGCAGGAACAGGTCGTGGTGGCCGCCGTGCGGCGCGCAGCGCATGAACGCGCCGCGGCCCGGATAGCGGTCCGACGTCTCGAAGCCGAGCAGCTCGTGATAGAACTTCTCCTGCGCGTCGAGGCAGTTCGTGAAGAACACGACGTGGCCGACCTCGACCGGCTCGGCGCGCGCATAGATCGGGCTCGGCTGGTCGACCCGAGCCGTCCGGCCCCACACGTTCGACGGCGAGCCGGTGATGTCGAGTGCGCGCTTGCGCGTCACCTCGATGCGGATCGCCATCCCGTTCGGATCGATGCAGCCGACCGCATCGTCCTGCGTGTAATAGCCGGGCTGGCCGGCCAGCTTCGTGCGCAGTGCGTCGACTTCCTGCTGCGTCGCGACGCCCCACGTGACTTCGCGCAGCGTCGGGCCCGCTTCGAACGCGGGCGGCAGCGACGGATCGTCGGCCTTCACGACCAGCACGGTGCAGCCGTTCAGCGTTTCGAAACGTGCGCGCGTGTCGTCGTGCGCGACTTCCTTCAGGCCCCAGTCGGCAAAGAAGCGCCGGCACGTCGCGAGGTCGTCGACACCGTACGTGATCTGCTCGATACCCAAGATGCTCATTGCGTCATTCCCCTTCGCTCAGTTCGCCCACGGCAGCGGCGCGTCGTTCAAGCCCCAGTAGAGGCTCTTCTGCTGCATGTACTCGCGGATGCCGAGACGGCCCTTCTCGCGGCCCATCCCGCTCTCCTTCCAGCCCGAGAACGGCGTGGAGATCGAAAACAGCTTGTACGTGTTGATCCAGACGGTGCCCGTCTCCAGCGCCCGCGCGATGCGCCATGCGCGCTTGTAGTCGCGGGTCCAGATGCCGGCGGCGAGGCCGAACACGCTGTCGTTCGCCTGCGCGATCAGCGACGCTTCGTCGTCGAACGGCATCGCGACCAGCACCGGCCCGAAGATTTCCTCCTGGCAGATGCGCGCGCTGTTCGGCAAGCCTTCGAGAATCGTCGGCTGGTAGAAGAAGCCGTCCTCGCGCCCGTCGCCCGACGGCCGTTCGCCGCCGCACAGCAGGCGGCCGCCTTCCTCCAGCCCGAGCGCGACGTAGCGTTCCACCGATTCACGATGCTTCGCGGTGATCAGCGGGCCCATCTGCGTGTCGGGCCGCGTCGGGTCGCCCACGCGCAGCTTGCGTGCGCCCGCGACCAGGCGCTTCATGAACTCGTCGTATACCGAGCGCTGCACGAACAGCCGCGAACCCGCGATGCACGCTTCGCCCGACGAGCTGAAGATGCCGTACAGCACGCCGTTCACCGCGTGATCGAGATCCGCGTCGTCGCATACGATCGTCGGCGACTTGCCGCCGAGTTCGAGCGATACGGGCATCAGCTTTTCCGCCGCGATGCGCGCGATGCCGCGGCCCACTTCGGTGCCGCCGGTAAACGACACCTTCTTCACGAGCGGATGGCGCACCAGCACGTCGCCGATCACCGAGCCCTTGCCCGGCAGCACACTCAGCACGCCCTTCGGCACGCCGGCTTCCTCGCAGATGCGGGCCAGCGCGAGCGACACGAGCGGCGTCACCTCGGCCGGCTTGAGCACCACCGCGTTGCCGCCGGCGAGCGCGGGCGCGAGCTTCTGTGCGTCGGACGCGATCGGCGAATTCCACGGCGTGATCGCCGCGATCACGCCGATCGGCTCGTGCACGCTCATCGTCAGGTAGTCGCCGCGCGACGGCGTCAGTTCTTCGTCGAGCGTTTCCAGGCACGCCGCGAAATAGCGGAACGTGTTGGCCGCACTCGCCACCAGCACGCGCGTCTCACCGATCGGCTTGCCGTTGTCGCGGCGCTGCAGGTTCGCGAGCGCCTCGTGACGCTGCATGATCAGGTCGGCGATCCGGTACAGCACCAGCGCGCGCTGGTGCGGCTTGAGGCCGGCCCAGTCGGCGCGCCGCCACGCGGCGTCGGCGGCCACGACGGCGTCGGCCGCGTCTTCCGCGTTCGCCGTCGAGACTTCCATGTTCAGCGACTGGTCGGCCGGATAGATGCTCGCGTAAGGCGCGCCGCGGCCGCGCCGCCACTCGCCGCCGATCAGGATATCGCCGTTGGGTACGAGGCTCGTATCGAATGGAGTCATGTCACAAGTCCCACAAATCTGTCTCTGCGCAGCCGCCCGCGCCGTGGCGCCGGCGGCCGTTCAATGGCCCGAATGGCCGCGTCGGCCTGGTTGTCCGGGTTGTCTGCCTGCTCAGATCACGCAGCGGGCCGCGCGGTTGCGCAGCGCGCGGATCGCGCTGTACGCGGTCAACGCGGACGTCTTCGGGTTGTCGGGCAACGGCTTGCCGCTCATTTCGAGCGACATCTCGCCGAACGCGCCGCGCGCGGTGATGCGGTGCACGTTGCGTTCGACCGCCGGATCGGCGATCAGGCGCACGTGCGTCGCGTCGAGGCCGAGGCCCGCGAGCGCGACCGTCGCCGCGACGTTCGCGTTCTTCGGATACAGGCGCGCGGCGTCGCGCGCACTGCCTTCGAAGATCACCTTTTCCCCGGTCATCGCACGCAAGTCGCAGAGCTCCTCGGCGGGCGTGCCGAGCCAGCCGAGCGGCGGCTTGCGGCCAACGTACAGCACTTCGTCGAGGCCGCCCTGCTTCGCGGACGCCAGCGCGTCGATCCCGCCGATCGCGCCGGACAGCAGCGTCACCGTCGTGCCGCCCTCGTCGGCCGCCTGCGACAGCACGTCGAGCAGCGCGAGGTCGGACAGCGCGCCGATCGAGGCGACCGCGCAGTCGGTGCCGGCCTTCAGCAACGGCACGACGTGATCGACGAGCGCGCTGTGACCCGCGCATTCGAGCGCGAACTCGGGGCGACGAGCCAGCGCGTCGACCGACGACACGACCTCCACCGCACCGCCGAGCTCGCGCTGCACCGCGTCGCGCTGATGCTCGGGCACGATCACGTGCGCGACGCGCAACGACGCATCGTGCTCGACCGCGTGATACACGGCGGCACCGATCGCGCCGAAGCCGATCATCGCGACGTCGACGGGCGCATGCCCGTGTCGCTGGCCGTTATGCATACTGGCGCTCCGACGGCGTCTCTTCCTTCTTCACCGGCGGGCCCGCGAACTGCGATGCGAACGAGCCGACCGACAGCATGTCGACTTCGACCATCACCGGCCCTTCCTTCGCGATCCCTTCGCGCACGATCGCTTCCGCCTGGTCGAGCGACGTGATCCGGTAGTGCGTGAGGCCGAAGCTCGCGCAGAACTGCGCGAAATCCGGCTGGTGCAGCTGCACGAAGCAGCGGCGGCCGCCGTAGTGCGCGTCCTGGATGTTGCGGATCACGCCGTAGCACTGGTCGTTCATCAGCACGATCATCACGTTCGCGTTTTCCTGCACGGCCGTCACGAGCTCGCCGACGTTGACCATCAGGCCGCCGTCGCCGACCAGGCAGACCGTCTTCGCCGCCGAGCCGGCCAGCGCCGCGCCGATGCCCATCTGGATGCCCTGGCCGATGCCGCCGCCGAGCGCATGCACGCCCGCGCGCGGTTCGAAGATCTTCAGCAGGCGGTTGCCCCACGTGCTGTTCGAGATCGTCACGTCGCGCACCCAGTTGTAGTCGCGGCCCACCGCGCCCTGCAGCGTATCGACCAGCTGCTTGTACGGCCCGAGGCCTTCCGCCACGCTCGCGACGGCCGCTTCGCGCGCCGCCGCGAGATCGCCCGCGAACTGCGGATCGACCGACAGGCGGCCTTCGAGGCGGTCGGCCAGCTCGGCCAGCACGCGCTTCGAATCGCCGTGCACGAACAGCTCGTTGCGATAGCCGCGGTTGTCGGCGAGTGCATCGGCGTCGACGCGGAACAGCGGCTGCGGCAGCGCGAGCTTGTACTTCAGCGTCTCGTTGCCGCGCAGGCGCGAGCCGACCACGACGAGCGCGTCGCAGGTCTTGTAGAACGCTTCGACCGCCGAATGCACGTTGAACGCGCCGAGCGTCGCCGGGTGATCCTCGGGCAGCACGCCGCGGCCCTGCACGCTCGTCACGACGCCGAAGCCGAGCTTCACCAGGCGTTCGACTTCCGCACGCGCATGACGCGCGCCGCCGCCGAGCCACAGCAGCGGACGGCGCTTGGCCGCCAGCGCGTCGGCGAGCTTCGCGACGCGTGCGTCATCGTGCTCGCGCACCGCGACGTGCGCCGGCGCGAGATCTTCCGGCCATTCGATTTCAGCGGCCTGGATGTCGATCGGGATCTCGACCGACACGGGGCCCGTCGGCGCCGTCTGCGCGATGCGCACGGCTTCGCGGATCGTCGGCAGCACGGTCTCGACCGTGCGCACGCGGAACGCGGCCTTCGAGATCGCATCGAGCATCGTGAGCTGGTCCGGCGCTTCGTGGATGTACGCCAGATCCTGGTCGAGGTACGGCGTCTCGATCTGCCCCGTGATGTGCAGCAGTGCCGTGCCGGCCGTCAGTGCCTCGACCATCGCGCCGGCCGCGTTGCCCGCCGCCGTGCCGGTGCTCGTGAACGCGACACCGAGGCCGCCCGACACGCGGGCCAGCCCGTCGGCCATGTTCACCGCGCCCGCTTCACCGCGCGCGCCGACATACCGGATGTTGCCGCGCGAGTTGATCGCGTCGAGGATCGGCATGTTGTGGATCGAGATGACACCGAATGCGGTTTTGACGTCGCACTGCTCGAGAAAGGCGGCAATCAGCTCGCCAACCGTGGTTTTTTTAGACATGGCGTGCAAAGCCTCCAGAAACGTCGATATGGCTGCCCGTCGTGTAGGACGACAGATGCGTTGCGAGATAAAAAAGTGCCCAGGCTGCCTCGTCGGGCTTGCCGAAGCGGTTCAGCGGAATGTTCTTCTTGCGGGCGAGCGCGCCCGTCCAGTCCTCCCAGCTTTCGCCGGCCGGCGCCTGCGCTTCGTAGCGGCGGCGCCACTGCCCCGACTCGACGATGCCGATCAGGATCGAGTTCACGCGGATGCGCTGCGGCGCGAGTTCGGTCGCGAGCGACTTCACGAGGCTCAGCACGCCCGCCCGCGCCGACGACGTCGCGACCATGTGCGGCTCCGGCTGCAGCGCGAGCAGCGAATTCACGCAGGTGATCGTCGGCGCGGCCGCATCGCGCAACAGCGGCAGGAACGCGCGCGTCGGACGGATGATGCTGAAGTACTTCAGTTCGAGCTCTTCGCGCCACGCGTCGTCGGTCGTGTCGGCGAAAGTCGACACGCGGCCCTGGCCTGCGTTGTTGACGAGCATGTCGGCGCGGCCGAAGCGGTCGGACACGGCCTGCGCGAACGCGGCCACGTCGGCTTCGTCGAGCACGTTGCAGCGCACCGCGAGCAGCGGCGCGCCCGGATATTTCTCGCCGAGCATCGCCTCGGCGCGCGCGAGACGCTCGCCGTCGCGGCCGCAAATCGCGACCGATGCGCCGGCCTGCAGGAACCGTTCGGCAGTCGCGAGGCCGATGCCGGACGAACCGCCCGTCACCACCGCCACCTGCCCGGTCAGATCGATCTGAATCATCGCAGTCCTAAAGCCTTGAGAAACGTGTGCTCGTCATCCGAGCGGTAATTGAGCCGCCGCGACAGTTCCGCCGCCGCGCGCTGCACCTTGTCGATCAGGCCGTCGGCGATCAGCGCCGCGTCGATCTCCGGCCGCGGCACCGTCACCGTGATGCATGCGACGATCCTCTGCGTGTCGTTGCGCACCGGCGCCGTGACCACCGAGATGCCGCGCTCGAACGATGAATTGCTGACGCCGTAGCCGCGCAGCGCATCTTCCCGGATCACTTCGTAGAGCGCGTCGACCGTTTCCGGCGTCGCGCTCGTCATCCGGTTCAGCGTGCCTTCCGGATACAGCGCACGCAACTCCTTCAGCGACAGGTCGCCCATCAGCACGTGGCCGTGGGTCGTCGCATGCGCGGGCAGCCGCGTGCCGACGTTCACGCGAATCGAGCTGAACACCGGCGACTGGCTCTGCGCCTTCGCGACGAACACCACGTCGCGGCCGTCGCGGATCACGATGTGCGTCGTGAAGCCGGTCGCATCGCGCAGGCTCTCGATCACCGGCAGGCCGAGATCGGTCAGCTCGAGCGAGCTCAGGTATTCGAAGCCGAGCCGCAGCACGGCGATGCCGAGCTTGTAGTTGCGATCCTTGTCCGCACGCTCGAGAAAGCCGAGCGATTCGAGCGTCTGCAGCAGACGGAACACCGTCGTGCGCGGAATGCCGAGGCGCTTGGACAGTTCCGGCGCGCCGAGCACCGGCTCGCGCGGCGAGAATTCGGCGAGGATCCGCAAACCGCGTTCGAGGCCCGGCACCACGTAGTTGGCCTCGGACTTCGCGGTATCCGCATCCTGTTGTTGCAACGGTTCGCTCATGATGCCTCCGGTCGGGCCGCCCCAGGGGCACGTTGAAATGCATGTCGGGATCGGGCGGGCTGCGCGCCCCCAAGCGAACGAATGTGAGCGTGGAGGTAGTTCATTCCAGCCCCCGTTGACGGTCGCATTGACGGCAGAACGTATCGATCAGCGACGAATACACGGCCGGCGCTTCCACGTAGCCCGCATGACCGGCCTGCGGAATCACCTGCAGCCCGACGTGCGCGGCAGCGGCGATCCGCTCGCAGGCAGCCGGCGGCGTGATCGCGTCGTTCGCGCCGACCGCCACCGCCGTGCGGCCGCGAAAGCCGGCGAGATCGGACGCGAGATCGGCGTTCGCGAGCAGATGCGTGGCCTGCGCGTAGCCGGCCGGCACGATGCGCGCCATGTTCCAGCGTACCCATGCACGCGCATCCTCGCTCGCGAAACCCGACAGCATGTTGCCGCTGCGCTGTTCGGCGAGTCCGGCCGGGCCGAGTTCGTCGAGCATCGCGAGGCGTGCATCGCGGCGCGTGTCGCGCGTTTCCGCGGGCGCGCTGCCGTAGCCGCCCGCGGGCGAGATCAGCAGCAGGCCGGCGATCCGCGCGGGCATCACGCGGGCCAACCCGCCCGCGACGATCGCGCCGAGCGAATGCCCGACCAGCACGCAGCGTTCGATGCCGAGTGCCTCGAGCCACGCGTTCAGCGACGCCGCGTAATCGGCGGCCGCCGGCGACGCGCCGTGCACGGGTGTCGACACGCCGTAGCCGGGCGCATCCCAAGCGAGCACGCGGCGCGACGAGCCGAGCGAGTCGAGCTGGCACACCCACGATGCGGCGCCCGAGCCGATCCCGTGCAGCAGCACGACGGGCAGCGCGCGGCCCGCATGCTGCGCGCCGGCCTCGCGATAACCGATCGTGCCCGCCGCGCCGGCCGCGCAGCGCTGTTCGGGAAACTGCCCGAGCAGCGCGGCGAACGCCGCGGTGCGGTCGCGTTCACGTTTGTCGATGACACGCATTGCTTGCTCCGCCCCGTCTCAGCGCTTGATCTTCGCGAGCGGCGAATCCGGCGGATACGTCGGCGTGATGGGCTTCGGCGAACCGAGCATCACGCACATCAGCGCGTCTTCCTCGCCGATGTTGATTTCCGTGCGGTACACGCCCGGCGGCACCGAGATCAGGTCGCGCTCGCCGAGGATCGCTTCCCAGGTCTCGCCGTCGCGCTCGCAGATCACCTTCATCTTGCCGCGCAGCACGAAGAAGATTTCTTCCACGTCGATATGGATGTGGCTCGGGCCGATGTTGCCGGCCGGAATGACCATCGTCGAGAACGTGAAGTTGCCGGCCGGCACCGTGTTGACGTCCTTCGCGACGCCCGTGCCGCCCGTGCCGACGTAGCGCATCTGCGCACGGCGGTACTTCGGGTCGTAGTCGGCCTGGAACTTCAGTGCGTCCCAGTCGTAGCGCCGCGTCGCGTAGCGCGCGACGCGCCCTTCCATCCAGTCGTTGAAGCTTGCGCCTTCCGGCTGGTCCCACGACTTGCGTTCGAGATCGGCGTCCGCCATCGTCCTCTCCTTCATCAGAGTGAAAACTTCAAATCAATTCATTACGAAGCCGCCGTTTACCGGCAGCAATTGACCCGTCACGAAGCGCGCGCCGTCCGACAGCAGGAACAGCACGGGGCCCGTCACGTCCTCGGGCACCTGCGCGCGCGTCAGCGCGCGGCCCTGCATGTAGAACGCGTGGCGTTCCGCCGGCACGTAGGCCGTCGCCTCGACTTCGGTGAGCCCCGGCGCGATCGCGTTGACCGTCACGCCGTGCGCACCGAACTCGCGCGCCTGCGCATGCGTCATCGCGATCACGGCGCCCTTGCTGGCGACGTACGCGAGCAGCTTCGGCGCGCCCCACAGCGCGGTGTCCGATGCGAGGTTCACGATCGCGCCGCGGCCCGATTGCGCGAGGTACGGCAGCGCCGCATTGCTCACGAGCCAGACGCCGCGCACGTTCACGTTCATCACGGCATCCCAGGTCGACACGTCGAGCTCCGTCGACAGCTTGCCGCCCGAGTTCGTGATCGCCGCGTTGTTGATCAGTGCGTCGATGCCGCCGAGCGCTTGTGCGCCCTGCGCGACGAAAGCCGTGACGCTCGCCGGATCGGCCAGGTCGAGCGTGAAGAAATGCGCGGTGTGGCCGGCTTGCGTGAGCTGCGCGGCCAGCGCGCGGCCCTCTTCGGCGAGCACGTCGCCGAACGCGACCTGCGCGCCCGCTTCGACGAGCGCCTTCACGAACGCGGCGCCGAGACCGCGCGCGCCGCCCGTGACGAGCACGCGGCGCCCCGGCAGCGACACGACCGGAGCGAACTCAGCCATTCGCGGGCTCCGCCGCGGCGTGCGCCGCGCGATGCGCGTCGAGCGCGGACAGGTGTTCCTGCGCGCGCTGGCGCAGCATCCGGCGCACGCGCGTGATGCCGACGTCGTGCTGGTACAGGTATTCGTGATCGCGCGCGTGCGGCGCGAGGCTTTCGAGAACGTAGCGGTCCTGCTCGAGCACGTCCCAGTGCAGGCCCTCGAGGCGGTTGCGGTACATGAAGCGCCACACGTCGCGCTGCCAGCCGCTGACCTTGCGCGTACGCCAGAAGTAGACCTGGCAGTTGTCGCCGTCGACCGGCGTCGCGAAGCCGATGATCCCGAAGTTGCCGCCCGGGCCGAACTTCTGCTTGTACGGAATCGCGAGGCGCATCCACAGGCAGCCGGTTTCGCCGAGCTCGACCCAGTCGAAGTTCACGTCGCGCTGGCCGATCTTCTCGAACATCAGGCCCGTTTCCGTCTTGCGCACACGCATGTCGGCCTGCTTGTCGCCTTCGGCCATCGAGTGCGACGTCGCGTGCAGGTACGCGCCGTGCATCGGGTCCATCACGTTGTCGATCGCGTACTGGTAATTGCACTTCCAGTTCGACACGCACAGGAAGTGCGCGTATTCGTCGGCGACCAGTTCTTCCGGCAGGTTCAGCGGCGCCGGCTCGCCGTGCGCTTCGTCGCCGAACCACAGGAAGATCGCGCCGGCCTTCTCTTCGACCGGATACGACTTCACGCACTTCGTGCCTTCGAGCGGACAGTTCGATACGGCCGGCACGCGGTTGACCGTGCCGCCGCCGTCGACTTCGATGCCGTGATACCAGCACGCGATGCTGCCGCCGAGGTTCCAGCCGAGCGACAGGCGCGCGCCGCGGTGCGGACAGCGATCTTCCAGCGCGTGGACCTTCCCTTCGTGATCGCGCCACAGCACGATCTGCTCGGACAGGCGCGTGAGGCCGACCGGCGCGTTCGACACCTGCCAGCTCGGGGCGACGGGATACCAGTAGTTCTTGATGCCGCGGTCGAGGTAGTCGCGGACCGGGTCGTGTTGTGTTTCGTGTTGTGCGGGGGACGTCATCAGTGTGCTCCGGATGCGGTTGTCGGGTCGGCGCTCAGGCGTGCGGCGCGGTCGGTGCGCTCATTCCGCCAGCGAGGCCAATTCGGCGCGGAAGCGCTCGGGCGTCCACGCCGTGCCGTCCGGCGCGCGGAAGCCGATGCGGTTCAGGCCCGCGACAACCTCGTCCAGCTCGGTCGCGCCGCTCTCGAACACGCGTTCGAGCGCATCGCCCAGATCGTTCTCGTACTGCGTCGGCTCGGCCTTGCGGTTTTGCCAGATGCGGTTCTCGACCTGGCCCGGGATCTCGATCTGCCCCTTGCCGGCGACGTTGTTCGGCTGCGGCGCCACCCACGGCTTCAGGAACGGATTGAAGTTGACGGTCGCTTCTTTCATCGGTTACTCCACCTTGATCTGGATTTCCTCGCCAGCCAGGCGCACCGCGTACTGCTTCAGCGCGCGCCCGCCCGGGCCCTTCAGGCATTCGCCCGTCTTGATGTCGAACACGGCCTCGTGCAGCGGACATTCGACCGTGCCTTCGTCGACGAACCCCTGCGTCAGCAGCGCGTAGGCATGCGGGCACACGTTCTCAAGCGCATACACCTCGTCGCCGACGCGGTAGATCCCGATTTCGACGCCGTCGGTCCGCTTGAACTCGATCGGCGTGTCTTCCGACAGCGCGCCGGCGTGCCCGGCACAAACCCATTGTTCAGACATCTCACACCCTTCCTTCTGATCGACTCTCGGTTCGCCCCGGGTTTGTTCCATACCCGGAACAGCAGTTTATGGATGGTGATTATAGGAGTGACTTCCCACGAGTAAAACAAAAAGCTGCACGTCCTAGGGAAAACACCGACCGCCGGGTCGACGATCGCCGCCACTCATCTTGAAAAAGGTGATTTTTTGCTTTGTGGCGGGGATTTAAGTCCTTTTTTCAGGACGCTCGGTCCCGTGTTGCGGATCGTCACCACCCGCATCCGGCCCGATAAATTTATTTTTGATCCGGCGCGCGACACCTCTATACTTCATTCCATCAGAGGCACATTGTTCCTTATATGGAACATTAAAAATGCCCGCCCGGTGGTGAAGAACGCGCGACGGCCGGCCGTCCCCCGCGCCCGCCGCCACGGCACGTTTCTCATCAGGTTTGGAGAGTCAGGAGATCAAATGGTCAAGCAAGCGGTAGCAGCAGCAATCGTCGGAATGGGCGCGATGTCGGGCGCCTGGGCACAAAGCAGCGTGGTGCTGTACGGCAGCCTGGATGCCGGCGTCGCCTATGTGAACAACGTCGGCGGCCACGCGAAGTGGGCGATGATCCAGGGCAACACGCAACCCGACCGGTGGGGCCTGAAAGGCAAGGAAGACCTCGGCAGCGGCCTGTCGGCGATCTTCCAGCTCGAAAACGGCTTCTATACGAACAACGGCCAGTTCGCGACCGCGAACACGATCTGGAACCGCGCGGCCTTCGTCGGCCTCAGCTCCGACCGCTACGGCACGCTGACGCTCGGCCGCCAGACGCCGCTGACGTTCGACTATCTCGATCCGCTCAGCACCGCGTATCTCGCGCTGAGCTGGTATGCGTTCCATCCGGGCAACATCGACGGGCTCGCCGCGACCGGCAACGTGCCGTACAACAACGCGGTCAAGTACCGTTCGCCGAGCTTCGCCGGCTTCTCGGCCGCGGCGGCGATGGCGCTCGGCAACACGACGAACTTCTCGACCGGCAAGTCGGTCGGGGTCGCGCTGAACTACGCGAACGGGCCGTTCAAGGCGTCGGCCGTCTACTCGAACGAGCACGACCGCTCGATCCTGATCAGCCAGACGGGTATCACGTCGTTCCAGGGGCAGAACACCGCGACCGGCTACATCGCGAACAAGGTCGAGAACATCGGCGCGGGCGCGTCCTACCAGATCGGCGACTTCCTCGTGCACGGCCTCTATACGCGCGTGAAGATGCAGTCGAACGGGTTTTCCGACACGTTCCAGAGCTACGACGCGGGCGTGAACTACCGCAGCAGCGCGTTCAACACGATCGCGGGCGGCGCGGCGACCACGACGCTGGCCGGCCGCCGCTGGACGCAGGTGGAGCTCGGCGACATCTATGCGCTGTCGAAGCGCACGCAGCTGTATGCGAACGTGCTGTACGAGCACGGTTCGGGCGGCGCGAAGGCCGCGTTCTTCACGGCCGGCGCGTCGAGCACCGCGAACCAGGTGATCGTGCTGACCGGCATCCATCACTCGTTCTGAGCGGCGGCGGCCGGATGCGCCCGACGGCGGAAACGAAAAGAGCAGCCCGGGGGCTGCTCTTTTTTTGGCTACTTGCGACAGGCTACTGACGAAGCCGCGCGACGCGGCTCATGCCGCGAATCAGAACATCGCGACGCGATGGCGCGCGTGCGCGAACGTCGGGTCGCTTTCGAGCGGCCGGTAGTTCAACCGCTGCGACAGGTCGACCGCCGCGCCGCATACCGCTTCGACGAGCCGTTCCTTCTCGCCGGCCTCGCCGATTTCCGAGCGCGGCACCGTCGCGGTGATCGCCGCGACGATCGCGCCCGAATGGTCGCGCACGGGTGCCGTCACGGCCGAGATGCCGCTCTCGAACGCGGCTTCGCTGACCGCGTAGCCGAGCCGCGCGTAATGACGCACACGCTCGTACAACTCGTCCACCGTGCCCGGCGTGCGCTCGGTGAACTGTTCGAGGCGCTTCTCCGGATACAGCTGGCGCAGCGCGTCGCGCGTGAGGTCGCCCATCAGCACATGGCCGTGCACGGTCGCGTGCGCGGGCAGCCGCGTGCCGACGTGCACCTTCACCGAGCCGAACATCGACGTGTTGCTCTGCGCCTTCGCGACGAACACGACATCGCGCTGGTCGCGGATCAGCAGGTGCGTCGACAGGCCGGTCGCATCGCGCAATCGTTCGAGCACGGGCGTGCCGAGATCGGTCAGTTCCAGCGAATTCAGGTATTCGAAGCCGAGCCGCAGCACGCCGACGCCGAGCCGGAAATAACGGTCGCCGTTCACGCGCTCGAGAAAGCCGAGCGCTTCGAGCGTCTGCAGCAGGCGGAAGGTAGTCGTGCGCGGAATGCCGATGCGCTTTGACAGCTCGGGCGCGCCGAGCACCGGCTCGCGCGCGGAGAATTCGGCGAGGATCCGCAGCCCGCGCTCGAGGCCCGGCACCAGATACGACGACGCGCCGCCCGACGGTTCGTCGTCGCCCGCGCCCTGCTTCGACGCGTCGTGGTCGACGTCGTCGCCGGCTGTCGCGCGCGGCGCGCTTGCCGGCTTCGCCGGCGGTTTCGATGCGCCGCTCATCGTTGGATTGATCCTGTGCACATGGACGGAATGGAAGCGTTCACGAATGACCCGCAATGCTTGATTATGGAATTTCGACCGGACCGGATCAACACGATCCGGCGCAGGCGGCCGATGGCCCGGCGCGCCCGATCGGGTAGCCGGACTCATATAGCCTGATGCGATCGAAAGGATAACAGCGATAGACAAGACTGCCCATCGGAACGTCGCCTTAGGCAAGGCGGGCCGCCGGCCCTGCTCATCCGCGATCGGGATGCCTCACGTGCGGTACCGGCCGGCACGATCACGGCCGATGTGCGACTAGAAAACGAAAGGGGGAAGAAACGCGAGGAAACAAATGACCGCACCGATCCGCGAGCGGGATCGGCGCGACGCGACGTCAGGCCGTCACGGCAGCGTCGTACTCGGCACGGGCGAGCTGGCCAGCGGCGTATGCGTCGGCTTCACCGCGAAAGCCGTCCGTGCTGAATGCGACGACTTTCACACCGACACCCGACGCCCGCTTCACCGTCAGCGCCCATTGCCATCCACCGTCTTGTTCGAAGACGTGCAGCGAGGGTTCGAGGGATGAGTCCAGTACGGTCACGGGTTTTATGCTCCTGCACTGCGCATCACGTCGGCGACGCGTCAGGCATGTCGAAAAAGTGCGCCGGCGTCCGGCGCGTTTCAGCCATTCGACAGTCTAGTCAATGAATGTTGCGACGCACCATCAGGGCTTACACCTGCCTATCAGAACCGGACGGTCAATCAAAACCACCTGAAACCCTTATGGGACGGGCCTCGCAGGCCGGTTCAAGCCGCCCCGGACACCTGCGTGCGGCAACGTGCCGCATCGACGGCGGCTAGCTTCGCCTGGATGAAAAACGGGGTGCGACCGGCACGCGTGCGCCGGACCACCACCTTCGTCGGCTCGTGGCGCCCGCCGGTCGGCATCTCCGGCCGCTACCGGCCGCTTCCCGCCGACACCACCCGCCGGAACGTCAGGTTGACGCGCTCACCCTGCACGGCCGGCGCCTTCGGCACGCGGTGCTGCCATTCGGCCTGCGTGCGGCCGCGCATCACGAGCAGGCTGCCGTGTGTCAGCCGGTACGCGTGCACGACGCCGGTCGCACGATGACGCAGGTCGAACACGCGCATCGCGCCGAGGCTCACCGACGCGATGACCGGCGCGTCGCCGAGCTCCGGCTCGTTGTCGGCATGCCAGCCGAGACTGTCCTGCCCGTTGCGATAGCGATTGAGCAGCACGCTGTTGAATCGCGCGCCGCAGGTCGCCTCGACCGCGCGCTTCAGGTCGAGCACGGCCGGCGTCCACGGCGCGGGCACGTTGCGGATCCCCGAATACACGTAGACGGCGTCGGGCTCGCCCTGCCACGCGGTGAGCCGCGGCAGCGGAATGCGACCGCGCGGCGTGCGGATCGTGTCCTGCCGCCACGCGACCTCGTCGATCAGCGCGGCCAGCACGCGATCGGCGTCGGCCGGCGCGAGCCAGTCCGGGTACCAGTCCACGTCGGGCACGGGCGAATCGGCGAAAAGATCGGGCGTCGACATGTCGCGATCAGGCAGCAAATGAACGGTGCGGGGAAACCACGTCTGCATGGTAGCCAACGGCGACGCGCGACGCCATGCGCTGTCATTCCGGCGCGCTAGCGGCCGCGGGTCAACCGGATCAGCGTGATCTCGGACGGCACGCCGAAGCGGTTCGGCGGCCCCCAGTAGCCGGTGCCGCGGCTGGTATAGAGCCACATCGTGCCGAACCGGTTCAGCCCGCCGATCACGGGCTGCTGCAGGCGCACGAACGGCGGCCACGGCAGGAACTGCCCGCCGTGCGTATGGCCGGACAGCTGCACGGTGAAACCGGCGCGGCTCGCCGCTTCCGCGCTGCGCGGCTGGTGCGCGAGCAGGATCTTCGTGGCGACGTCGTGCGGCGCGCCCGCCAGCGCCTGCTCGGGATCGCTGCGATGCGCGGGATCGAACCCGCCCGCCGTGAAATCGGTGACGCCGGCGAGCACCGCGCGCGCACCGTCGTGTTCAATCAGCACGTGTTCGTTGAGCAGCACCGTCAACCCGATCCGCCGGAACTCGTCGATCCATGCGTGCGCGCCGGCGTAGTACTCGTGGTTGCCCGTCACGAGGAAGCTGCCGTGCCGCGACTGCATGCGGCCGAGCGGCGCCGTGTGCTCGCGCAGCCGCTTGACCGAGCCGTCGACCACGTCGCCCGTCACGACGACGAGATCGGCCTCGAGCGCATTGACCGCGCGCACGATCCGCTCGATATACGGGCGCTTGATCGTCGGCCCGACGTGAATGTCCGAAAGTTGCACGATCGTCAGGCCGTCGAGCGCGGCCGGCAGCCCGTCGACGGGAATCGACACGCGCTTGACCGCGGCCGTGCGGCGCGCGCCGACGAATCCGAGCGCGCTGACCAGCACCGCGCCCGCCAGCACGCCGAGCGCCGTGTCGGATGCCGCGCCGCTCCAGGCACCGTCGTGCCCCAGATGCCGCCAGACGACGACGCCGAGCAGCACCAGCTCGCGCAGGAATGTCAGCACCAGCAGCGACGAGAAGAAACCCATCGCGATCGAACCCAGCCAGCCGACCAGCGTCGCGGCCCAGCCTTCGTCGAAGCGGCGCGAGAACATGCCGACCGGAATCAGCACGACGAAGCTCGCCAGCACGAGCGCCGCGATCGTGCGCGCGAGCGGCGACGTGAAGGCGTCGGGAATGATCCGCAGCCCGACATACAAATGGAACACCACGCCGATTGCGATGAACCGGACAAAGAAACTTCGCATGGAATACTCGTCCTCGTTGCGATACCGCTTCCGCGCCGCGCGTCGGACGGGACCGTGCCGTCAAGCCTCTTCACGCGTCGCGCTCTTCGCACGATGGTACACAGATACCGGCCGGCACGACGGTCACGGCCACGGCGGACGCACCGCGCGGGCCCGAACGCGGATTCATCCGCGACTGCGCGTCAATTCCGCATTCGGCTCGCCGATTCCCGCTTCATCGGCAGACAAACGGCATCGGCCCGGTTTCGTCTGACTATCCTTTACAGTCCGTCAGCAACCCTGCCAGTGCATGCGCTGGCAGAATCGCGAACCGCCATCGATCGCACCGAAGCGCCCACCGGGCAGCCCCGTGCGTGCGGCAGGCACGCCGGGCATCGCTGGCGGTCTACATCGCGCTGATTTATGATCGGCTCCGTATCGCGGAATCGTCGTCGCGACGACGAACCGCCTTGCGCCGCGCCCGGCATCCACCCCCAACGTCGAGCTCGTCACACCATGAGAAAAACAACGCCGCGCGCGCCGCTGCGTGTCGCCGCCGTCCTCGCGCCCGCCCTGCCGCTCGCGGGCTGCACGTCGCGCGGCGCACCGTCGTACGTCCTGTTCGGCGCGTATTTCCCGCTCTGGCTCGTCAGCGCGATCGTCGGCATCGTCGGCGCGATCGTCGCGCACCGCGTGTTCGTCGCGACCGGCTGGGCCGCCACGGTGCCCTACCAGCTCGCCGTCTGCACCGCGATCGGGCTCGTGGTCGCCGTGATCGTGTGGCTCACCGGCACGGGGCCGTTCGCATGAAGGCCGCCGGCACCGCCCGCCCGTCCACGAAAGGCCGCGTGATCGCACTGGCGATCGTCGCGCTCGGCATCGCCGCGCTCGCATACGCGTACCACCGCACGACGGCCTACCCGTCCACCGACGACGCGTCGATCGACGCGGACGTCGTGCACGTCGCGTCGCCCGTCGGCGGCCGCATCGTGCAGCTTGCCGTGCACGAGAACCAGCGCGTTGCAAAAGGCGACCTGCTGTATCAGATCGATCCGGTGCCGTACCGGCTGACGGTCGCGCAGGCGCAGGCCGACCTCGAACTCGCGCGCGCGTCGCTCGACACGCGCCGCCGGTCGCTGATCGGCGAGCGCTCGAACGCAGCCGTCGCCGCCGAGCAGGTCAAGCGCGCGTCGCAGAATCACGATCTCGCGACGCGCGACGTGAACCGGCTCGCGCCGCTCGCGGCGCAGGGCTACGTCAGCGCACAGCAGTTCGACCAGGCGAAGGTCCGGCAGCGCGACGCGGCCGTGTCGCTCGCGCAGGCGCAGGAACAACAGCGAGCGTCCGCGCAGACGATCGGCGACGACGCCGACGCGATCGCCACGCTCCATGCACGCGAAGCCGCACTCGCCCGCGCGCAGCACGCGCTCGACGACACGGTGGTGCGCGCGCCGCACGACGGGCTCGTGACGGGCCTGACCGTGCTCGCTGGCGAAACCCTCGCGCCGAACCAGTCGATCTTCACGCTGATCGATGCGAGCGAATGGTTCGCCGTCGGCAATTTCCGCGAAACGTCGTTGAACCGCATCACGGTCGGCGACTGCGCGACCGTCTATTCGATGATCGACCGCAGCCGGCCGCTGTCGGGCAAGGTCGTCGGGATCGGCGCGGGCATCTCGGACAGCGACCGCATCAACCTGCCGCGCGCACTGCCGATCGTGCAGCGCTCGGTGAACTGGGTACATGTCGCACAGCGCTTCCCGGTGCGTGTGAAGCTCGACGAACCCGACGGCAAGCTCGTGCGCGTCGGCGCGAGCGCGATCGTCGAGGTCCGGCATGGTTCAGCCTGCCGCTGAAGTCCGCGCCCCCGGCCCGCGCGAAGTCCTGCGACTGCTCGCGCCGTTTCCGGGGCGCGCCGCGATGGCCGCGCGGGTCGCGCTGATCTGCGCGCTCGTCGTGCTCGTGACGAGCGGCTACGGTACGCCGGAAGCCGCGATCTCCGCGTACGTCGTGTTCTTCCTGAACCGCGCCGACCGCGTGACGAGCGTCGTGCTCGCGGTCGCGATGCTGCTGCTCATCACGCTCGTGATCGCGCTCGTGATCGGCGTCGCGATCTTCAGCATCGACTATTCGGTGCTGCGCGTCGCGTGCATGGCCGTGCTGTCGGCCGGGTTGCTGTACCTCACGTCGGCGAGCAAGCTGCGCCCGGTCGGCGCGATCCTCGCGATGATCGTCGGCTTCGGGCTCGACCAGCTCGGCCTCGCGCCGGTCGGCGAAGCCGCGACGCGTGCGCTGCTCTACGCATGGCTGATGGTCGCGATTCCGGTCGGCGTCGCGATCGTCGTCAACCTGCTGATCGCGCCTTCGCCGCGCAAGCTCGCGCTCGCGCAGCTCGCGAAACGGCTGCGGCTCGCCGCGCAGCGGCTGCGCGGCGACGAGGATGCGCGCACGGCCTTCGACGCGAGCCTGCGCGAAGGCGACAAGCAGCTCCTCACGTGGCTCAAGCTGTCGACGCTCGAAGGGTCGACGCCCGCCGCCGACGCACCCGCGATACGGCAAGCCATCGCGACGAGCACCGCGCTGCTCGTCGCGGTCTCGCTCGCCGACCGCGAGCCGGACGCGCGGCTGCCCGCCGCGTTCGCGCAACCGGCTGCGGCGACACTCGACGAGATGGCCGGCATCCTCGAGCAAGGCGGTTATCCGGTCGACGTGACGCTGGCGCTGCCGCCGGCCGATACGCTGCCGCCGCTCGCGCGCGTCGTCGCAACCGATCTGCACACGGCCATCACGCAGTTCGCCGAGCCGGCCACACCTGCTGAATCGACTGCAGCGACTGCACCGGCCGCATCGGCCGCATCTGCCGCACCGACGGCGACTCCGCCCGACGCATCGGCTGCAACCGCCAACGCACCCGCCGCGCCGCGCGGCGGCTTCTTCCTGCCGGACGCCCGCACCAACCCCGACCACATCCGCTACGCGCTGAAGACGACCGTCGCGGCGATGTTCTGCTACCTGCTGTACTCGCAGCTCGACTGGTCGGGCATCCATACCTGCTTCATCACCTGCTACATGGTGTCGCTCGGCTCGACGGCCGAAACGGTCGAGAAGCTCACGCTGCGGATCGCCGGCTGCATCGTCGGCGCGCTGATCGGCACCGCGGCGCTCGTGTTCGTCGTGCCGGCGCTGTCGTCGATCGGCGAGCTGATGACGCTCGTGTTCGTCGGCGCGTGGCTGTCCGCGTGGGTCGCGTTCGGTTCGCCGCGCATTGCGTACGCTGGCTTCCAGGTCGCGTTCGCGTTCTTCCTGTGCGTGATCCAGGGCGCGGGCCCCGGCTTCGACCTGACGCTCGCGCGCGATCGCACGATCGGCATCCTGCTCGGCAACGTCGTCGTGTATCTCGTGTTCACGCGCATCTGGCCCGTCAGCATCGGCAAGCAGATCGACGTCGCGTTCGCGGCGCTGCTCGATCAATGGCGCCGTATCGCGCAGGTCGTGCAGCCGGCCGAACGCCGCACGCTCGCCGCCGAAGCGTTCGCGCGCCACGGCGCGATCGCGCAGGAGCTCGGCCTGATCCACTACGAACCGTCGTGGGTGCGGCCGGCCGCCACGTGGCTCGCCACCCGGCGACGCGCGCTCGCGGAACTCGGCGCGCTCGAAGGCCCGCTGTTCCTGCTCACCGAGCGCACGCCGGGCGATGCGGCGATCGGCGCGCACCTCGCGCGCGTGATCGAACTGCACGACGACGCCCCGACCGCCGACGCCGCTTCGGCGCCGCCGTCGTCGACGGCAGGCGCGGCAGCCGAGCCGGCCCCGCCGCCGGCCGCCACCTCCACCGACCCTGCACGCGACGCGCTGCTGAACCTGATCGACACGCGGCTCGCGCACATCGCCGACGCCGCGCGCCCAGACACCCCGAAGGAGCCTGCCCCTCATGCGCGTCCCTGAACCGCCGGCCGCATCGATCGCCGCCGCCGCGCTCGCGACCGCCATCGCGCTGACCGGTTGCGCCACGTCGTCGGTCGATCTCGCGCCGCAGGCCCCCGACCGCCCGTGGCAGCCGCAAACGTCGGCCGCCGGCGACATCGTGCCGGCGCCACCGCTTGCATCCGCGCAGCGTGCGCCGCACGACTACACGCTGCCTGCCTCGCCCGCGCTCGCATCGGTGTCGCCGCCGGCCGCGCTCGATGCCACGCATCCGTACACGCTGCCCGAGCTGATCGATCTCGCCGAATCGACGAACCCGCTGACCCGCATCGCATGGAACGACGCGCGCAACGCGGCGCTCGCGGTCGGCATCGCGAAGGCCGCATACCTGCCGAACCTGTCCGCGACCGCGATGGGCGCGTACCAGGCGAGTCACGGCTCGACGTCGACGATCCTCGGCGACTCGTCGAGCAACACGACCGTGCACGGCACGATCTCGGCGCTGTCGCTGCAATGGCTGCTGTTCGATTTCGGCGGCCGCGCGGCGCGCGTCGAGGCGGCCGAACAGGCGTCGGTCGCGTCGAACGTCGCGTTCACGGCCGTGCATCAGCAGGTGATCCACGACGTGACCGTCGCGTATTACCGTTACGAAGCCGCCCGCTCGCGCGCGGTCAGCGCGCAGCAGGGCCTGGCGAACGCGGACGCGATTCTCGCGGCGTCGCGCGCACGGCTCAGGCAAGGCGTCGGCACCGTCGTCGAACTCGCGCAGGCGACGCAGAATCGCGCACAGGCGAACCTCGCGCTGGTCCAGGCGAACGGCACGGAAAGCGACGGCTACCTCGCGCTGGTTTCCGCGCTCGGCATCTCGCCGCTGTCGAAACCGTCGATCGCCGCGCTGCCCAGGCGAGCGCTGCCGCCCGCGCTCGCGTCGTCGGTCGACGCGATCGTGTCGGACGCGATCGCGCGCCGCCCCGACCTGCAGGGCGCCTATGCGCTCGAGCAGGCCAACCGCGCGAAGATCAAGGCCGCTCAAGCCGCGTTCATGCCGAAGATCTTCCTGTCGGCGTCGACGTCCTACGCCAGCGGCGGCACGGCGATCACCGCGCTGCCCGCGATCGGCGACCAGGCCCCGACCGTGAACCTGAACGGCAGCCACTACGGCGGCGGCGTGTTCCTCGGGGTGACGATTCCGCTGTACGACGGCGGCCTGCGCTCGGCGGTGCTGATGCAGGCGCGCAACGATGCGCAGAGCGCATCCGCGCGCCTCACTCGGACCAAGGAAGAAGCCGTCCGCCAGGTCGTCGCCGCGCAGAACGCGGTGCAGACGAGCCTCGCATCGCACGACGCGGCGAAGGCGCTCGTCGATGCCGCGCAGACGAGCTACGACGCGGCGCTGACCGCGTACCGCAACGGCGTCGGCTCGGTCACCGATGCGACGATCGCGCAAAGCCAGCTGCTCGCGGCCCGCAACGCGGAGGTCGACAGCTACGCCGGCGCGCTGTCGGCCGCCGCCGCGCTCGCACTCGCGACGGGGACGATCGGCGCGTCGCAGTCACCGTCGCAGTGACCACCGGCCGTTCGCGGCCGTTCGCGGCCGGCCGCCAGACGGGTTGACGCCTGCGCGGGCGGCCCACTAGAATGCCGCCCATTCTTCCTTCAGGAACCATCGTGGACAGTTGCAGCACTCCGTTGCGTGCGCCGCTTGCCGCCTGAACGCCTGTCCGCCGCAGTTCTCCTGCCGCGGCTCGCGTTCCGCGAGCCCGCACGCCATCCGTTTCACATTGAATGACGCATCCGCGCGGTACAGTACCGCGCGATGACGGCCATCGTGCCGCGTTCGGCTTCGCGCCGCCGCGCCGCGGGCCGGCATGCGCACTTGGCACGGCAGGACCATCATGACTCTCGATTTCGCACTCCGTCTTTTCACTGCGTTCGCCTGCGGCGTCGCGATCGGCCTCGAACGCCAGATGCGGCAACGCACGGCGGGGCTGCGCACGATCACGCTCGTCGCGAGCGGCGCCTGCCTGTTCGTCACGCTCGGCGTGCTGACCGGCAACGGCGTGGCCGGCGTCACGCAGATCGCCGCTTACGTCGTGTCGGGCGTCGGCTTTCTCGGCGGCGGCGTGATCATGCGCGACAAGGGTTCGATCCAGGGCATCAACACGGCCGCGACGCTGTGGTGCTCGGCCGCCGTCGGCGTGCTGGCCGGGTCCGGCCACTACGTGCCGGCCCTGGCCGGCACGGGCGTCGTGCTGCTCACCAACACGGTGCTGCGCGGCGTCAGCCAGGCGATCAACGCGACACCCGTGTCGAATGCCGACCTCGTGCGCGAATACCAGATCACCGTGATCTGCCTCGCCGCCGACGAAGTACACATCCGCACGCTGCTGTCGAATGCGATGTATGCGAAACCGCTGTCGTTCCAGAGCCTGACGAGCGAGGACGTGCCCGAGCAGCCGGACCGATTGAAGGTGACCGCGACGCTGAAGCTGCATCCGAAGGATCAGCAGAAGCTCGAGCAGATCGCGAGCCGGATGAGCATGGAGAAGAGCATTTCCAGCGTGAGCTGGACCGCGAAGGAAGCGGAGCCGATGATGGAGTGAGCGCAAAGGCGGCCGGCTCGGCACGACGCCCCGCCGCCGGCGCCGCGTCAGGGCGTATCGATGAGCCCGGCCGAGATCGCCTTGACCACCGCCTGGACCTTGTTGGTCGCGGCGAGCTTCTCGAGGATGTTGTTCACGTGGAAGTTGACCGTGCGCTCCGAGATGCTGAGGATCTGGCCGATCTCGCACGCGGTCTTCCCTTCGGCCGTCCAGCACAGCACCTCGCGCTCGCGCGCGGTCAGCGTGACGCTCGCCTCGGGCGACAGCTTCGGCACCATGAAGCGGCTCATCAGCGAATGCGACAGGTTCGCGAGCCAGTTGGTCTGCAGCGTCAGCATGTTGATCTCGGCCGGCGTGAGCCGGTCCGCATGACGCGCGATGCTCAGCAGCCCGAACGCGCCGCGCGCCGCCCAGCTCGACTGCGCGACGCCCACCGACAGCCCGTGGTCGCGCGCGTCCCGCCAAAGCGGACACGGATCGATCCGGTCGACGTCCGGCCAGACGATCATGTTGGTGCTGAGCGCGCCGTCACGCACCGTCGAGTCGATCTCGATGTAGTTCTGCGCCTGGTAGTGGGCCATCCAGCCGTCCGGATAGGTATCGAAGATCGCGACGGCCGGCTTCGACACGGGCAACGGCACGCGAATGCCGTAACAGCAATATTCGAAGCCGAGGCGTTTAGAATAAGCGGCGATCCGCTGGAAGAGCTGCTGCTCGTCTTCCGCGGCGCTGAATTGTTGGTAGGCATCCTGCCAGCGCAGTTCCATTCATTCTCCGACAACGTTACGCTGTCATACCTGTCAGGTGCCAGCGCCGGTTCGGGGCTGATACATTCCGCGCATGACTTCACCTTTGTTGCACCCGGTCCGCGGCCCGTCTCCGGACGGCTACGTGCGCCTGTCCGAAAGCGCGCTGGCCGCGCTCGCGCTCGACCATGTCGCGAGCGGCCTCGATGCATCGCTGCTCGCGGAGCTGCGCGACAGCGCCGTCGACGCGCGCCTGGCCGGCTACACCGAATGGCACCGCCCGGCCAGTGCCGGCCTCGCGTACCTGACGGTCGGCTGGGACTGGTATCTCGAGCGCGCGACGGGCACGTTCGCGATCGCGGGCGGCGACGTCCGCAGCAACATCATGGCCGTCGACGCCACCGGCGCCGACCTCGGCATGTTCCGCACCGCCACCGTGCTGGCCGCGCGGCTCGCACACATCGACTGGCCGGCCGCGGTTGCGTCGGCATTGCTCGGTCGCAACGACGTCTATCATGCCGGTCCCGTGCTCCAGTGACAACCGGCCGCGCTTTCGTCTGACATTTCCGCAAGACTGGCGCTCTTTATAAGCAAAAGCCGCCGGTATTTCAATCCCGCCGATCAAGAAACCGTTACCACCGGTCGAATGGTGTCGGCGCGGCCTCACCCTGTAAGAGTTACCAGTTACCGCCTCCTCGGGACGCGCGATGTAATGCGGGCATACCAAAGTACCGATCCGAGGACACCATGCGGACCTTCGTTCACGATGAAGGGCGGTTACCACACGAACTTGCAGCGGATCTCGGGCGCTATCGGCGCCATGTGTTCGTCGAACAGCTCGGTTGGGCGCTCCCGTCGGCGAACGAATGTTTCGAGCGCGACCAGTTCGATCGCGACGATACCGTCTACGTGTTCGCGAGAAATGCCGGCGGCGAAGTGTGCGGATGTGCGCGCCTGTTGCCGACCACCCGCCCGTATCTGCTGAAGTCGCTGTTCGCCGACCTGATCGCCGAGGACGTCGCACTGCCGCAATCGGCTGCCGTCTGGGAGCTGTCGCGGTTCGCGGCGACCGGCAACGACGAAGGCGGTCCGGGCAATGCCGAGTGGGCCGTCCGCCCGATGCTCGCCGCGGTCGTCGAATGCGCGGCGCAACGGGGCGCGCGGCAGCTGATCGGCGTGACGTTCGCGAGCATGGAGCGGCTGTTCCGCCGGATCGGCGTGCACGCGCACCGGGCAGGTCCCCCGAAACAGGTGGACGGTCGTCTGGTTGTCGCGTGCTGGATCGACATCGATCCGCAAACGTTTGCCGCACTAGGAATCGAGCCGGGACGGGCTGCCCGGCAAGCCATCGCCGCCTGAGCCGGAACGCGCGTAGTCCGGCCGGGCGGCATCGTAACGAAGGAGAACCACCGTGGACCAGTCTCAGGTCTTTCGCGCGATGATGCCCGGGTTGACGGGCGCCGGCGGCGCCCGCGTCGCAGTCGCCTACCCGACGTTTGCGCGGCCGCTGCCGCTCGTGCGGCTCGATCGCCGCGGGCTCGTGTTCCGGGCCGCCGGTGCCGCGCCGCTCGTGTGCGGGCTGCCGCGCACGGCGACACTGCTGGTGGCGGACGAGCCGCTCTGCTCGCTGCGCCTCGTGATCCGCGACGTCGCCGCTGTCGGCGACGGCCGGCGCGACCTGACGATGCAGCCGTCCGGTGCCGCCGGCGACGAACTGCTGTGGCACGCACTGCGCGACCGCAAACCGTACCGGCAGACCGGGCAGCCGCTTGCGCCCGTCGACGCGGCCATCGCGCCGAACGGCGAGCCGCAGGCCGCCGGCGGCGGCGCGCAGCGTCCGTCGCGTAGTGCGGCGTTCCGTCTGCGCTGCCATAGCGACGCGCTATTCTTTGCCGACTGGCTCGAATATCACTTCGACGAGCTGCGCGCGCTGTCGCAGCGACACGGGCCGCAACTGCAGCTCAATCAGCTGCAACGGCAAGTCGCCGACGACGAGGTGGGCGTGCGCTTCGTCTACGACATCGACGGACACGCGACGCGGCATGCGCTGACCGACTGCGCGCGCGAGGCCTGCGCGTGGATCGAGACGGAAATGCGCAACAAGTACGCGGTGCCGGTTGCGCAGGAGCGGTTCGGCGCGTTTGCCGCGCACGCGCGGGCAGGCGCGATGTAGGAGCGACGGATACGCGACGGCCGCCGCACCGACGGCGCGTCGGCTGTTCGGCAGGACACGGCGGAACGCCCGCGACGGCCGGATGGCGTGCAGCACCAGCCTGGTCAGAAAAGCCGGCGGCGCTGCGTTGCACAATTACAACTAGGGCTTGCCATCCCTCGGGTTTTCCCTTAAAGTTACATCCGTCTCCTCCATGTCTCCAAACATGGATTCAGCCCGCTCCAGTAGCGGGCTTTTTTCTTGCCTACGATAATTTATCGGGGACACATCAAAGCCCCCTGCCAGCAGCGCGCCCGCGCCTGCCCGGCGGCATCGACGAATCGCTCCCCCCCCTAGCCGACATCGTCATGCACGCCCACCTGCGCATCGCGCGCCCCGTCGCCGACCTCGCCAGAACCGAGCACATGTACCGCGACGCATTCGAGCCAGCAGTGCTCGCGCGCTTCGACGATCACGACGGTTTCTCCGGCGTGATACTGGGACGCGAAGGACTCGATTACCACTTTGAATTCACGCACTGTCCGGCGCATCCGGTCGCCCCGTCGCCGCCCCGAAGACCTGATCGTCTTCTATCTTCCCGACCGCCGGGCGTGGGAAGCCGCGTGCGCACGCGCAGTCGCGCACGGCTTCATGCGGGCGACATCGTTCAATCCATATTGGGATGCGTCCGGACAGACGTTCGAGGACGCCGACGGCTACCGGATCGTGCTGCAGAACGCGAAGCGGCGTGAGCGGGCAAGCGTGCCCGGGGCACGTTACGCGCTGACGTAATCATCGGGACGAACGGATGCTGCGTGCGCGACAAACACCACATGCGGTCGCAGCGCATGCCCCGGCGGCAACGCAGGATGCTCGAAATCGCGCATCGGTTGCCGCGCCATCCCGAGTTGCTGCGCAACACGCTGCGATCGCTGGTTGGCAGCAGCCGTCCATGCAAAGATCTCGCCGAGCCCCACACGGCCGAACCCGTCGACCAATACCGCAGCGGCCGCTTCCGCGACATGGCCATGCCCCCACGATGTGCGAGCCTGGCGCCACATGATCTCGACGCACGGCGCCATCGGATGCTCGTCACGAACTTCACGCGACAACCCGCAGAGCCCGATCAGCGCGCCATCCGCACGGCGCTCGATCGCCCACACACCGAAACCGTGCGCTTCGAAATGCGCTTCGAAGCGTGCGATGACGGCCTCCGCCTCATCGAAGGACATCGGGCCACGCGCCAGCCACGCGGTCACATCGGGATCCGCGTGCATCGCAACCAGCGCACCGGCATCGCCCGGCCGCCAGCGACGCAACGTCAAACGTTCGGTTTCTATCTTCAATGGCGGATCAACCGTGATCGGGAGGTGCAGAAGGCATGGGGTGCGTCGGGCCGCGTACACCGTTCTCGTAACGCAGGAGCGAGCTCGAAGGCGAACCGGAGGGATGAAGCAATCGCGCTCGTCAGCTGCGCCGGCAACCAGCGGCGACAGTCACGAGAACCGGCGACGGGAATTGAACGCGGCGGGACGCATCGTCCCGTCCGGCGTTCACGGAATGAGCGCGACGCCCGATCGGGCGCCCCCGCGTCGAACGCGATTACTCGTTTTCTTCGAAGTAATGCCCGAACTTGACCTGCTTGGTCCGGATGTAACGCTCGTTTTCCTCGCGCACGGGCACGGCGAGCGCCACGCGTTCACACACGGGAATGCCGTGCTTCACGAGCGTGTCGAACTTCTTCGGGTTGTTGCTCATCAGGCGCACCGACGTCACGCCGAGGATCCGCAGGATCGCGGCGGCCGAATCGTATTCGCGAGCGTCGTCGGGCAGGCCGAGGTCGAGATTCGCCTCGACGGTGTCGCGCCCCTGCTCCTGCAGCGCATATGCGCGGATCTTGTTGCTCAGGCCGATGCCGCGCCCCTCGTGGCCGCGCAGATACAGCAGCACACCGCGATCTTCCGCCGCGATGTAGCGCAGCGCGAGATCGAGCTGCTCGCCGCAATCGCAGCGGAAGGAGCCGAACACGTCGCCGGTCAGGCATTCGGAATGCAGCCGCGTGAGCACGGACTGCTCGCCGGTGACGTCGCCCATCACGAGCGCGAGATGTTCAGCATCGCTGCCCGATACGCGGAAAGCGTACGACGTGAACGTACCGTAGCGCGTGGGCAGCGACGCGGTGGCGACGAGCGTCACGCACTCGTCTGCCTGGCCATTGCCCTGCGTGGGCGATTGGGGACGCGAAGACATCATGAATTCAATCGAAACGATCTGGAATGTAGGAGTTGTGTGGATAGTGCGTGACCGGAGTTTACCGCTAATCTGGAAACGTCACGCGACTGCCGCAGCAGGCCCGGCTATACTGGGCCCGTCGGGTGCCGCGCATCACGCCCTGCCTTCCCTGCATCGTCCCGCACACGGAGAAAGCAAATGAGCACGACTGTCGCGCAAATTCTCAAAGCCAAGCCGGATTCCGGCCGCACGATCTACACCGTCAAGAAAGCCGATTTCGTCTATGACGCCATCAAGCTGATGGCGGAAAAGGGAATCGGCGCATTGCTGGTCATGGACGGCGACGACATCGCGGGCATCGTCACCGAGCGCGACTACGCGCGCAAGGTCGTGCTGCAGGACCGTTCGTCGAAAGCCACCCGCGTCGAGGAAATCATGACGGCCAAGGTGCGCTACGTCGAACCGTCGCAATCCACCGACGAGTGCATGGCACTGATGACCGAGCACCGGATGCGCCACCTGCCCGTCATCCAGGACGGCAAGCTGATCGGCCTGATCTCGATCGGCGACCTCGTGAAGAGCGTGATTGCCGACCAGCAATTCACGATCAGCCAGCTGGAACACTATATCCACGGCACCCCGACGGTCACGTCCGCCTGATCCGCCCCAGCGAAAAAGGCCCAAACGCGCGAGCGTCTGGGCGGAAAAGCCGCCGGAATGCGGCGACGGAGGTTCTGCTCTGCTGACGCAGACGCGCGCAAGCGGCGCGCGTCCCGTCGGTCACATGCTGTGCTCGGGCAGACCCGGGAATGTTCAGTTGCCGAAGTAGACGGAGTTCACGGGATTCGCGGCTTCATGCGTCATGCGGCGGCCCGACTGGCCTGCGCCCGTCGCCACCGCACCATAACCGCTCGTATCGGCTTGGGCGAGCATCGGCTGGTTCGGCTGGATCCGTTGTTCCGCGGCCTGGATGTTGTCCGGATATTGCGAATCGCTCGCGAGCGGCTTGTAGCCATTCTGTTCGAGTTGCACGAGCTCGGCCCGAACCTGGTCGCGAGTCAAGCCCTGCTCGGACTGTGCGAACGATGCGATCGGGGCGGCAAGAACGGATGCAGCGATCGCTGCGTAGATGATCGACTTCATGGTGGACCTCCGAAATATGTTCTCTTTTGACGTCGCTCCCGGCGGGACTGTCTGAAGCGATGGATCAAGTGTAGTGCTGGCGATACCAAGGGGAAACCCTTGGTTTGAACATACAGCGTTGCATTTTCGGAAAAAATCGACCGCTGTCACCGTGCGCGATCGCTATTACTTAAATCATTTTCACAACAATGCCTGACGAAAGGCCGACAGCCGAAGCACCGATCCGGAAGGTTGTGTTGTAGAATCGTAAGGTTTTATTCACCTCTCGACACCCCATTCACCATGCACGCGCCCATGCTCGCTTCGGTTTCGCCGCCTGGCCCGGTCGGCGTGCGCGTGCGCGCCGGCCAGCCGGCGCATCCCCTCGCTCGACGCACGGCCCAGGCGCCGCTCGCGCCTGCCCGGCGCCTGATCTGACGGCTCGGTCTCCTTCCCGGAGCCAGGTCAGACAGGCTCCGGGCGATCCCCATAGGCACGCCCCGCCTGCCCCATGCCGATCATTTGGAGAACTGCCATGAAACAACGCCTTTACCAGTTGACCGAACTCGACGTTGCTCGCCTCGAGAAGCACGCCGAACACAACCCGCGCTTCCAGACGATGCTCGACACGCTGCTCGAGCGCGCAGACATCGTGCAACCGGACGCCATCAAGGCAAACGTCGTCACGATGAACTCGCAGATCACACTGCTCGACGAAGCGACCCAGGAACAGGCCACCTGGACGATTGTTTATCCGGACGCCGCCAATCTCGAGCTCGGCCGCCTGAACGTGTTCTCGCCGGTCGGCATGGCGCTGCTCGGCACGCAACGCGGTCAGCTGGTGAAAGTGCTGCAGCCGAGCGGCGCCGAAAGGCTGATGAAGGTCGCCGCGATCGTGTTCCAGCCGGAAGCCAACGGCGAATACACGCGCTGATGCTGCCGGCCGGCAGCGCACATGTCGGCCATACCAAGCAAAAAGCGAGGCTCAGTGCCTCGCTTTTTTGCGTCCGGGCGATACGTAGCGTCATCGCAGCCCGCGTCGCTGATGTGGCGGGCGAAAAAAAAGGCGCCCGAAGGCGCCTTTTTCGATACAGCGAAGCTGGTTACCCAGCCGTCACGCTTAGAAGCGGTGACGCAGACCAACCGTTGCTGCGGTTTGGTTGATCGACGAGCTCGGCAGCGTGTTGACGTCGCCGTTGTAGATCGATGCGCCAACGCCGTTCTTCGCAGCGCGCTGGTACACAGCTTGTGCGTAGACGTCGGTGCGCTTCGACAGCGAGTAGTCAGCTTGCAGGCCGAACTGGTTCCAGTGCGTGCTTTCGCCAGCAACCTTCGCGTTCGTGTACGTGTACGCTGCGCCCAGGCCCAGAGCCGGCGTCAGGTTGTACTTCGCGTTGACTTCGTAGTTGTCAGCGTGGAACGTAGCCGCGCCGTTAGCTTGGTTGTCGACACGCGATTGCGTCCATGCTGCGCCAACTTGCGCCGGGCCGAATGCGTATGCAGCAGCCGCGCCGTACGTGCGCAGGCGGCCTTGGCCGTTGAACAGAGCCGACGACGAGTCAACTGCGCCCGTGCCGTTGTTGTTCGGGTTGTTCGCTTGCGAGTAAGCTGCACCCAGCTTCAGGCCTTGGTACTGGTACGACACGCCGCCGCTGTAAGCACGGTTGTTGCCGAAGTTCGTGCTGTTCGAGAACGAGTACGTGCCGCCGAATTGCAGGCCAGCGTAGTTCGCGCTTGCGAACTTGATCGTGTTGTTGGCCGAGTAGCCGCCGTTCGTGCTCAGGTTGTCGTTGTTGAACGGGTGAGCGAAGTACGTACCGCCCCACGAGCCCGTTGCGGTCAGCGGTGCCAGGTAGTCCTGGACGGAGTCGTACTGCTTACCCAGCGTAACCGTGCCGTACTGGCTCGACAGGCCGACGAAAGCCTGGCGGTTGAACATGCCGTTGTTGTTCGCGAACTTGCCGTTGCCGATGTTGAAGCCGCTTTCCAACGTGAAGATTGCCTTCAGGCCGCCACCGAGGTCTTCCGAACCACGCAGACCGAAGCGGCTCTGGTCAATGCCCGAACCCATCGACCACAGCGACTTGCCTTGGCCAGCTGCGTTCTGGACGTTGCTTTGGTAGGTGATGCCTGCGTCCAGCACGCCGTACAGCGTGACGCTGCTTTGCGCGTGAGCGACGGTAGCGAACGATGCTGCAGCTGCTGCAACGATCAGAGTCTTGTTCATTCGTGGAGCTCCCTTCTAAAAAGAGGCAGGTCTCGCGACCTTGTTCATAAACGGTCTGCAACCGCCCGGGAGCGCCATCGGTCCTTCTGGCCGCGCCCGGATAGTTGCCCGTTTGGGAACCGTGAGTTTAGGGGTGTACCCTAGGGGCGCGATCTGCAAATAAAGAAATAAGCTTTTCCAGAACTAGAAATAATGAAAGTGGGGACGCGTTATAAGTATTTGTTTTAACGTCTTTTTTTGACCTATTGACGGATATTTTTTGGAGGCTTTCATCCCACCATTCTTTCGTGTCATCGTCTTGACGGTTGCATAGAAACAACAAACGGAATCGATGGAACCACACGAAAACGGTAATTTTTACCCAAAACAATCTCAAATGTTGGGTCTGGCCGCCTAAAACGCAGCGACTGAACGGTAAACATTCGGCCGCGCGGCCGTAGCCGACCCCATTGGCCGTCGGCGCCAACTGCAACAGGGAGATCGGCGGCGGCACCCTGGGTGCCGCCGGGCCGCCGTGACATGCGGTAACAGCCTTAACGGCCCGCGTAACCCGGCTGCGGGACCGGCAGGCTAATGTAAGGCGGCTCCGACAACATATATAGAGGACCCGCCATGAATCGACGCTCGTTGCTGCGCGCCGTCGGACTGACCGCCGCCTTCGCCGCCACCGGCGGCTGGCTGCGTACCGCCTCGGCCCAGCCCGCCCCACCCGGGTACCGGCCGCCGGGACCGCCTCCCGGCCACGGCAGGCCGCCTTATTCCGATCGCCCGGGCTTCGCGCCGCCTGCACCGCGGCATGATCGCCGGCCGCCGCCTCCACGGCCGCACGGCTATGTCTGGACCGACGGCTACTGGCGCTGGCAGCGCGGCCACTATATATGGGTGTCCGGACGCTGGGTCGCCCGCCGCCCCGGGCGCAGGTGGGTACCTGGATACTGGCGGCGCCAGGGTCAAGTGTGGGTCTACGTCGACGGCACCTGGCGTTAAGTCGTCCGCGCCGGCCGTGGCTCGGCGCGAAGCCGCCGCTTCCGCGCCCTTGCCGATCGACACGCCGCCCTGTCTGCATTCGAGCTGACCGACCGGGCGGATGCCGATCGCGCTCGCCCCGGTCACGACGGTCGTCGGCACCCCTCAAACGCCGATCGCCACGCGTGCGTTGCGCCCTTCGCGACACCGCACGCGAAAGCAGCGCCCTCGAAACGTTCGGATAACGAAATCATCTGTTGCTGCCGCAACGCACGCATCCTGTCGCCGGTCGTCACGCGACCACACGACGCACGCTGCTCAACGCCCGCCGCTTTCCTGCTCGCGCGCGCGGCGACGGGCCGCGCAAATCGCACGATGATGTTCGTCGGCCCAGCGGATCAGCGCGTGCATCGGCGTCAGGAACGAACGCCCGAGGTCCGTCAGCGCATATTCGACGCGCGGCGGCACCTCGGCATACAGCGTGCGGCTGACGAAGCCGTCCTGCTCGAGCCGCTTGAGCGTGCGCGACAGCATCTGCTTCGACACGTCGCCGATCGCACGGGCGAGTTCGTTGAAACGCATCGTGCCGCCGGACAGCGCCTCGAGCACGAGCAGGCTCCACTGGTCGCCGATGCGGTCGAGCACATCGCGGATCGGGCACGGCTGATCGAGTTCGACGGATTCGTCGGCGGACGGAAACGACATGACGGGATTCTCTTTCACGGGCAATGCACGGTCACCGCGGTGTGACCTGTTCACACCGTGGTGACTTCTTGTGACGGGTTCGCGGCAACTGTACCATTCGATCGACTCGATGGCCGAGCGGACTTGCCAGTTCTACGAAGCATACGCACGCGCACCACCGGCACCCCGTCGCCGCCGATGACGACGATCGGCGTCATCCGCAGTCGCACACCACGCACCGCGCGTCCGTCCACGCATCTCCAGACAAGGAACCTGCCGCATGTCATCGCTCCGCTCGCCCGTCCGTACCGTTGCCGCGTTCGTCCTGCTTGCCGCATCGACCGCCGCGCCGGCCGCCGGCCCGGCCGCGCGCGACCTGGCCGCCGAGGAAGCCAACCGCCAGCTCGTGCTGACGTTCTACGACCGCTTCTTCAACAAGCACGAAGCGCTCGAGGCTGCCGCCGTCGTCGCCGACGACTACAAGCAGCACAACCCGCACGTGCCCGACGGCAAGAAGCCGTTCGTGTCGTACTTCGTCGGCGCGTTCCAGAAGAACCCCCAATCGCGCGCGCAGATCGTCCGCAGCGCGACCGACGGCGACCTCGTCTATCTGCACGTGCACGCGACCGAGCGCCCGGGCGATCGCGGCGAAGCGGTGGTCGACATCTTCCGCGTGAAGGATGGCAAGATCGTCGAGCACTGGGACGTGATCCAGCCGGTGCCCGAAAAAGCCGCGAACGGGAACACGATGTTCTGACCGGGCGGGCCGCGCGCCGATGCGCGGCCGACCGCTTCGCACGCTTGAACGCGGCCAGCGCACCGGCCACGCATGCGTCGTGCGACATCGAGCGCGAGCACCTGCCCGGTCGTCAGCACGTCGCCGCACGCGGCCCCGCGCCAGATTGCCGCCGTGGGCTGACCCGTCGTGACCGCGAGGCGCCAGTGTCGGGCCGCGCGGTCACGCGCGACATCGGCCCGCAGGACAACGTCCGACCGGATCGGGCCAACCTGCGCGCAACCGTCTACGACAGCGCGGCCGCGCGCCCGCCGGCCTGCTTGCGCCCGTAGCCCACCATCATCACGAAGCTGAGCAGGAAGCCCACGCCGCCGATCAGCAGCAGCCCGCTCTCGCCGAATACCGGCAGCAGGTTCGTCAGCGCGCCCGTCACGACCCATGCGACGGCCATCACCGAGCCCGCGACGCCGAGCACCCAGCCCTGCCGGTCCTCGCTGACGGCATCGGAAAACGCCGTATACATGGTCGTGTAGGCGACCATGTCGAAACAGCCGACCACCATCGCGAGCGCCCACAGCACCGGCTCGTGCGGAAACAGTGCCGACGCGATCTGGCCGAGGCCCGCGACGAGCAGGCCCGTCTTCGCGATGTCGACCACACGCCACACGCGCAGCATCAGCCGCACGACGAACAGCAGGCCGAACACGAAGCAGATGCCGATCACGCCGCTGAACAGCCCGAGCCGCGCGCTCGTATAGCCGAACTTCGCCTGCAGCAGCAGCATGATGGTCTGCAGGTAGAGTCCATAGCCGACCTGCATCAGGAAGAACACCACCGACAGGAACGCGACGTTGCGCTGACGTGCGGCTTCCCCGATGATCCGCAGCGGCAGCAGCGGATCGATGCGCGTGTCGCTGCGCGGCGCGGCCGTGTCGCGATACGACGCCCAGGTCCAGAACGCGCACACGAGCGACAGCGCGGCGACGAGCACGAACGGCGTGCCGTAGTCGAACAGCGGCGAGATCGTCCGGTCGGACGTGACGCCGCCGAGCACGGGGCCGACGATCACGCCGGCGCTGAACGCGAGCGACATGATGCTCATGTTGTACGCCTTGTTCCCGGGCGTGCTCAGGTCGGTGATGGCCGCCTGCGCGATGCCCTGGCAGCCTGCCATCAAACCGGTGAGCCCGCGGCCGGCCAGCAACAGCGCGACGCTCCCGTGCCACGCGCCGGCGGCCATCAGCGCATAGCC
Source organism: Burkholderia sp. Bp9099 (assembly GCF_003857805.1). Classification (NCBI taxonomy): domain Bacteria; kingdom Pseudomonadati; phylum Pseudomonadota; class Betaproteobacteria; order Burkholderiales; family Burkholderiaceae; genus Burkholderia; species Burkholderia sp. Bp9099. Next base: position 156,532 of record NZ_QTPU01000017.1, read on the forward strand.
GGCAGCAAGGCCGAGCACGCACAGCAGCAGGGTTCGGCGGCGGCCGTAACGGTCCGACAACTCGCCCATCAGCGACGAGCCGAAGAACATGCAGAGCGGATAGATCCCGTAGCCGACACCGAGGTAGAAATTGCGCGCGTGTTCGCCGGCGTCGGCCGGCAGGATGCCCGCGTGAGGATCGCTGAAGATCGCGGACATCATCGGGTAGACGAGCCCGAACCCCATCGCGTCGATCGCGATGGCGAGCAGGCAGGGGCCGAGCAGCGTGTAGTCGAGCCGGGACATGGCGACCTTCCGGACAGAGTGGATGATCGCGCAAGCGTAACGAGCGGGCGGCGGCCCCGGTAGGCCGCTGTCCGCGATGCTAACCATCGGCGGCGCCGATACGCCGCATGCCGCCCGGGCCGATGGCTGATCGCCCCGAATGGCGAACGACTATTTGGCGCTCAGCGGCTCGCCCGAGAATTGCCGGCGCGCGAGCACGCACGGCGCGCCGTCGTGCATGAACACGCTCGCGGCCAGCCCGAACGATGCGGCGAACAGCATGTACCACGCGGGCGCGACGGGCGACCCGCTCGCACGCGTCAGCCATGTGACGATGAACGGCGCGAAACCGCCGAACACCATCACGGCAACGTTGTACGCGAGCGCGACGCCGGTCGATCTCGTCCGGTTTACGCGCTTCGTCAGCTTCGGCTCCGCCCTGCTTTGCTGCTTTGCTGCTTCCCTGCTTCCCTGCTTCTCCGCTTGCCGCTTGCCGCTTTCCTGCTTCCGCGCTTTCCTCGCCTTCCTCGCCTTCCTCGCTCGTCCTGCCCTGTACGCAAATCCGTCGTCAGCGATGCAGCGCCGAGCGGCGTCCGCATAGCGTGCAGCTAGTCCGTTTGGACGGCACGCCGCGCCGCCTTTGTTGCCATCATGACCGTCATTCATCGCGCGCCGGATGCCGCACGAAACGGCGCCGCGCCCGCCACGGAGACACCATGAACGACCCTATCCTCGGCCCCATCGACCAGATCGGCTATGTGGTCGCCGATCTCGACCGCAGCATCGCGCGCTGGCGCGCCCGCCACGATGTCGGCCCGTGGACCGTGTTCCGCAACGTGCGGCTCGACGGCCGCTGCCTCGGCGAAGCGACGACGGTCACGATGGATGTCGGGCTCGCGTATCGCGCCGATCTGCAGATCGAACTGATCCACGTGACGAACGACGCGCCGTCGCCGTACCGCGATGCGCACGGACAACTGGTCGCGGGCCTGCATCACGTCGCATGGGTGGTCGACGATCTCGATGCCGCCGTCGCGCAACTTACGGCGCGCGGGATGCGCGTGGTGTTCGACGCGCGCAACCCGGCCACGCGCGTGGCCTATCTCGACGACGCCGACGATCCCGGCGTGCGCGTCGAAGTGATCGAAGGTGCAGGCATGCGCGCGATGATCGCGCACGGCATCGCCGAAGCGCATACCTGGGACGGCGCCGATCCGGTCCGCATCATCGACGCGTCGGCCGCCGCCTGAGCGGGCCCGCGCGCGTCCCCCTTCACTCACAGGAGCAAACAGGATGAAACGACTCGAAGGCAAGGTAGCGCTGATCACGGGCGGCGCCCGCGGCCAGGGCGAGGCGGAGGCACGCCGGTTCGTCGCCGAGGGCGCACGCGTGGTGATCGCCGACGTGCTGGACGACGCGGGCCGGCGCGTCGCGGCCGAACTCGGCGACGCCGCGCGCTACCAGCATCTCGACGTGACGAACGAAGACGACTGGCGCACCGCCGTCAATGCGACGCTCGCGCATTTCGGGCGGCTGGACATCCTCGTGAACAACGCGGCGATCCTGAAGCTCGTGCCGATCGAGTCCTGTTCGCTCGACGACTATCGCAAGGTGATCGACGTGAACCAGGTCGGCTGCTGGCTCGGCATGAAATCGGCATTGGCCGCGCTGAAGGATGCGGGTGGCGGCTCGATCGTCAACGTGTCGTCGACGGCCGGGATGGAAGGCGTGGCCGGCGGCAGCGCGTATGTATCGAGCAAGTTCGCGGTGCGCGGGATGACGAAGGCCGCCGCGCTCGAGTTCGGCCGCTACGGGATCCGCGTGAACTCGGTCCATCCGGGCGGCATCGACACCGTGATGGCACGCCCGCCGGAATACGCGGATTTCGATTCGTCATCGATCTACAGCGGGCTGCCGATCGCGCGTATCGGCAAACCCGACGAGGTGGCGAGCCTCGTACTGTTCCTCGCGTCCGACGAATCCGCGTATTGCACGGGTTCGGAATTCATCGTCGACGGCGGGATGCTCGCGGGCAGCACGTTCCACTGATCCGCAGCGGAGTCGACACACGCCCGCCTGCCCGGCGGGTGCTGTCATTTTCAGCCGCGCGAGGGAGAAGTCAGGAGCGGCCTTCCATACGCGCATACAACCCGGCATCCTGAAACAACCATGCCGCCGGCGGATCTCCCGCGCGGCGGCACCGGTATTTCCAGCGCGCAGCGACGCGCGAGGCTGCGCTCAATACCCCTTCGGCTGAATCGCCGGGGCGCCGACACCGCGCGCCGCTTGCCTGCCGCCGCGCACGAGGAAACGTCCGCGCGGGCCGTACACGCCCTCCGCTTCCGGATACACCGTCAGCATCACGAAATACAGCAGCCCGCCGACCACCAGCGACACCGGCACGCTGAGATCGAGCCCACCCGCGAGGTTGCCGAGCGGCCCGACGAACTGGCCCGGCAGGTTCACGAACGACAGTCCGATGAAGGCCGCCGGCAGCCACGCGCCCATCGCGCGCAGGTTCCAGCCGTGCGTGAACCAGTAGTGGCCGCCGCGCAGCCCGCGGTTGAACACCTGCAGGTCGTCCGCGAGATAGTAACCGCGGCGCGTCACGTAGCCGATCACCATGATCGCCATCCACGGGCAGCTGAACGTGTCGATCAGCGTCGAGAACGTCGCGACGCTTTCGACGAGGTTGAACCAGAAGCGGCCGACGAAGATGAACGCGATCGCGATCGTGCCGATCAGCAGCGTCGCGCGCACACGGTTCAGGAAGCGCGGGAACATGCTCGACACGTCGAGGCCCGTGCCGTACAGCGCGGTCGTGCCGGTCGACATCCCGCCGATGATCGCGATCAGGCACATCGGCAGCAGGAACCAGCGCGGCGACACGGCGAGCAGCCCGCCGACGTAGTCGTTCGACGCGATGAACGCGGGCGCCTTCGACGCGATGATGGTCGCGGTCGCGAGCCCGAAGAAGAACGGCACGAAGGTCGCGATCTGCGCGGCGAACACGGCGGCCATCACGCGCCGCTTCGGCGTCTGCTGCGGAATGTAGCGCGCCCAGTCGCCGAGCGTCGACGCGAACGACACCGGGTTGCTCAATGCGACCAGCACGGCGCCGACGAACGCGGCCCAGAAGCCTGCGCTGCCCTGGTTCAGCGTGCCCGCGTAGTTCACGTCGAACATCCCCGCGAACGCGAACAGGCCGGTGACGAACAGCAGGCTCGCCGCCCACACGGCGATCTTGTTGACCCACAGCATGAAGCGAAAGCCGTAGATGCAGACGATCAGCACGAGCACCGCGAACACCATGTACGCGGCGCCGAGCGTGAAGCCGTTGACCGGCACGCCGACCATGTCGTGCGCGCCGCCGACGAGCGCATCGCCCGAGCTCCACACCGCGAGCGAGAAGAACGCGATCGACGTGAGCAGCGCGAGGAACGACCCGACGATCCGGCCGTGAATGCCGAAATGCGCGCCGGACGACACAGGGTCGCTCGTGCCATTGCGCGGGCCGAACAGGCTCATCGGCGCGAGGATGCAGGTGCCGGCGAGCACGCCCAGCACGATCGCGCACATGCCGGCCTTGAACGACAGCCCGACCAGCACGGGAAAACTGCCGAGCACCGACGTGGAAAACGTGTTGCAGCCGCCGAACAGCAACCGGAACAGATCGATCGGACGCGCATAGCGCGATACGTCGGGAATACGCTCGAAACCGAACGATTCGACTTGGGTGATCCTGCCTTCAGTCATTTGTCTCCAGCTCCTCTGGTGCATCGGTACGGCCCGCGACTGAGGCCATACGACACATCGTCATCGATTTGCGGCCACTCTAAACCGGATCGGGCAGCGCAAATATCACGCATTCGAGACGTTTACGACGAGGCAGAACAATGTTTCGCGACGGGGAATCGACCGGTTGGCGCGCCGCGCGGGCGGCCCGGGCGATGCAAGGTGCGCCGACCGATGCGCCGGGCCGCCGCCGGCGCGCGAGCCGGCCGGCGATCCGGCCCTGCCGAACGGCCGGCATCGCTACAAGGCAGGCGCACGGAGTGCCATGCCGATCAACGAGACCGGCGCGGCATCGACCGTCGTCAGTCCGTGCGACGCCGTTGCGGGCCGGCAACGACGACGCAGGCGCCTACCCGGCGATGCGAAGTCGATCGCCCGGCGGGCGAACCCGACGTCCCTTCCCGCCGCGCGACCCGCGCCCTCGCCCTACTCCCCCGATCGCGCGAGCGGACCGGGTGCCCGCTGCGCCGTTTCCGACGGCCAGCCGCCCGCGAGCGCCTTGTACAGCGCGACCGTCGATGCCGCGCTGCGCATCCGCCCGTCGGCCGCCGCGTCCTGCGCCTGCAGCAGCGTCCGTTGCGCGTCGAGCACTTCGTAGTAGTCGATCGCACCGGCCGAGAAGCGCGTCTGTGCAAGCTGTGCCGCGCGAGCGCTGTCGTCCGCCGCGCGCACGAGGTGCGCGGTCTCCTCCCGCGTGCGGGCGACACGCAGCAGCGCGTTCTCCGTTTCCTCCAGCGCGCCGAGCACGGTCTGCCGGTACTGCGCGAGCTGGCCGGCCGCGTCCGCGTCGCTCGCCGCGATCCGCGCGCGCACGCGGCCGACATCGAGGAACGACCAGTCGATGCCGAGCGCGATCAGGTTCGTATCGCTGCCCGCACGGAAGAATCCGTAGCTGCTCGTCGCGCTGCCGAGCAGCCCCGACAGCGTGAAGCGCGGAAACAGGTCGGCTGTCGCGACGCCGACGCGCGCGGTCGCCGCGTGCAGCCGTGCTTCGGCGGCAGCGACATCGGGGCGGCGGCGCAGCAGGTCGCCCGGCGTGCCGGGATCGATGTCGGCTGCAAGCGCCGGCAGCGGTACCGGCGCGCCTTTCGATGCGGCAGCGCTCGGGATGTCGAACCGGCCGATCAGCGCATCCGGCGTCTGCCCGGTCAACACCGCGAGCCGATGCTCGTCGACGCCGATCGCCGCTTCGTACACGGCGATCCGCGACGTCGTCGATTCGTACTGCGCGCGCGCCCGCGCCGCATCGAGTTCGGAGCCGCGTCCCGCGCCGACGCGCGCATTGATCAGCGCGAGCGTCTGCTTCTGGTTGTCGGCGTTCTCGCGTGCGATCCGCAGCCGCTCCTGCGAGCCGCGCAGATCCACGTACGTGCTCGCGACCTCGCCCGCGATCGCGACACGCACCGCGCGCACGTCGGCCGCACTCGCAGCCGTTTCCGCCCGCTGCGACTCGATCGAGCGGCGCACGCGGCCGAACAGGTCGAGTTCCCACGCCGCATTGATCCCGACACTGGAGATCGGCGTATCGCGCTGGCTGCGCGGCGCGCCGAACGCCTGGTCCCTGCTCGTCAGCTGATGGCCGATCCGGCCGCTCGCGGTAATCGTCGGATAGCGGTCGAACGCGGCCTGCGACAGCAGCGCGTTCGATGCGTCGTAGCGCGATACGGCGACCTGCAGGTCCTGATTCGCGGCGAGCGCCGCATCGATCAGCTGCGTGAGCGCCGGGTCGCCGAAGCCGCGCCAGAACGCGGCATCGGCAGCGGCCGACGCAACGGGCGGCGACGCATCGGGCGTGGTCGCATGCGCGTCGCGCGCGAAGCGCGCGGCGCTCGCCGTATCGGGCCGCTTGAAATCGGGGCCGACCGCGCACGCGGCGAGCGTCACCGACAGCGCGAGCGCGGAAAGACGGAATGCAGCGCTCATCGGTTTTCTCCTTCCAGGGTGCCGTGCTGTTCGCTCCACACGGCCGGCGTGCCGCGCGCGAGCTTGCGGATCGCCACGTAGAACACGGGCGTCAGGAACAGCCCGAACAACGTGACGCCGAGCATCCCCGCGAATACGGTGACGCCGGTGGCGGCCCGCACTTCGCTGCCCGCGCCGCCGCCGATCAGGAGCGGCACCGAGCCCGCGATGAACGCGACCGACGTCATCACGATCGGGCGCAGCCGCAGCCTGCATGCCTCGAGCGCCGCCGCGATCGCACCCTTGCCCTGGATTTCGAGTTCGCGCGCGAACTCGACGATCAGGATCGCGTTCTTGCACGCGAGCCCCATCAGCACGACGAGACCGACCTGCACGAACACGTTGTTGTCGCCGCCGGACAGCCACACGCCGAACAGCGCCGCGCACATGCACACCGGCACGATCAGGATCACCGCAAGCGGCAGCGTCCAGCTCTCGTACAGCGACGCGAGCACCAGGAACACGAGCATCACCGCGAGCGGGAACACGACGATCGCCGCGTTGCTCTGTGTGACCTGCTGGTAACTGAGATCGGTCCATTCGAGCGTGATGCCCGGCGGCAGCACGTCCTTCGCGATCTGCTGCAGCTTCGCGATCGCCTGCGACGACGACATCGCCTTCGGATCGGCGTCGCCGATCAGGTCCGCGGCCGGATAGCCGTTGTAGCGGACGACCGGGTCCGGCCCATACGCGGGCGCGACCGTCACCATCGAGCCGATCGGCACCATCTCGCCTTTCGCGTTGCGCGTGCGCAGGTTCGCGATGTCCGCGGCCGTCTGCCGGTGACCGGCGTCGGCCTGCGCCATCACGCGGTACACGCGGCCGAATGCGTTGAAGTCGTTCACGTACATCGAGCCGAGATAGACCTGCAGCGTGTTGAACAGGTCGGTGAGCGCGACGCCTTGCGCCTTCGCCTTCAGCCGGTCGACCTTCACTTCCAGCTGCGGGATGTTCGCCTGGTACGAACTGACGGGATAACTCATCCCCGGCGTCTTCGCGACCGCGGCCTGAAACGCCGTCAGTGCCTTCTGCAATTCACCGTAGCCGAGCCCGCCGCGATCCTCGAGGTAAAGCGAGTAGCCCGAACCGTTGCCGAGGCCCTGGATCGGCGGCGGCATCAGCGCATAGGTGATGCCGCCGCCGATCGCCGCGAAGCGTGCGTTCAGGTCCGCGTTGATCTGCGCGGCGCTGCGGTGACGCTGGTCGAACGGCTTCAGGATCACGTACGAGTTCGTGATGTTCGGCGTGTTCACGCCCTGCAGCGCGTTCAGCCCGGCGAACGCCGGGACCATCTCGACGCCGTCGGTGCCGAGCGCGATCTTCGTCATCTGCTCGGTGACCGCGCTGGTGCGGGCGAGCGACGCGCCCTCCGGCAGCTTCGCGCCGGCGAACAGGTACAGCTTGTCCTGCACGGGGATGAAGCCGCCCGGCACCGCGTTGAACAGCAGCGCGGTCGCGGCGAGCAAGGCCGCATAGACCGCGAACACCGCGCCGCGCCGCTTCAGCGTGCGCGCGACCACGCCGTGATAGCGATCGGAGCTGCGCTCGAAGAAGCGGTTGAACGGATGAAACAGCCAGCCGAATGCGCGGTCGAGCACGCGGGTCAACGCATCCTTCGGCGCGCCGTGCGGACGCAGCAGTTTCGCGGCGAGCGCGGGCGACAGCGTCAGCGAGTTCACCGCGGAGATCACCGTCGAGATCGCGATCGTCACCGCGAACTGCCTGTAGAACTGGCCCGTCACACCCGACATGAACGCCATCGGCACGAACACCGCGCACAGCACGAGCGCGATCGCGACGATCGGCCCCGACACCTCGCGCATCGCCTGGTGCGCGGCGTCGCGCGGGCTCAAACCCTGTGCGATGTTGCGCTCGACGTTCTCGACCACCACGATCGCATCGTCGACGACGATCCCGATCGCGAGCACGAGCCCGAACAACGTCAGCGTGTTGATCGAATAGCCGAGCAGGTAGAGCCACGCGAACGTGCCGACCACCGACACGGGCACCGCGACGAGCGGAATGATCGACGCGCGCCAGGTCTGCAGGAACAGGATCACGACGAGCACGACCAGCACGACGGCCTCGATCAGCGTGTGCTGCACCGCGCGGATCGATTCGCGCACGAACACGGTCGGGTCCCACACCGGACGATAGGCGACGCCCGGCGGGAATCGTTTCGACAGTTCGTCGAGCTTCGCATACACCGCCTTCGCGACGTCGAGCGCGTTCGCGCCAGGCGACAGGAAAATGCCGACCACGGACGAATGCTTATCGTTGAAGTACGAGCGCAGCGTATAGTCGCCCGCGCCGAGCTCGATGCGCGCGACGTCGGACAGCTTCACGACCTGGCCGTCGTCGCCGTTGCGCAGCACGATGTCGCCGAATTCCTGCGCGGTGCGCAGCCGGCCGCGCACGTTGATCGACACGAGGAAGTCGTTTTTCTTCGGCGTCGGCTCCGCGCCGAGCTGGCCGGCCGACACCTGCACGTTCTGCTCGCGCGCCGCGGCGATCACGTCGCTCGCGGTCAGCCCGCGCGACGCCAGCCGGTTCGGGTCGAGCCAGAGCCGCATCGCGTAGTCGCCTGAGCCGTACACGCCGACGTCGCCGATGCCGGTCAGGCGCGACAGCTCGTCCTTCACGTGCAGCGTCAGGTAGTTGCGCAGGTACAGCGAATCGCGGCTGTTGTCCGGCGAATAGAGACTCACGTACATCAGCGGCGTCGGCGACTGCTTCTGCGTGGTCACGCCGTACTGGCGCACCTCCTCCGGCAGGCGCGACAACGCCTGGCTCACGCGGTTCTGCACGCGCACGGCGGCCGTATCGGGATCGACGCCCTGCAGGAACGTGACGACGACCTGCAGGCTGCCGTCCGAACCGGCGACCGACTTCATGTACATGATGCCTTCGACGCCGTTGATCGCCTCTTCCAGCGGTTCGGCGACCGATTCGGCGATTTCCTTCGGGTTCGCGCCCGGGTACGTCGCGCGCACGACGACGCTCGGCGGCACGACTTCCGGATATTCGCCGGCCGGCAGCATCGGGATCGAGATCAGGCCGATCGCGAAGATGACGATCGACAGCACGACCGCGAAAATCGGCCGGTCGATGAAGAAGCGGGAGAAATCCATTGCGGGCCTCCCGTTACCGCGCGGCCGGCGCGCCGGCGTCGGCCACCGCCACCGCTGCGGCCTGCGTGTCGCTGCCCGGGCCGGTGGCGGTGTCCGCATCCGCGCGTGCAGGCAGCACCTTCGGCTTCACCTGCGCGCCCGGATAGTAGATCCGCTGCACGCCGTCGATGACCACGCGATCGCCCGGCTCCAGCCCCTTCTCGACGATCCGCTCGCCGTCCAGCGCACGGCCGATCGTGACGTCGCGACGCAGCGCCTTGTCGCCGGCGCCGATCACGTACACGTACTTGCGGTCCTGGTCGGTGAGCACCGCCTTGTCGTCGACGAGCAGCGCATCCTGGTCGCGACCGCTGACGAGCTGGACGCGCGCATAGAGGCCCGGCGTGAACGCGTGGTCCGCGTTCGGCAGCCGCACGCGCGCACGAATCGTGCCGGTTTGCGGATCGAGCCGGTTGTCGAGGAAATCGACGGTGCCCGCGTGCGGGAAACCCGTCTCGTTCGCGAGCCCCACGCGCACCGGATCGGCGCCGATCGCGCGATGCTTCGGGTCGGCGCGCCGCGCGTTGTAGCGCAGGTAGCTCTGCTCGTCGCAGTCGAAATACACGTAGACGGGGTCTTGCGACACGACGGTCGTGAGCAGCGTGTCGTCGGCGCGCGCGAGGTTTCCGGCGGTCGCGATCGCCCGGCCGACGCGCCCCGCGATCGGCGCACGCACCTCGGTGAAACCGAGATTGAGCTTCGCGTCGGCGACGGCCGCATCGGCCGCCCGCAGGTCGGCGCGCGCCTGCTCGGCGGTCGCGCGCGCGTTGTCGAGTTCCTCCTGGGAAGTTGCATGCGCATCGATCAGTGTCCGCACGCGCTTGAGCTGCACATCGGCGAGGCTCGCGGCCGCGCGCGCCCGCTGCTGCTGTGCGTTGGCGCGGTCGAGCGCGATCCGGTACGGACGCGGATCGATCTCGAACAGCACCGCGCCCTGCGCGACGAGGTCGCCCTCCTTGTACGCGATGCGCTGCAGATAGCCGCTCACGCGCGGCCGCAGCTCGACCGCGTCGACTGCTTCGACGCGTCCGTTGAATTCGTCCGCGAGGCGGATCGTGCGCGGCGCGACGGTCGTCACGCCGACTTCGGGAAGCGGCTGGGCCGCCGTTTCGCCTTTGCCGTCGTGACAGCCCGACAACGCCAGCAGCAGTGCGCAGGCCGCGCCCAAAGGCGAGGTCCTGCGTAGGGATAAGGAGAGCATGATGCCTCGCGACGGGTTAAACTGCCGCGTAGCATAAAAGTTGAAGTTAACTTCAAGTCAAGCTTTCCCGGAGGGCGTCATGGGTATCGACGAAATCCCGCAATGGCCGCTGATGTCGATCCGCGAAGTGGCCGCGCGCAGCGGCGTGCCGGCATCGACGCTGCGTTTCTACGAGACGCGCGGACTCATCAAGTCGCACCGCAACGGCTCGAGCCATCGCCACTATTCGCGCGCGGTGCTGCGGCTGATCGCGTTCATCGTGTTCGCGCAGAAGATCGGCTATTCGCTCGACGAGATCGCCGAACAGCTCGTAAGCCTGCCGGAAGACACCGCGCCGACCAACAAGGACTGGCAGCGGCTGTCGCGCGGCTGGAAACAGCGCGTCGCGAACCGGATCGAGGAACTGCAGCGGCTCTACATCAATCTCGACGAATGCATCGGTTGCGGCTGCCTGTCGCTGAAGCGCTGCAAGCTGACCAATCCCGAGGACCGCGCGGGACGCAACGGGCCGGGCGCACGGCGCTGGCTCGGTGATACGCCGCCCGATCTCGACTGACGCACGCGCGGCGGCCGGCGCGATGCACGATGCCGCGCCGGCGTCCCGCGTCACCCGACTCGCCCGCCCCGCCGCTCACCGCGATCGCCGTGCCCGTGAGGGCGCCAGTCTGCCCAGACGTTGCCGGTTGGCAGCAATGGCAGTCCGGGCCCTGCCCGGCGTAAGGTCAATCGCGCCGGCGCGCCGGCCGGCTTCGCGTCGCGCGCGGCGCTCAGACGCTCAGGATGCCGAGCGCGACGTCGAGCACGGCCTGCCGGAACGCCTCCTGCCGCGTGGGCAGCGACGTGAACTCCAGCATCATGTGGCTGTACGACACCGTCGTGCCGACCGCGCTCGCGATCATGAAGAACAGCACGTTCGGATCGACCGGGCGGATCTCGCCGGCCGCGACCGCGTCGGCCAGCAGCGGAAACATCGCGTCGCGATACGGGCGCACGATCCGCTGCTGCAGGCAGTCGAGCCGCCCGCCCTCCTCGGTCGCTGCCGTCGAGAAGAACATGCCGATGTCCGGCTCCGCGAACTCGTGATCGACGCACAGCTCGATCGCGCGCCGCACGCGCTCGCGATGCGGCAATGACGACGTGCGCAGCGCGCGCAACGCGTCGAACAGCGGCTCGGCCAGGTCGACGATCTGCTCGACGACAGCCAGCCACAGCGTCTCCTTCGCGCCGAAATGATGGGCGATCAGCGCCGCGTCGATGCCCAGCTCGCGCGCGACCTCGCGCACGCTCGTCGCGTCGTAGCCGCGCTTCGCGAACGTGCGGCGCGCGGCCCGCAATATCACGTCCGGTCCGACGGACGCCTCCGCCAGCGGCCGCCCGCGCGTACGCCGCTTCGACGGCGCGCGCTCAGTGACTTCAGCCACGTTTTCCTGCTCCCGTTGAATGAATCGAATGCCCGTGTCCGGGCCCCGGTTCGCGTCCGCGGAACCGGGTTGCCTGCCCGCTCCGTTGACACGCGAAGCCGGGAAGCGCTAGGATCATACCTTATTCATCACGTGATGATTTATTCATGACAACCCCTACTCGCATCGTGATCGTCGGCGGCGGCATCGCCGGATTGCAGCTCGCAACCCGCCTCGGCGAACGTCTCGGCCGCACCGGGCGCGCCCATGTCACCGTGGTCGACCGCAGCCCGACCCATGTCTGGAAGCCGATGCTGCACACGATCGCGGCCGGTACGCGCGACGTGCAGCAACAGCAGGTGATCTTTCTCGCCCATGCGCGCGATCACGGCTACACGTACCAGCCCGGCGAATTGACGGGGCTCGATCGCGCGCGCCGTCGCGTGCAGCTCGGCGAGATTCGCTCGCAGGACGGCGAACGCGTGGTCGACGCGCGCGAACTCGAATACGACGTGCTGATCCTCGCGCTCGGCAGCCAGGCCAACGATTTCGGCGTGCCGGGCGTGCGCGAGCACTGCTACTTCATCGACAGCCAGCGGCAGGCCGAAACCTTCAATGAAGCGCTGCGGATGCGCGTGTTCCGCAGCATCGCGCGCGACGAGCCGTTTCGCGTCGCGATCGTCGGCGCGGGCGCGACGGGCGTGGAGCTGGCGGCGGAACTGAGCCGGCTGCTGGAAGTGGCGCAGGCGTATGGCGACGCGACGGTGCGCGAGCGGCTGCGGCTCACGCTGCTCGAAAGCGGCCCGCGCATCCTCGCCGCATTTCCGCCGCGGATTTCCGCGTCGGCGCAGCGGCGGCTCGAGCAGATCGGCTTTCACGTGCTGACGTCCACGCGCGTGACGGCGGCCGATGCGAACGGCTTCCACTACGGCGACGGTTCATTCGCCGAAGCGGATCTGATGGTGTGGGCGGCGGGTGTGAAGGCGCCCGATTTCATGCAGGCACTCGGCGGGCTCGACACGAACCGCGCGAACCAGATCCTGGTCGGGCCCACGCTGCAGGCCACGGCCGACGAGCACGTGTTCGCGATCGGCGATTGCGCGAGCCTGCAGCCCGACGGCCACGAACGGCCGCTGCCGCCCACCGCGCAGGTGGCGACCCAGCAGGCCGAACATCTCGCGAAACACCTGCCCGCCTGGCTCGACGGCAAGCCGATGCCGCCGTTCGCGTTCCACGATTTCGGCGCGCTCGTGTCGATCAGCGACTACGACGCGTTCGGCACGCTCGGCCAATTCGGGTTCTTCCGCGGCGGCTTCATCCAGGGGCGTTTCGCGCAATTCAGCCACCTGATGCTGTACCGGCGCCACCAGCAGGCGCTGCACGGATTCTCCAAGGCGACGCTGCTGTGGCTCGCCGAACGGATCAACGGCTGCGTGCAACCGCGCATCCGCCTGTCGTGACGCCGCGTTTCGCGGCGTCGCCCAACGTTTCGAGGAAAGCAAAGATGAGCAACAGTGCAGTTGCCTGGCTCAGGACCGTCGCCGCGATCGGCAGCTTCGACATGCCGTCCGTTTCATGGGCCGCCCCGCGACGGCGCAGCATCACGCGCGATCGCCTGCCGTCGTGGGATGCGACGAGCCAGCCGTCGATCAGCGTGCTCGAGCGGCCCACGGCCGACACCGTGATGATTTCGTGGTGCGACGCGTGCACCGGCCACTACGGCTACCAGAAGTGGCGGTTGTTCACGACGCGCAAGCGCGGCGTCTGCGCGCTGTCGGGGCGGCCGATCGCGCGCGGCGACAGCGTCTACGCGCCGCAACTGCTCGGCTCGGCGCCGGGCAACGCCGCCGCGATGGTGCTGGCGGCGTGCATCGACGAGGCGTGTGCCGCTTAAACGGACGTCGCCTGACCGGCACCATAGGCCGGATCGCGGTTCTGCCGTTCCAGTTCCGCGTCGAGATGCGCGGCATGTGCTTGCGCTTCGGACTCCGACATCAGCTCGCCCTCCCACTTCGCGACCACCGCGCTGGCGATCGAATTGCCGACCGCATTGGTGGCCGAGCGCCCCATGTCGAGGAACGTGTCGACGCCGAGAATCAGCAGCAGCCCGGCTTCCGGGATGTCGAACTGGTGCAGTGTCGCCGCGATCACGACGAGCGATGCGCGCGGCACGCCGGCCATCCCCTTCGACGTCAGCATCAGGACCAGCAGCATCGTGACCTGCGTGCCGAGCGACAGGTGGATGTTGTACGCCTGCGCGATGAACAGCGACGCGAACGTGCAGTACATCATCGAGCCGTCGAGGTTGAACGAATAGCCCATCGGCATCACGAAGCTCGAGATCTTGCGCTTCACGCCGAAGCGGTCGAGCGCGTCGAGGATCTTCGGATACGCGGCTTCGGAGCTCGCGGTCGCGAACGACAGCATGAACGCTTCCTTGATCAGCACCAGCAGCTTGAATACGCGCGGCCCGAGGAACAGCAGGCCGGCGATCACGAGCGTGCTCCACAGCAGGAACAGGCTCACGTAGAAGTCGCCCATGAACACCGCGAACTTCAACAACACCGACAGCCCGTTGACCGCGACGGTCGCGGCCATCGCCGCCAGCACCGCGAGCGGCGCGAGCTTCATCACGTAACCGGTGATCTTCAGCATCACGTGCGCCAGCTGGTCGATCGCGGCGACGAGGATCTTGCCGCGCTCGCCGAGCGCCGACAGCGCGACGCCGAAGAACATCGAGAACACGACGATCTGCAGGATCTCGTTGTTCGCCATCGCCTCGGCGATCGACTTCGGCACCATGTGGCTGACGAAATCCTTCAGCGTGAACTTGGAGGTCGCGAGATGCGCGGATGCGCCGATGTCCGGCAGTGGCAGGCCGAGGTTCTCGCCCGGGCGCAGCAGGTTCGCCATCAGCAGCCCGAGCAGCAGCGAGATCAGCGACGCGGTGACGAACCAGCCGAACGCCTTCACGAACACGCGTCCCACCGACGAAGCGTCGCCCATGTGTGCGATGCCGACGACGAGCGTCGAGAACACCAGCGGGCCGATCACCATCTTGATCAACCGCAGGAACACGTCGGACACGAGGGAGATGTAGCCGGCGATCTCGGTCGCGGACTGCTTGTCCGGAAACTGCGTATAGATCATGTAGCCGATGAAGATGCCGGCCGCCATCGCGAGCAGGATCCAGACTGCCGCAGACATTCGTTTGTTCATAACGGAACTCGATGCACGGAGCAGGAATGAAAAAAAATGCGCGCGTCAGTGCCGTGCCACGGCGCGCATTGCGGGTCGGTCGGGCCCGGCATTCCGGGCACCCGCCCCGCCCGATACTGCGGACGTCCGCGAACGGACGCGCTGTCGCTGCCCCGGCGCTCACGCGATGGCGAACGCCGGGGCAACCGTTCAGCCTGGTGCAATCAGATCAAATCAAATCAGCTCAGGTCAGTAGCCGATCGCCGAACCGGCCGGTCGGCGCGGATCGTTGACGCCGTAGATGTAGCCGACGCGCACGTTGCCCGACACCGACGAATCGTTGCCGGAACTCTGATGGCTCACCGCCTCGGTGCCGGGCAGGCCGACCATGATCAGCTCGGCGGCGCCCCACGGCGTCTGCTCGACCATCTTGTAGCCCATGTTGCGCAGGATCGCGAGCGTGTCGGGCGACAGGCCGCGGGTCTCGTAATAGACCTGGTCCGGCAGCCATTGATGATGGATGCGCGGCGCACCGACCGCATCCTGCGGCGTCATCCCGTGGTCGATCACGTTCAGCACGGTCTGCAGCGTGATCGTGATGATGCGCGAGCCGCCCGGCGAGCCGACCACCATGAACACCTTGCCGTCCTTCTTCACGATCGTCGGCGCCATCGACGACAGCGGACGCTTGCCCGGCGCGATCGAGTTGCGCGTGCCCTGCACGAGGCCGAACAGGTTCTGCGCGCCGACCTTGACCGTGAAGTCGTCCATCTCGTCGTTCAGGAAGAAGCCCGTTCCCGGCGCGATCACCACGGCGCCGAAGCGGCCGTTGACGGTGTACGTGGTCGACACCGCGTTGCCGTCGCGGTCGATGATCGAGTAGTGGGTCGTCTCCGGCTTCTCGTGCACGCCGATACCCGGCTGCACGTCGACCGATGCCGTCGCCAAGTCGCCGCTGATCTGCTTGCGGATCTCGGCCGCATACTGCTTGCTCGTCAGCTTGGCGACCGGATTGTCGATGAAGTTCGGGTCGCCCAGCAGCGTGTTGCGATCCTCGTACGCGTGGCGCATCGCCTCGGTCATGTAGTGGACCACCGACGCCGACTGGTAGCCGAACTTGCGCAGGTCATACCCTTCGAGCACGTTCAGCGTCTCGCACATGGTCACGCCGCCCGAGCTCGGCGGCGGCGCCGACACGAACTCGTAGCCGCGATACGTGCAGGTCAGCGGCGCCATGTCCTGCGCGCGATACGACGCGAAATCGGCCGCCGTGATCACCCCGCCGCCGCGCTTCGCCGCGGCTTCGACGATCTTCGGAATCTCGCCGTGATAGAACGCGTCGGGGCCCTGCTCCGCAATGCGCTCGAGCGTGCGTGCCAGGTCCTTCTGCACCAGGCGGTCGCCCGGCTGCAGCGGCGTGCCGTCCGGGCGCAGGAAGATGCGCGCGGCTTCCGGGTCCTTCCTGAAGCGCTCGATCGTCGTGTCGAGGATGTCCGTATCGCCGCGCGTCAGCACGAAGCCGTCGCGCGCGAGCCGGATCGCCGGCTCCATCACCTGCCTGCGCGTCAGCTTGCCGTACTTGCGCTGCGCGAGGTCGAGACCCGCGACCGTGCCCGGCACACCGACCGCGCGATAGCCGTACAGGCTGTCGTCCGGAATGACGTTGCCGTTCGCATCGAGATACATGTTCGCCGACGCCGCGGCCGGCGCGGTCTCGCGGAAGTTGATGAAGCGGTCGCGGCCGTCGGCCAGGTGCAGGGTCATGAAGCCGCCGCCGCCGATGTTGCCGCAGCACGGATTGGTCACCGCTTGCGCGTAGCCGACCGCCACGGCGGCGTCCACCGCGTTGCCGCCTTCCTTGAGGATGTCGACGCCGATCTGCGACGCGAAGTGCTGCGACGACACGACCATGCCGTTCTTCGCTTCCACCGCGGGTTCCGAAGCGGCGAGCGCGCCTGCGCTGATGGCCGACAACAGGGTGAGTACGACGAGCCGCCTCATGACGGAATCCTCCAGACGAATGACCGGGCCATACCGGGATGCGCAACCGACTCGGAAGGCCGGGCGACGCTGCTGATCCGGCATGTAATAAACCATACATTCCGGCGAGGCCGCGATCATAGCATCGGCATTTTCATGTCAAAACCTAGGGTAATTACTGAATTCTCGATGAATTTATGGAAAGGTTCCGATCGATAATGTTTAATACATTACACAATCAGCCGATTGACGACCCGAATGATGCGCCCCTCTAATCTGTGGCCTCACACGGTCCGCGGCGCGGCGATCGGCTAACATGCACGGCGTCGCCGGCAGACGCATGCCTGCCGTTTGTCATTCATTCAGATAAAAACAAGCCGGAGTGCCCGATGGGGACAAGCATCAGGGCGTTGCTGCTATCCCAGATGGATAGCTTCACGCCGTCGGAACAGAAGGTCGCGCACGCGCTGCTGGATCGCTATCCGAGCCTCGGGCTCGGGCCGATCGCGAGCTTCGCGAAGCAAGCCGAAGTCAGCGACCCGACCGTGTTCCGCTTCGTCGTGCGGATCGGCTTCCCGAACTACTCGTCGTTCCAGCAGGCGCTGCACGACGAGATCGACACCGCGATGAATTCGCCGCTCGCGCGGATGGATGCGTTCCACTCGGAATCGGGGATGCGCGACAGCCATGCGGCGATCTTCCAGCGGCTCTCGCAATCGCTTGCCACCACGATCGAGGGACTCGACGCGGCAGCGTTCGACGAAGCGGTGACGCTGCTGGCCGATCCGGAAATCCGCGTGTTCTGCGGCGGCGGGCGTTATACCGCGCCGCTCGCGTCGCTGTTTTCGTTCACGCTCGCGTATGCGCGCCCGCACGTGCAGTACGTCGAGCCGAACCTGAATCTCTCGTCGGTGTCGCTGACCGACATGGGGCCCGGCGACGTGCTGGTCATTTTCGATTTTCGCCGCTATCAGAAGGACAGCATCCGGTTCGCGCAGGCCGCGCACCAGCTCGGCGTGCGCGTGCTGCTGATTACCGACGAATGGCGCTCGCCGATCAGCGCGTTCGCCGAGATCGTGCTGCGGATCCAGGGGCGCCCGTTCGCGATGCTGCAGACCAACGTGCCGGCGCTGGCGCTCGCCGAAGCGCTGGTGATCGGCGTGACGAACCGGCTTCCCGAACTGGCGCGGCAGAGGATGGAAAAGATCGAGCGGCTCAGTACGGGCGGCAGCGCGCAGGACGCGAATCAGCGGGATTTGCCCGAATGACGGTCGCGCGTCATTCGGGCAGGGACGTCAGCTCTCCACGTCCTCGAGACTGAACACTTCCGTCTTGTCGTTGTACGAAAAGACTTCGCCGTAACGCCCCCAGTCGATCACCGCGTCGAGCGTTTCCTCGGCGGCCTCGTCCGACAGGAAATCCTCCAGCTCCTGCTCGAAACGCACGCGCGGCGCACGATGGCCCGGGCGCTCGTTCAGCACCTTCCGGATCCGCGCGGCGAGCGGCACGTGCTTCAGCAGGTGATCCGCGAACATCAGCTTGCGTTCCTGCGTGCCGAATTCGGCGAACACGCGCGCGGGCGGCGTCAGGAACACGTCGCCTTCGCGCACGTCGGCGAAACCGAGGTACTGCAGCACTTCGGCGATCGGAAACAGTTCGTCCACTTCCAGATGCAGCGTGCGCGCGATTTCCGGCATGTCCGCGCGGCCGTGGTACGGCGCCATCGCGAGCGTCTCGATCAGGCCGGCCATCAGGTTGGTCGACACCTGCGGCAGCCAGCT